>CACKYN010000001.1:0-72500 GCA_902604355.1 uncultured Pelagibacteraceae bacterium
ACATTTTATAATTTTGCTTATTGTTGATTTTTTTAGCAAACTATAATCGCCAAAATTATTTTTGTTTAAATAAATTTTTTGATGATTTATATATTTATTGGTAAGTGCTAAATTATAAAAGATTACTTTTTTTATATTTCCTAAATTTTTTTTTAATAATTCGAAATTGGTTTTTTCAGGTTCGACACAAAAATATTTGCTAATTTTAAGCTTTTGATTAATAAGCTGTTTTGAAGTTAAGCCTACATTTGCTCCAATATCAATAAACACAAATTTTTGACTTTTACTTATTAAATTTTTTTTTATATATTTGACAACAAAATATTCCCATTCTCCATTTTTTAAAATATTTGGAGTGATTATCTCGTCTACCTTCGTACTAAATATTGTATTTTTTTTGCCAAGTTTGCAGTCTTTTTTAAATTTAAGTTCAATATTTTCTATATCAAAATATCTTGAATTTGAGTTTAAAAGCATAAAGAAAATACTTTTAAAGTTGTTTAAAAATATATTTCTTATGTATTTTCTCATTTTCCTATTAGTTTTTATAAATTATAAATATTCTGGTTAATATATATATTTTTAGGAGAGGTGGCCGAGTGGTTGAAGGCGCACGCTTGGAAAGCGTGTAAAGGAGCAATCTTTTCATGGGTTCGAATCCCATTCTCTCCGCCATCAAAAAAGCTTTGATTATCAGGGCTGATTCACATTTTTTATTTTTCTCTTGTAAAGATAAATCAGTATTTTTTTTAAAAAATGTTATAATTAATTTCTTTCCAGATATTAAAAAATGATAAATAAAAATACATATCAGGCAGACTCCATCAAAGTTTTAAAAGGCTTAGAGGCAGTAAGAAAAAGACCAGGGATGTATATTGGTGATACAGACGATGGAACTGGTCTGCACCACATGGTTTATGAGGTTGTAGATAATTCTATTGACGAAGCGCTAGGAGGTCACTGTAAAAATATAAACGTTATGATTAATCCTGATGGAACGGTTACTGTCAGCGATGATGGTAGAGGAATACCTGTAGACATTCACAAAACTGAAAAAAAATCCGCAGCAGAAGTTATTATGACGCAACTTCATGCAGGGGGAAAATTTGATCATGAATCTTACAAAGTATCAGGAGGATTACACGGAGTTGGCGTATCAGTTGTAAATGCGTTATCTGAAAAATTACAATTAGAGATTGATCGGGATAGCAAAAAATATTTTATAGAATTTGAAAATGGAGAAGCAAAGTCACCGTTGAAAACAATTGGAAAATCAAAAAAATCTGGTACCAAAATAACTTTTTTGCCATCTTCAGAAATTTTTTCTTCTATTAAATTTAGTCCTAACATTTTAATTAAAAGAATGAGAGAGTTGGCCTTCCTGAACAAAGGAATTAAAATTACTTTTACTGATGCTACTATAAAAAAAGAAAAAATATCAGAATTTAAATTTGATGGCGGTGTAATAGAGTTTGTCGATTTTTTAGATGAAAAAAGAGAAAAGTTACAAAACAAAAATGGAAATGATTTATTTAGAAAGCCTATATATATAGAAGGAAAAAAAAACAATATTGAAATAGAATGTTCTTTAAAATGGAACGCTGGTTATGGTGAAGAAATTTTTCCGTATACAAATAATATATATCAAAAAGATGGTGGTACACATTTGTTAGGATTTAGAAGTGCATTAACAAGAGTTGTGAATAAATATGCTAATGAACACAATTTGTTAAAAAAAAATAAATTAGCAATTTCTGGAGATGACATAAAAGAAGGTCTTACATGTGTATTATCAACTAAAATTCCCGATCCAAAGTTTTCATCACAAACTAAAGATAAATTAGTTTCTTCTGATGTGAGAATGATTGTAGAAACAGTTATAAACGAAAAATTATCTACATGGTTTGATCAAAATCCAACAGTTGCAAAAATAATTCTAGCAAAAATTATTCAAGCAGCTATGGCTAGAGATGTTGCTAGAAAAGCAAGAGAGAATGTTAGAAGAAAAGGTGCTCTTGAATTGAGTGGTCTTCCTGGAAAGTTAGCAGATTGTCAGATAGGGAAACAGGAGGGGACAGAATTGTTTATAGTCGAGGGTGATTCAGCTGGAGGTTCAGCAAAACAAGGAAGAAATAGATCAAACCAAGCAGTTTTACCCCTTAGAGGAAAGATTTTGAATACTTACGTTGAGGATTTGACAGTTAAAAAAAATAGCAATGGAAATGGATCGGACAAAAGGACTAAGGCCTTGTCAAAAATGATATCTTCAAACGAGATAGTAACATTAATTAATGCATTGGGCTTAGATCCTAAAGCAGAAGAGATAGATCTAAAAGATTTAAGGTATGGTAAAATAATAATTATGACAGACGCGGATGTTGATGGTTCGCATATCAGAGCTTTATTATTAACTTTTTTTAATAACGAACCATTTAATAAATTAATTGAAAATGGACATATATACTTAGCTCAACCACCATTATTTAAAATTAATAAAGGTACCAAGGGTATTTATATTAAAGATGAAAAAGAGTTAGAAGATTATATTTTAAATAGCAACAAAGAAATTAAGAAAATAAAAAAAGGAACAAAAGAATTTGCAAAAGCTTTAGATCTAGAAAAATCCAAAATGAACATTCAAAGATTTAAAGGTTTAGGAGAAATGAATCCCGAGGAATTGTGGACCACCACACTTGATCCAGAAACTAGAAATTTATTACAAGTACAATATTCAAAGAATCTTAAAAAAGACCAAAGTTTAATACATACATTAATGGGTAATGATGTTGGATTAAGAAAAGATTTTATTATTTCTAATGCAATTAATGTTCAGAATCTCGATATATAAAAATGAAGTTTTTTGAAACTTCAAAGCAATACTCTTTTAAAAAATCTACCTATGTAACTTTAAGGTGGATTGGTATTATTGGTCAATTTATAGCTGTAAACTTTGTATATTTAATTTTAAATTTTAAATTTGATTTTTTTTTATCAAATTTTATAATTTTATTGGGGATACTTAGTAATTTTTATTTAATTTATATTTATAAAAAAACGCAATTATCGGACAGATCAGCATTTGTTTTCTTGTTTATCGATATAATTCAACTGAGTGCACTACTTTATTTGACTGGAGGCATTGTGAATCCATTTGTCATCTTTCTACTAATACCTAGTGTATTTTCGTCTTCAAACTTAAGTTTAAAAACTAATTCATTATTAGTAAGTCTAACTGCTGTATTAATTTTATTTTTGACTTTTTATTCTAAAGATTTACCTTCACCTTTAAGTGCTCATTTTCATGTAAGCCCTTACTATTATTTTTCCATACCAATTGCTTTAGTAATTGCATTATTCTTTTTAAACTATTTTGCTATGACATTTGGTTCACAATCACGTTTGAGAAAAGACGCTTTGTCAAAAATGGAAGAAGTAATGGCAAAGGAACACGAATTATTATCTTTAGGTGGTCAAGCAGCAGCTGCAGCTCATTCACTAGGCACTCCACTTTCAACAATTAAAATAATTACTCAAGATTTAGCTAAACAATTAGAGAATAATAAAGAATTTGAGAAAGACTTAGAATTACTAAATAGTCAGGTGGAAAGATGTAATCAAATTTTAAAAAGATTAAGTCTTAATCCAGTTGAAGAAGACGATTTTATAGACAATGATATAACTATAAGAGAATATTTATCTGAAATTATTGCATCTTTCAAAGAGATAAGTAAAAAAAAATTTATATTTAATTTTGATCAAGATTCAAACCCAAAAAAAATAAGTAAATCTATTGAGATTGTATATGGATTAAGAAATTTTATAGGTAATGCTAACAAGTTCTCAAAAAAAAAAATTTTTATAAATTTGAAAAGTGATAGTGAGATGACAGAAATAACAATAGAGGATGATGGAGATGGTTATCCTAGAGATATTCTATCTAAAATTGGTGAACCCTACTTAAAAGCTAGTAATCCTGAAGATAAATCAAAAACAGGTTTAGGACTTGGATTATTTATTGGAAAGACTTTATTAGAAAAAAACTTTGCTTCATTAAATTTTAGAAACTCTAAAACTAGAAGTGGGGCAGAGGTTTTAATTCATTGGCGGAATGCTGACTTGTTTAATATCTAATGATATTTTTTTTTTGTTTCAAAAAGAGAACTTAATTGGGAAATCATAACATCTCCTAACTCATTAACATCTGTTATCTTAATTGCTTTATCATAATATCTAGAAACATCATGACCAATCCCTATTGCAAGTACCTCAATATCAGATTTATTTTCAATATATTTAACTATTTTTTTAAGATGTTTTTCAAGGAAATCACCAGAGTTTACAGAAAGAGTTGAGTCATCAACAGGAGCTCCATCAGAAATAATCATTAAAATTTTTCTCTCCTCTTTTCTCTTTTTAATTCTACTGTAAGCCCAAGATATTGCTTCCCCATCAATATTTTCTTTTAGCAGGCCTTCTTTTAGCATAAGCCCCAAGTTATTTTTTGCTTGCCTCCAGTGAGTATCTGCACCTTTATAAATTATATGTCTTAAATCATTTAATCTTCCAGGAGTTTTTGGTTTTGAACTTTTAGCCCATAGTTCTCTTGACTGTCCACCTTTCCAGTTTTTTGTTGTAAAACCTAAAATTTCAACTTTAACAGAACATCTTTCTAAAGTTCTAGATAAAATATCAGCACAAATCGCTGCTATGGTAATTGGTCTTCCCCTCATCGATCCTGAGTTATCTATTAACAGAGTGACAACAGTGTCTTTGAAGTCTAAATCTTTTTCTTTTTTAAACGATAAGGAATTGTAAGGATCCATTATTATTCTTGGTAGTTTTGAACTATCAAGCAATCCTTCCTCTAAATCAAATTCCCATGCCCTATTTTGTTTTGCAAGTAACTGTCTTTGAAGTTTATTTGCTAGCTTTGTAATGATATCTTGAAAACCTATTAATTGTTGGTCTAAACTTTTTCTTAGTTTACTCGCTTCATCTGCATTTTCTAGGTTTTCTGCTTTTACAATTTCATCAAATTGGGTGGTAAAGATTTTATAATCAAGGTTTAGATTATCGATATTCTTTTTTAAAACCTGCTCCGTACTTTGTTCTTCCGACTCTATTTCAGATAGTTGTTCGTCTAAATTAAATTCATCTACATCATAATCTGAATCTAAAGTAGCTTGGGTTTCTTGATCATTATTTTCATCCTTGTCATCCTCATTGTCATTATTTTGATCATCATTTGAAGGATTATCTTGCCCGTGATCCTGATTATCCTCGTTAGTTTGATCTTCCTCACTTTGAAAAATATCCATTTCCTCCAAAATTTTAGAAAAGCGAGAGCTATATGTATTTTGATCTTCAAGATTGTCTAATAAAAATTCTTTGTGTTTTTCTATAGATTTTTCAAAGTCTTTTTCCCAAAAATTAAGCATTTTTGAGGTTAATGGATTAAGTTTAACTTTATGAAAATTTTTAAGCATGTAAAGTTCAAATGCCTCAGAAACAGTAACATCTTCTTTATTTTTTAATTGATCTCTTCGCTTTTGATCAATTATTTGAGAATAATTTTCACGAAAATTTTTTTCAATACCCTTTAACATTTTACCACCTAACGCCTCATATCTTATTTTTTCTGCAATATTATAAAGTGATCTTGAGGAATTATTTCCTGGCAAATTTTTTTTATAAATAGCATCATTAGAAAACTTTTTCTTTAAAGCAGAAGAATCTGTTTCTGCTCGTAGTTTTATTAAATCACTTGGACTGTTTATGTTATCAATTTCTATAGAACTTGTATCTTTAGATTTATTTTTTTCAGATTCTTTTTTACTTAAATTAAAGTCATCAGATATAACTTTTGCAGTTGAAGTTAATGCAATCCTAAATTTTTCTTTTATATTGCTTACTCTAGAGCTCATTTAAATTTGAATATTTATCAATGATTCAGGCAATTCTTCGCCAAAACATCTTTGATAATATTCTGCAATAGTATTTTTTTCAATATCATCACATTTATTTAGAAAGGTTACTCTAAAAGCGTAACCAATATCTTTAAAGATCTCTGAATTTTCTGCCCAGTGCATAACAGTTCTCGGACTCATAACTGTTGAAATATCACCTGCGATAAATCCTTTACGTGTCAAAGAAGCTACTTTGATCATGTTGGAAACAATTTCTTTCCCTTTTGAATTGTTCAAATTTTTATTTTTAGCTAAAATAATATCCATTTCTTTATCAAGACTAAGATAATTTAGTGTCGTTACTATATTCCATCTATCCATTTGACCTTGGTTTATTTGTTGAGTACCGTGGTAAAGACCACTGGTATCGCCTAAACCTACAGTATTTGATGTTGCAAATAATCTAAAAAATTTATTTTGTTTTATTACTTTATTTTTATCCAACAACGTAAAATTACCTTCTGCCTCTAAAACTCGCTGTATCACAAACATAACATCAGGTCTTCCTGCATCATATTCGTCAAACACTAGGGCGACTGGATTTTGGATAGACCATGGTAAAATTCCTTCGTTGAATTGAGTGACTTGCTTACCTTCTTTTAAAACTATAGCATCTTTTCCTATTAAATCTATTCGGCTAACATGGCTATCTAGGTTTACACGAATACACGGCCAATTTAGTCTAGCGGCTATTTGTTCTATATGAGTAGATTTTCCTGTACCATGATATCCCTGAACTAAAACTCTTTTATTAAACGAAAATCCAGAAATTATTGCTAGGGTAGTATCTCTATCAAATTTATAACTTTTATCAATTTCAGGAACATAGTCATTTTTTTTTGAAAATGCTTCTACTTCCATCTCTGAATCTATTCCAAAAGTTTGTTTCAAGGAAACTTTAATATCAGGTTTTATGTCAAGATTTGGTGTCAATTTTATCTCTATATGTATTTTTTAGCTGAGTATAAGCTAAAGTTATTAATTTAAGTTTTTCCTCGTATTTTTTATTTCCAGAATTCATATCAGGGTGGAATTTTTTCACAAGCACTTTGAATTTATCCTGTATTTTCTTCCACTTTAGGCCTACAGAAATACCAAGAATACCAAACGCTTTGATATCTTTGTGGTCAAATTTAAATTGACGCATATGATCATAGTCACCATTAATTTTATCTTTATCTAATTCATCTTTTAATGTTGTATTCCAGAGAACTTTAAAAAAATTATCTGAAGAGCTAAAACTCTGAGTAGGCTTATGCCAGATCATATCAGATTTCAAAAAATCCATTATTTGGTCATCATTCATTCCTGAAAAATAATTCCAATTTTTATTAAATTCTTTTACATGCTCCAGACAAAGCATTCTAAATTTTTTACTATTATCTTTTTCAACTGGTGCTTTATATTCACCTATTTCATTACAATTATTCCAGTCACAAATATTTTTCATGATATATAATAAATTATACTTATGGATATAAATCACTTAATAGCAATTGTAAAAAAAAAATTACAAAATCAGATAAATATTGAAGACATTAAAATTGAGGACAAATCTTTTCTTCATAAAAATCATGCTGGCAACCAAGAAGGTAAATTTCATCTGAAAATAAGTTTAATCTCTAGTGAACTCAAAATTATGAATAAGATAGAAAGTAATAAGAAAATTTATAAAATTCTAGATAAGGAAATGAAAGAGTCTATTCACTCAATACAAATCCTAATTTCGTAAAAAAATTTTTAAAAAAAAACCTATTTTTTTTTTAGAATACTCTTTATTAATTATTGGGACCCCAATTTTTTTGAGTAAAACCAAATTAATATTATTTGATCTATTTTTCTTATCTTTTGCCATAAAGCTTAAAATTTTGTTTACATCTTTTGGACTAAAAAATTTTCTTACAGAAGATGGTAAATCAGAATTATCGATGTGATCTATGATGGAATAATACTCTCTTTTATTCATAAATCTTGTTTTAAGGCTAAAATTTAGTGCTGTTTTCATTCCAAGTATTACAGCTTCTCCATGATTTAGCTTTTTACTAAATCCTAATGTTGCTTCATAAGCATGCGCAAACGAATGACCAAAATTTAAAATTTTTCTTAAACCCTTTTCTTTTTCGTCTTTTTGAACTATCGCTTTTTTAATTTTACAACTTTCATGAATAGCCTTTTCAAGAAACGGAGAAGTAAGCTTTAAAATTTTATTTTTATGAATGTTTAAAAAATTATAAAATTTTTTGTTTCCAATAATTGAATGTTTTAAAATTTCTCCATATCCACAAACTATCTCTCTCTTAGGTAACGTTTTTAAAAATTCAGTATCAGAAATAACAAGATTGGGCTGGTAAAAACTCCCAACTAGATTTTTCCCATATTTAGTATTTACACCAGTCTTACCACCAATTGATGAGTCAACTTGAGACAAAAGAGTAGTTGGTATGTTTATAAATTTAAGTCCCCTCTTGAAAAGACTTGCGGCAAAACCGCTTATATCCCCTGTAATTCCTCCTCCAATAGATATCAAACAGTCATCTCTTGAAAAATTTTTATTTAGCAAAATTTCTAAAATCCTGTTTATACTATTCATATTCTTATTTAATTCATTGGCTTTAAAATAATGAATATAACTCGTTTTATTTTTTAAAGATTTTTTAATTATTGAAACAAATTTTTTAGGAACATTACTATCTACAACTAAAAGACATCTATTAAATTTAATTGAATTAGATCTTGTAATTTGAGAAATATTTGCAGATATTTTTTTTCCAATATAGATAGGATATTTCTGTGTCTTTGTTTCTATATTTAATTTAATTTGACTCATAAATTTTAATTATTTTATTAACTACTTCATTTTTAGTTAAGTTATCACATTTAATTTCAAATAAAGCTTTTGCATATACGTTAGAGCGTTTTTGAATTAAATCAATTATTTGATCATCAGATGAGTTTATCGCAAGAGGTCTTTTTTTACTATTTTTTATTCTACCTAATAAAATATTTTTATTCCAGTTTAGCCAAAACGATAAATGACTTTTTAAAACTTCTTTTCTAATATTTTCATTCATAAAAGCTCCACCACCAAGAGATATCACAGAGGAATGTAGTTTTAAATTTTTTAGCGTTACTTTCTCTTCAACTTTTCTAAAAAAATCTTCACCTTTATCCTCAAACATTTTGTTTATTGTTGTGCCTATTTTTTTTTCAATCTCATTATCTATATCTATAAAATTTAATTTTAGTTTTTTTGCGACCAACATGCCTATAGAACTCTTTCCAGATCCCATCATTCCTAAAAACACAAGATTTTCTTTTGATTTCATAAGTTTCTTTATTGAAAAAACACAAATATGTCTTAATTTGAAATTATTTAAAGTTATATGCAATTTACTAAAAACACAAGTTCAGGCAAAGCTAGTATTACAGGAATTGTAATTAAGTTAACACTTGGATTGATTATTGTTATAGGAATTGTATTTTTTATAAACTCATTAGATTTTCCTGCACCTAAAAAAGAAATAGAAAAAATAATTCCAAATGAAAATTTTAAAATTGTTAAATAAGAGATATTTTTCAATTTTAATATTTTATTTATTATCAGGGATAAATACGCTCGCAGAAGATAAACCAGTTGATATCTGGAATTTAGAAAAAAAAGAAACAGATATTGTTGAAGAATCCAATATCTCTGATCAAGACCAAAACAATAGCACTGGAAGCAGAATTTATGATATGCAATCAAACAAGAAAAACGATCCAATTAAACTAGACCAAGATGTTGTGTCGAAAGAAATTAAAATTGTAGGATTATATGATCCAGCCGAATATGGACTAAGTATTGATATGTGGTCAAATTCTGATGGGTCAAAGTTAAAAAGTCTTTTTGAAAACATAAATAAATATAATCTTTCACAAGATGCTTCTGAAATAATGAATATTTCCATGTTAACTAATGCTTACTATCCAAATCAAAATATAACTGAGAAAGAGTTTTTGAAATTTAAATCTGATTGGTTAATTAAAAACTCTAATTTAGCGCTAATTGAAGAATACTTGATAAAAAATCAGTCCATCAACCTTCATCCTGAGCTAACTCGATTTTTAGTAGACACTTATTTATCTGACTCAAACATAAAAAAATCATGTGAAATTTTTTCCAATTTTACCATACCAATCGAGGATAATTATTTGTCTAAGTTCAATTTATATTGTTTAATTAATTATGGTAAAAATGAAGAGGCTCAATTAATTTTAGATTTAAAAAAAGAACTTGGTTTTCAAGATGATTACTATGAAAATAAAATAAGTTATTTATTTGGATATGTAGAGGAAGCAGATAAAGCAATTTCTGAAAACTCTATTTTAGATTTTCACTTAGCACATAGAACTGACCCTGAATTTTCTTTTGAGCCAAATGTAAATACTCCAAAATTTATTTGGAAATATTTATCCTCATCCAATCTTCTTTATAATATTCAAGATATAGAAATTACAGATATAGATAAAATTTCTACGATTGAAAAAGCAGTTCATGATAAAAATTATTCAGAAAAAGATTTATTTGAACTTTATAAAAAGTTTCAATTTAATATTAGTCAACTCTTAAACGCACAGGAAGTTTATAAATCCTTACCACCTATAGAAGGGAGAGCGCTCTTATACCAACGAACACTTTTAACAGAGGAGCCAAATTTAAAATTAGAGTTGATGAAAACTTTAAAAGATGTCTTTAATAAGGATGAAATTGGCAATGCTTTTGATGAAGAATTAAAACGTTTTTTAAATCAAATTTCAGAAGATGATGTGCCTTCAAATTATACAACTTTTTATAATAGCTATTCTAAAATGGAGAAAGTGAAAGATAAAAAAATAAAATTTAACAACAAAGTTTTGCATCAATCTAAATTAGTGAATTATTTTAATGGGGACTACGCTAAATCCCAGATCGAACAAGATTTAGAAAAATTTTTAAAGAAAATCAAAAAAGATAAAAAATATTTATTATCCAAAAAAGATATTATTTTTTTAGAAGCATTGAAATCTGATGGAATTCAAATTTCAAAAAAATATGATAGCTTATATAAGATTAACCAGTCAGAAATGCCCGCAGATATTCAGTTCATGATTGAAAACAATGAAATTGGCGCTGCATTGCTAAGAGTAATTGAAGTCATTGGTCCAGAAAAAATTGAAAATCTGGATGAAGATACGGTTTATTTTATCATCAATACACTCAATCAGATAAATGTTGATTTGATTAGAAATAAACTTTTGTTAAAAGTTCTACCTTTAAAAGTATAAAATTTATAATAAAATAAATTTAAACATGGCTATAAGAACTATAATTACAGAACCCAGTAAACTGCTGAGACAAGTTTCAAAACCAGTAAGTAAAGTTGGAAAAGAAGAGCAGAAACTAATGAAGGATATGTTGGAGACAATGTATGCTGCCAACGGAATTGGTCTAGCTGCAATACAAGTTGGAATACCAAAAAGGATTATTGTCATGGATATTTGCAAAGAAGAAAATAAAAAAGAGCCAAGATATTTTGTAAATCCTATAATTAAAAATAAAGATCCTTTAAAAGCAACTTATGAAGAAGGATGCCTTTCTGTTCCAAACCAATTTGCAGATGTAGATAGACCAAGTAAATGTGAAGTAGAATATTTAGATTATAATGGACAAAAACAATTGCTAAAGGCTGAAGGTTTACTTGCTACATGTATTCAACATGAAATGGATCACTTAGAGGGAATATTATTTATTGATTATCTTTCAAAATTAAAAAGATCGATGATAATTAAAAAACTATCAAAATTAAAATCAAGTACTGCCGAAGTTTAATTCATGGCTAAGAAAATTATTTTTATGGGCACGCCTATGTTTGCTGTACCAATTTTGAAATCTCTTTATCAAAATGGATATCCTGTGACATGCGTTTATACTCAACCTCCTCAAAAATCACATCGTGGACAAAAAATTAACAAATCTCCTATTCAAGGAATTTCTGAAACTTTAAATTTAGAGTACAGGGCACCATCAACTTTAAAAGAAAATAAAGAAGAATACGAATTTTTTAAATCTTTAGATGCAGATCTAGCAATTGTTGTAGCCTATGGACAAATTATACCTAAAGAATTTTTAAGTTTAACAAAAAAAGGATTTATAAATATACATGCATCTATTCTACCCAAGTGGAGAGGAGCGGCACCTATACAAAGAGCTATAATGAATTTAGATAAAGAAACTGGGGTCACTATTATGAAAATAGAAGAAAAATTAGACACAGGTCCAGTTTGCAATACTTATAAAATCAATATGGATAATAATTTTAATTCTGCTGAAATTGCTGAAAAATTATCTTTTATTGCCGCAGAAAAAATTTTAGATAACATTGATGACATACTTGAAGACAAAGCAACTTTCGTGGATCAAGATCATTCCAAAGCAACTTATGCTCCAAAAATTCAAAAGACAGAGGGTTTAATTGATTGGACGAGTGATGCAGAAAATATTATAGGCAAAATAAACGGTTTATATCCGATCCCAGGTGCTTTTTTTATATCAAGTGGTGAGAGATATAAAATTTTAAAAGCAGAAATCAGCAATGGGATTGGAAATCCAGGAGAGGTCCTTAATGATTATTTAGAAATTGCTTGTGGAGACAGGCAATCAATTAAAGTCACGGAGATACAAAGACAAGGAAAAAGGCCCCAAAATATTGGTGAATTTATGCTTGGTACACGAATTAGAAAAGGCCATCAGATTTAAATGGCGAGGTATCAAGTTCTTATTGAATATGTTGGAACAAGTTTTAGAGGATGGCAGATCCAAAAAAAAGGTTTTACTATTCAAGGATTAATTCAAAAACATTTATCAAAACTTTTAAAAGAAAAAATAATTCTCAATGGATCTGGTAGAACTGATGCAGGTGTGCATGCTGATGCTCAGTCAGCTCACTTTGATTGTCAAAAAAAAATTTTAGATTTATCAAAATTTTTAAAATCAATTAATCATTTTCTTAACAATAAAGGTATAGCAATTACTAAAATTAAAAAAAGAAGTGAAAAATTTCATTCGAGATTTTCTGCTAAACAAAGAGTTTATAGATATGTAATTTTTAACCAAATAAGTGCTCCTGTAATTGAAAATGGAAGAGGGTGGCATGTGAGGAGAATATTAGATATTGATTTAATGAAAAAAGGAGCAAAAAAATTATTAGGAACGAACGACTACTCAACCTTTAGATCATCAAGTTGTCATGCTAAAAGTCCAATCAGAACAATTAAATCAATCAAAATAAGAACATTAAAAAATAAAATTGAAATAGAATTTAAGTCACAATCATTTTTACAACAGCAAGTAAGATCGATGGTAGGTTGTCTAAAATATTTAGGTGAGAAGAAATGGGATCTAAAAACTTTTGATAAAGTATTTAAATCTAAAAAAAGAGTACTGTGTGCTCCACCAGCACCACCAGAAGGACTTTTTTTATATAGAGTTATTTATTAATTTTTTTTGTTGCTCATTGCAAACTTTTTATTAATTCTCCATCTAGACTCAGCTCTTACTATATAGCCACAACAGTTTTTAGATTTGCACTTACATGGAAATTGTTTGTAATTTTCATCGTAACCAAATCCATAATCACAAGTAAATTCCTCACCTTTTTTAATATCTCTTATTGCTTTAACCCAAATTTTTAGTCCTTTACCATCATAGTCACAATTGTTATCACATGAATGATTGATTAAACCTGCAGTATTCCATGGAAAATCTCCATCAAGATCGTATCTTTTATTTATAGTAAATAAATAAATAGGTTTACCATTATCGTATTTATCAGATTCTTCAGTTTGTTTTTTTGTGATTAATTTACCGATGTAATCAATTACTTTAGTTCCAGCTTTGATATCTTTTGTTGCGTAAAGTCCTCTTCCCTTTTTATCTATGGTTGACTTTTTAATTCTGTACAGTTTCATTTAGAGTGTGTTTAGATAGTTATATTAGATTATCAATTAAATTCTATGAGAGCATCAACATGCCTTTTGGTGCTTTCTTGTAATGCTTTAAGATCATATCCACCCTCAAGTATTGATACAACATTTCCATTACAAAATGGTTTTGAGATCTCTAATGTTCTTTTGGTAATTTTATAAAAATCCTCAGAACTAAGCTGCAGTTGGGCCAAAGGATCATCAATGTGTGCATCAAAACCTGCAGAAAACAACAAGAATTCAGGCTTAAACTCTCTCACTTTGTTTAAAACATTTTCGTAAGCGTTTAGATACTTTTCTGCAGATGTTCCAGCCTCAAGAGGGATATTTAATACGTTATTAAAATTACCTTTTTCTTTTTCAGATCCAGATCCTGGATAGTAAGGGTATTGATGAGTAGAAATAAATAAAACTTTTTCGTTATCATAAAAAATATTTTGAGTACCGTTTCCGTGGTGAACATCAAAATCAATAATTGCTATTTTATTATATTTATATTTTTCGATTAAGTAATTTGCCCCAACAGCAACATTATTGAAGATACAAAAACCCATTGCCTTTTCTTTTTCTGCGTGATGTCC
Organism: uncultured Pelagibacteraceae bacterium; assembly: GCA_902604355.1. Taxonomy (GTDB): domain Bacteria; phylum Pseudomonadota; class Alphaproteobacteria; order Pelagibacterales; family Pelagibacteraceae; genus Pelagibacter. Next base: position 14,549 of record CACKYN010000001.1, read on the forward strand.
GGGCGGTCTTACTGCACAAAATGCATTTTTAAACTCTTTATTTTGCACCCCATCAATTGCGGTAATAATTGAACCCACAGCATCCTTAGAAGCATCTTTACTACCAGGAGAAACTATGGTGTCGCCATCAAGAAAATTATATCCTTTTTTTGGAAAAGATTTATTTACTTGATCTATATAATTTAAGGTGTGAGTTTTAATTAAAAAAGAATTCTCGAATTTATTCGGTTTCTTCCAAATTAATTTTTTATTATCTAATTTTTTAAAATTATCTATTACAACAGTAACTCTATCAATTTTTTCAGGATGTCCATCTCCAGTATTATGATTTTGATATGTATCTGATGTAATTAACCCTGTTTTCACTTAAAATAATTTTTCAATATATTTGAATAAATTAAGGTCAATTTTTTTAAATCTGACAGTGAAACTGCTTCATCTACTTTATGCATTGTTTTACCAACTAACCCAAATTCTAAACAAGGTGCAATTTTCCTAATAAACCTTGCATCTGAAGTTCCTCCTGTTGTTGAAAGTTTAGGTTTAATTTTTGTAATTTTCTTAATTATATCTTGTATCATAAAGGTTGTTTTATTAGGATTTGTTAAAAAGGCCTCTCCAGATACACTATATTCTATTTTATATTTAGATTTATTTTTAGCTGATATTTTTTTAATAACTTTATTTAACTTATTCTTCAGGGAAGTAGAGGAGTGTTTATTATTAAATCTTATATTAAATGTAGCCGTAGCAAGACCTGGAATCAAATTGTCAGCAGTATTATTAATATTTATTTTTGTTATTTCCAAGTTAGTTGCTTGAAAATCTTTTGTACCTTGATCAAATGTGATATCTTTTATTTCTTTAAGAATTTGAACAAGTGCTGTTGAAGGATTATTTGCTCGATGAGGATAAGCTACGTGCCCTTGCACTCCTGTAATAGTTAATCTACCGTTCATACTTCCTCTTCTCCCAATTTTAATCATTTCACCCAATTTACTTGGGTTAGTTGGCTCACCTACTAAGCAAAAATCGATTTTCTCTTTTCTTTTTTTTAAATATTCCACAACTTTTTTCGTTCCGTTTATAGCAACACCTTCTTCATCACCGGTAATTAAAAGACTAATTGAGCCTTTAAAATCAGAGTAATTTTCAATAAAATTGCTAATTGCTGCAACGAACGCTGCTATAGAGCTTTTCATATCATTTGCACCTCTTCCGATTAAATGTCCTTTTTTAATTAAGGGTTTAAATGGATTGACTGTCCAGTCCTTTAGGTTTCCAGCAGGTACTACATCTAAATGACCTGCATAACAAAAGTTAGGACTTTTACTGCCAAGTCTTGCGTAAAGGTTTTTTACCGGTTTGCTGTTCTTTTGTCTAAATTCAAGTACTTTAGTTTTAAAACCAAGTTGTTTGAGCTTTTTTTCTAAAAAACTCATTATACCTGCATCAACAGGAGTTACCGAAGGAAACCTAATTAGCTCTTTAGCTAATTTAAGTTCGTTAATTTTTTGCATTTTTATTCTCTCAAAAGATCGTTTACTGATGTTTTTGATCTAGTTTTTTCATCAACCTGTTTAATAATTACCGCACAATAAAGTGATGGCGCTGCAGGATTATTTTTATCTGGTAAAGAACCAGGTACAACAACTGAATAAGGTGGTATTTTTCCGTAAGTAATTTCACCAGTTTTTCTATCAACTATTTTTGTGGACTGACCAATATACATTCCCATACTTAATACAGATCCTTCCCCAACTATTACACCTTCAACAACTTCAGACATAGCACCAAGGAAAACATTGTCTTCAATTATCGTGGGTAATGCTTGAGCAGGCTCTAGTACACCTCCGACACCTGAGCCAGCTGAGATATGACAATTTTTTCCAATTTGACTACAACTTCCAGCTCTCGCAAAAGTATCAATCATAGTGCCTTCATCTATGTATGCACCAATATTAACATAGCATGGCATCAATACTGCATTTTTGCCAACGTATGACCCTTTTCTTATTGGTGAATTTGGTACCATTCTAAAACCAGCATTTTCATGATCTTCTTTACTCCATCCCGCTGTTTTTCCTTTTAAGAGATGAGCTTTGTCATACCAACTACTATATGGACCATTTAAGTTCTCCATTGGGTACATTCTAAAACTTAACATGATTGCTTTTTTTAGATATTGATGAGTTGTCCATTCACCATTAATTTTTTCAGCAACTCTGACTTTACCACTATCTAAATCATCAATAATTTGATTTACAGTATTCTTTAAATTTTCGTCTGAACCTGGGGTTATTTGATCTCTTTTTTCCCATGCTTCGTTAATAATATTTTCTATACTCATAATTTTAAGTGTTTTTTAATAACCTTATTTCTTTTAAAAATAAAGAAAGATTTTCTATTTTATAATCAATGTATTCTTTATCTGACTCTTTTTTACCCCAGTATTCATCATTGATTAACCATGCAGTTGTTGTTCCTCTTTCTTTTCCAATGGATAAATTTTTTGCAATATCCTCAATATAAAGTGTTTCTTTTGGATCTATTTTGAATTTTTCTAACATCAAATCAAAAGCTTTTGCTGCAGGCTTAGGATTATATTTGGCATCCACTATGTCAAAAACATTCTCAAATTGATCATCGATACCAAGTGATGTGGTTATGTTTTTAACATGTTCTTTGCTTCCATTAGTAAAAACAAATTTTCTTAAATTTGTGCTTTCAAGCTCTTTTCTTAAAGTTTTATCTTTCTCTAAGAAAGATAAATCAATATCATGGACATAATCTAAAAATTCTTTTGGTGGGATATTATGATGAATCATTAAACCATTAAGACTGGTATCATATTTATGAAAATAACTTCTCTGCAATTCTTTAGCAACTTTTAAATCTAAATTTAATTTTTTAGATATATATTCAGTCATTTTTTTACTTACCTGACCGAAAACTGCTTCTAAATCTTGATATAAAACTCCATCACAATCAAAAAGTATATTTTTAATATGCCCTAATCTCATCATCTTCTAATTAACGTACCTGCACCTTTATCAGAGAATATTTCCCATAAACATGAATGTTTTTTTGTGCCGTTAATTATACCAACTGCAGTTACTCCATTATTTACAGCATCTAAACACGCATTAATTTTAGGTATCATGCCTTCAGTTATAGTCTCATTTTTAATCATTTCTAAAATTTCTGAGGAAGATATTTCCTCTATCAGTTTCTTTTGTTTATCAAGGACACCATCAACATTTGTCATTAGTAATAATCTTCTAGCTTTTAAAGATTTAGCTATGGCCATAGCAGCAGTATCACCATTAACATTGTAGGTCTGATTATTTTTGTCTAAGCCTAATGGCGAAACAATTGGAACTTTATTTTGTTTTAGAATATTTAATATTGTATCCTTATTAATTTCGGTTGGTATCCCTACAAAGCCTAACTCTTTTGCTTCAGGTTTTACCTCTATAATATTATTATTTTTTGTGTGTATTGAAATACCTTCAGAGCCCCTTTTTTTTAAATTCTGAAGAATATCATCGTTAAAATCGATTAAAACAGACTCTACAATATTTATTATACTTTTATCGGTAACTCTTAAACCTCTAATAAATTTTGATTGAATATTCGACTTCTCTAATTCTCTTTTAATTCTTGGCCCACCACCATGAACAACTACTGTAGAAAGACCTAATCTATTTAATACATATAGATCTGTTATAAAATTGTTAAATACGTTTCTATCAATTAAAACATTTCCTCCATATTTAATTACAATTAAATCATTTTTATATTTTTCAATATATTTATTTACTTCACTTAAAGGTGGCCCATCTTCGGGCAATATATTTTTAAGATCCATGCGTTATCAACTATTTAGAATTATTAGGTTACAGTTTTAACTGTTGTACGCTTCATGATGAAGACTTGTTGTGCCATAGTTAAAATATTGTTAACTGTCCAATAAATTACTAATCCTGCAGGGAATGGAGCTAATATTATTGTTAAGAAAAGTGGAAAGAACATGAATATTTTTGCCTGCATTGGATCTGTGGGAGCTGGATTAAGTTTCATCTGTACCCACATGCTGATACCCATTGCTATTGGCCACGCTCCTATAACTAAAAAAGATGGCACGTCATAAGGCAATAAACCAAATAGATTAAATAATGAAGTTGGGTCTTTTTCTGATAAGTCTTGTATCCAACCATAGAATGGCATGTGTCTCATTTCGATAGTCACAAATAATACTTTATATAAAGCAAAAAAAACTGGGATTTGAACTAGAATTGGCAAACACCCTGACATAGGGTTAACTTTTTCCTTCTTATATAGTGCCATCATTGCTTGCTGTAATTTCATCTTATCATCTTTGTGAAGTTCTTTAAGTCTTGTCATCTCTGGAGTTAAAGCCTTCATTTTAGCCATACTTCTGAATGAGAAATTTGCTAAAGGGAAAAATGCCAATCGTATACAAATAGTAATTGCTATAATTGCTAAACCATAATTACCAAGCAATTTAAAGAAATAGTCTATTCCAAAAAATAATGGTTTTGTGATAAAATATAAAAAACCCCAATCTATTGTTAGATCAAATTTATCTATTTTTAGTGTATCTGCATACCCATCAATAACATCTACTCTTTTAGCAGCTACTATAATCTGCATTTTATCTTCTATTGTAGAATTACTATTTAATTCAAGCGGCTCCGTACTTACAAAGTTTGCTCTAAATTTATTTTTATAATCGAATGTAGTTTTAAATTCTTTTCCTTTTGGGGGAATTAATGAAGTGATCCAGTACTTATCTCCAATACCAAGCCATCCTTTTTGAGCAGTTCTAGTGAATTTTTTTTCTTCAATGTCATCGTAATCTTCCTCAATAAGTTCATCATCAAGTGTTGCAACCAAACCCTCATGAAGTATATAAAAATTTGTTATCTCAGGGGCCTCATTTCTAATAATTTGGCCGTATGAATAAAAATCATATTTATTATTAGTAGAATTAATTACACTTTGTTTAACTGTAAATAAGAACTTATCATCAATAGATATTTCTTTTTCGAATGTTATTCCCTGATCATTAGCCCACGTTAATTTTACTGGAGATTGTGCAGTAAGTTTACTATTACCTGATACTGACCAAATAGAATTTGAGTTAGGTATTTCAACATTTTTGTCGGTTGTGATAAACCCACTCTCAATTAGATATCCTTCTTTAGAATTTCTTGGTACTAATAAGTTTACTTTTTCATTACTATTTAAAACCACATTATATTCTTTAAAAGTTAAATCATCAATTGCAGCCCCCTTCAAAGATATTGAACCAATTATACTTTGGTTCTCAAACTGAATTCTTTCACTTTCACTCAAAGCCTGTTCTCTCGAAATTTCTTTAACATTTTCTTTTTGATCTAGACTTGGTGTATCAGAATTTTGCTCAGTTTTATTTTTTTCAACTAAATTCTCTTGAGTCACCGGCGGAGGCGCAAAAAATAAAGTGTAAAGAATAATTACTGCTGCCGATAAAGAAATAGCTGCTATTATGTTTCTTGTTTCCATTATTTTTTAATCTTCATTTCTTTTTTAACTGGATCAAATCCCTCACCACCACCTAAAAATTTAATAGGATGACACGAAAATATTCTTCTAATACTCATGAAAATTCCTTTGATAAAACCAAATTCTTTTAAAGCATCAATGCTGTATTCAGAACATGTAGGCAAATATCTACAAGAATGTCCAAATAAAGGACTAATTAGATATTTGTAGCCCTTAATAACTTTAATTAATGATTTAGTTAATATATTCATTATTTAATTTTTTCTAAGTCCTGAAATAGAGTTTCTTTTATATTTTTGTATTCATTATTTAGCATAGAAGGCTTGGCTATAACAAGAAATGAATATTTATAGTTTATTGATATATTCTTAATTGCTTCATTTGTTATATTTCTTAGTCTTCTTTTAATTTTATTTCTTTTAACTGCATTACCAATTTTTTTCTTTGTTACAAAACTTATATTAAGTTTTGATTTATCCTTATTAATTAGCCTTCCAAAAAAAATCGTAACGTATTTGTTAGATATTTTTCTTTGATTTAGTAGGTTTTTAAATTCCTCGTTTTTTGAAAGAGCAACAATTTTGCTTTTCATTAATTTAAATAGAAACTGTTAGTGACTTTCTTCCTCTAGCTCTTCGTCTGGCTAAAAGTTTTTTACCACCTTTTGTTTTCATTTTGGATCTAAAGCCATGTTTTCTGGCTCTTTTTACATTTGAGGGCTGGTAAGTTCGTTTCATAATAAGTGATTAATTTTTATTAAATTTCGCTCTTTATAGTAATTAAATATATAAATAGCAAATAGAACATTTTATAAATAGCATTATTATTAATGGAAAAATCAAACAAATTTAAATTATTTATCGGTCTAGTTTATTTGATACTGATTTGTTTATTTTTATATTTTTTCTTTTCTAAATTTAGCTTTCAAGAAATTACATCATATGACTTCATTAGAGAAAATAGATCATATTTTGTTAAATTAAAAAATTCTAATTTAATTCTGATATTTTTTATCTTTTTAATTTCAACAATTTTATGGGTATTTCCACTTCTAGGGTTTGGATCACCTGTTGCTATAATGGGGGGCTTTATTTTTGGCAAATGGATCGGAACAATCGTTGTAGTGTCTGGATTAACCATTGGTGCAACACTATTGTATGTCTTTGGAAATTATTTTCTTAAAGATTTTATAAGAGAAAAATTTTTGAATAAATACCACAGACTGGAAACTAAGTTTAAAAAATCAGAATTTATTTATTTACTATTTTATCGCATGGTTGGAGGTATTCCTTGGCAGCTACAATGTCTTTTACCAACCCTATTTGATGTAAAATTAAAAAATTATTTTTTTTCAACACTGATTGGTGTGGTACCTGGCACTTTTTTGATTACTTCAATAGGCAGTGGTTTAGAAAAAATTATTGATAAAAATTCTAAGGTTCCCAATATTGTAGATATCATTTTTTCACCAGATATATACATTCCACTTTTAGCTTTTTTTGGCCTAATCTTAACTTCTATTTTTTTAAGAAAAATATTCTATAAATATTAGTGGTGCTCCCACCCTGTACTGACCAGGGAACTAGTCATTACCAATGACTTGTTATGCCATTTAACTACAGGAGCAAAGAAACAATTTATATTTTGTGGATAATAATGCATTTTTTTCAAATTATTGCCTTAATTTTTTAGGCAATATGATTTATATCTATTTAAGGTAATGTTATGGGAATTCACTACGATTACAAGTCAACCAAAGGTAACAAGCTTATGGAAAAGCAGGCTAAAAGAGAAAAAAAGCTTGCTGAAAAAAAAGCTAAACGTCTAGCAAAAGTAGGCCCAAAACAAGAGGAAAATAAATTAAAACCTTTAGATCCAAATAAACCAATTTCTCTAGACTTCCTGACAAATCCAAATAAAGAATGAGTTCTAAAGATAAAAATGAGCGTTTAAGTCTAGCCTTAAGAAAGAATTTAAAAAAAAGAAAAACTTTTCAAAAAAAAACTAAGAAAAAAAATAAGTAATGTCAGTTCTCTCAGATAAGTGGATTAGAAAAATGTCCAAAGAAAAAGACATGATTTCACCGTTTGAGGATAAGCAAGTAAGAGGCAAAAGCATCTCATATGGACTTTCTTCTTTTGGCTATGATGCAAGAGTATCAGATGAGTTTAAAATTTTTACAAATGTTAATTCTGAGATTGTTGATCCTAAAAACTTTAAACCTACAAATTTTGTAACCAAAAATGTTTCTGAGTGCATCATTCCTCCAAATTCATTCGTGCTAGCTAGAACTGTAGAAAAATTTAAAATTCCAAATGATGTATTAGTTATTTGCTTAGGCAAATCAACATATGCAAGATGTGGAATCATCGTAAATGTAACTCCATTAGAGCCTGGCTGGGAGGGATATGTTACTCTCGAATTTTCAAATACAACACCCTTGCCTGCAAAAATTTATGCAAACGAAGGTGTAGCACAATTTATTTTCCTAAAAGGAAATGAAAAACCAGATGTCTCTTATGCAGATCGAAAAGGAAAGTATATGGGACAAACTGGAGTAACATTGCCTAAAGTTTAAATATGCAAAAACTAGAAGTCTTTGGAGCAAAAAAGCTCAAGGGACAAATAAATATTTCAGGTTCAAAAAACGCCTCACTACCAATTTTGGCAGCAACTTTGCTCTCAAAAAATCGAATAACTTTAAAGAATTTACCAAAAGTAAAAGATATAGAAACTATGATAAATTTACTTCAATCATTGGGATCAATTACGAAATTAAATAAACAAAGTCTTATTATAGATAACTCAAAACAAAAAAAAGTATTTGCATCTTATAATTTGGTCAAAACGATGAGAGCTGGAATATTAGTGCTTGGCCCCTTGATTGCAAAATTTAGGAAAGCAAAAGTTTCACTACCAGGTGGTTGCGCAATTGGAACCAGACCTGTTGATATTCATCTTAAATCTCTATCAAAACTTGGAGTTAAATTTAAAATTTTGGGTGGATATGTTCATGCTAATGCACCAAAAGGACTTATAGGAACCACTATTCGATTCCCAAAAATATCTGTTGGAGCTACTGAAAATTTAATAATTGCTGCTTGTTTTGCAAAAGGAAAAACTATTTTAAATAATTGTGCAATAGAACCTGAAATAAAAGATTTAGTTAATTTTTTATTAAAAATGGGTTGTAAAATTACATGGATAGGAAAACGTTCAATTAAAATTTATGGTGTAAAACAAATTAAAGAAATTAGTTATTCAATTATGTTTGACAGGATTGAGGCTGGAACATATTTGATAGCAGGCGCATTAACAGAAGGAAATTTGCAAATAAATAATGTAATACCTAAAATAATTAAAACTGAAATAGATGTTTTAAAAAAGGTTGGTGCAAAAATAAAAGTTTATCGCGATAAGGTAAACATTATAGGTAGTAAAAAGATAAAAAGTATAGAAATTAACACCTCTCCATATCCTGGTTTTCCGACTGACCTGCAAGCACAAATTATGGTTTTATTATGCAAAGCAAATAAAAAATCAATAATTCAAGAAGACATTTTTGAAAATAGATTTATGCATGTTGCTGAATTGAATCGTATGGGTGCTCAAATTTTAGTCAAAGGAAATAAAGCAGAAGTCAAAGGCAACATTAATTTTGCACCTGCTGAGTTGATGGCCACAGATTTGCGTGCATCAGTTTCTTTAATACTTGCTGCGCTGACTACTAAAGGAAAATCAATTATTAATAGAATTTATCATTTAGATAGAGGCTATGAAAATATAGAAAAAAAATTAAACAAAGTTGGTGCAAAAATACGTCGAGTAAATTAATGGAAAAAAAATACCTTGCAAAAATTATTGCAAACGATCAAGAAGGTCTCCAAATGATATCTGCATGCAGTGCTGGTGCAAAGGTTAAGGTTGTTGATATAAAATATCTACCATCAAATAAAGTATTTTTGTTATTTATTGAAAGAACAAAAGTTGAAACAGATAATGAAGATAAAAAAATCAACAGTATTTGTAGATTTGATTTTGTTGATAAAGTAAAATCAAAAAATATAGATCAATTAAATCAGGAGCTAGTTTTAGATTTAATTGGGATTGATTATTTGAAAAATAATACAGATTATGAAATAAACTTAATTTTTAATAATAATGCACACATTACTTTGACTACGGAGACAATAGAAGTAAGACTTGAAGATCAAAATGAAAAAAAAGATTAATGAAAATACTTAATAGCACTAATAATAATTTTGATAATTCATTAAACAAGCTACTTTTACAACGTAAAAAGAAAATCCAATCAAGTTTAATCTCTGTAACTAGTATTGTTAAAGATGTAAAAAAAAATGGTGATAAAGCTTTATTGAAATATGAGAAAAGATTTAATCAAAACAAAGTAATTGTTCCAAGCCCCAAACAAATTAATATTTCAATAAAATCTTTAAATCAAAAAGTAAAAAAAGCAATTGATGTTGCATACAACAGAATTTATAAATTTCATTCTCTTCAAAAATTTAAAAATATTTCCTATGTTGATAAATTTAAAAATAAACTTCAATATAAATATTTACCATTAAATTCTGTTGCTATATATGTTCCTGGATCTGCAGCATCTTATCCATCGAGTGTTTTAATGAATGCTATCCCAGCAATTGTAGCTGGTGTTAAAAGATTAATAATGATTAACCCAGGTTTTAAAGGAAAGCAAAATCCAGCAGTTCTATATGCAGCTAGAAAATGTAAAATAAAAGAAATTTATTCTATAGGTGGTCCCTCTTCAGTTGCAGCCGCCGCTTATGGAACAAGAAAAATTAAAAAAGTAGATAAAATTGTTGGTCCTGGAAATACTTATGTGGCTGCAGCAAAAAAAGAAGTTTTTGGAGATGTTGGTATTGAAGGTATGACAGCCGGTCCTTCAGAGGTTACTATAGTTTGTGATAGATTTTCAAATCCTGAATGGGTTGCAAGTGATTTATTAGGCCAAGCAGAGCATGATAATCTTGCACAATGTATTTTAATCTCAAAAGATAAAAAATTATTACATAAAGTAAAAATTGAATTAATTAAACAATTAAAAGAAATTCCTAGAGTATCTGTGGCTAGAAAGAGTTTAAATACCAATGGAATTTTAATGTATGTAAAATCTGATAAAAAAATAATTGAAATTGTAAATAAAATAGCACCAGAGCATTTGGAATTAAATATTAAAAATTATAAATCTTATGTTTCCAAAATTAGAAATGCTGGATCTATATGTTTAGGAAAATATGCTGTGATGGCTATGACAGATTATAATGTTGGCTCCAATCATGTCTTACCAACAAATGGATCTGCAAAATATTCGAGTGGAATTAGTGTTAATGAATTTTATAAAAGAATTTCTTACGTAAAACTATCAAAAAAGGGTATTGAAAGTCTTGGACCATCAGTTATAACACTTGCAAATTATGAAGGGTTAGTTGGACACGCTCAATCAGTAATAAAAAGAATTAAAAAAATTAGGAGAAAATAAATTTGTCAAAACAAGACTTACTGGAGTTTAAAGGTAAAGTAATTGATCTACTTCCTAATGCTATGTTTAGAGTTAAGCTGGAAAATGGACATACGGTTACAGCTCATACAGCAGGTAAGTTAAGAAAAAATAGAATTAGAGTTCTTCAAGGTGATAATGTGACTGTAGAAATGACACCTTATGACCTTACAAAAGGCAGAATAATCTTTAGAGGTTAAAATCCTGCCTCGGTAGCTCAGGAGTAGAGCAGAGCCCTGAAAAGGCTTGTGTCGGAGGTGCGAATCCTTCCCGAGGCACCACTATCTACTTTTCGTCTTGAAATAATCTAAAAAAAAATTAACCTATTTCCAATAATAAATAACAAAAGGACTAAGAAATAAAATGAGTACACTAACTGGTAAAATTAAATGGTATAATGGAAAAAAAGGATATGGTTTTATTGAAAGAGACGATAAAGAAAAAGACGCCTTTGTTCATGCTTCTGCAGTAAAGGACGCTGGAATGAGATATCTTAATGAGGGTGACAAACTTGAATTTACATTAGAAGATGGTCCTAAAGGTCCTTCTGCAGTTAATTTAAAGAAAGTAGACTAATTTTTTTAATATTTTTAAGGACGTCTTATCCTATTAGATTAGGTACACGTCCTTATTTAATTAATACTTGCGTTATTGTAGTTTTTGTCTAAAAGATTGCCCATGATTATAAATATTACATTAAGAGAGACTTTAAGAAGTACTCATAGAAATAGCTTACATAGCCTTTAGGCTATTTATTTATAATATAATTTTAAATCTACAGAAAATAATATAAAATCAAGGGATGCCTGGGTGGTGTAACGGTTAGCACGAAAGTTTGTGGAACTTTAAGTTTGAGTTCGATTCTCAGCCCGGGTACCAAAAAATGGATAAAGATAATAAATTAGTACCTGAATTACCTTCAGGATTTGAAGATCGTTGGGAAAATAAACTTCTTCTCAAAAAGAAGCTTTTAAAAGCTATTGAGAATAATTTTATTAAATTTGGAGCAGAACCTCTTGAAACCCCTTCGTTTGAAATTAGTAAAAATATTGGATCTTTTTTGGCAGAAGATGAGACTAATTCTATGTCTGATGTATTCTCATTTCAAGATGGTGAAAAAAGTATTACACTTCGATATGATTTATCAAGCCCACTTGCAAGGTTTGTGGCTCAAAATAATCAACAACTACCATCAATATTCAAGCGGTATCAAATTCAAAATGTCTTTCGTAATGAAAAAGCTGGAAATGGCCGTTACAGAGAATTTATGCAAGCTGATTTTGATATTGTTGGTAATGTTGACCCATCACAGGCAAATGCAGAACTTTGTAATCTAATATCAAATACATTATCCGACTGTGGTTTGAACAAAGATCAATTTACAATCAATGTAAGCAATAGAAAAATTGTGCAAGGTTTAATTAATGAATTAAAAATTTCTCAAGAAAAACAGATTAAGGTTATTAGGGCAATAGATAAATTAGATAAGCCAGGATTTGGTCTAAAGGGAGTTGAAGACTTATTAAAGAAAGAGAGAAAAGATCAAAGTGGTGCTGTTACTAAAGGAGCTGAACTATCTGATGATCAAGCATCAGAAATTTTAAATTTTTTAAAAATAAAAGATTTAAATGAATTAAAGCAAACTTTAAAAAATCCATTATCTCAGGAAGGCATAAGTGAATTAGAAAATGTATTTGAAATACTTGGATATGCGTCAAATCTAAATCAAGTTAAAACAAACTTTACGATTGTGAGAGGATTAGCTTATTATTCAGATTTCATTGTTGAGACAAATCTAAATTTCAAAGTCACAAATAACAAAGGTAAGGAAGTTGATATTGGGAGTATTTGTTCAGGAGGAGCCTATGCAAAACTCATATCAAGATTTAGAGGGGTTGATATTCCAGGTACAGGAATAAGTTTTGGAGTTGATAGACTGTTATTTGCTCTAATGCAATTAGATCAAATTAAGGTAGAGGACCAAAAACCAGTATTAGTATGTGTAATGGATAAAAAATATTTAAAAAATTATTATGAATTAGTTGATCAACTAAGAGATAACAATATTAATGCTGAAATTTTTTTAGATAGTAAAAAAAACCTAGGTAAACAACTAACTTTTGCAAATAAAAGAGATTTATCAGTTGCAATTATTTGTGGTGAAAATGAATTCAAAGAAAACACTGTCACCATAAAAAATCTAAAAGGTTTCAAGGGCAAAAATAATCAAACAATTCCAAAAGAAGATTTAATCAATGAAGTCAAAAAACTTATCTGAAAAAATCCTTAGATCAGTAAAATCTAGGGGTTTTAAATATATTGAGCTACCATCTGTAATAGAGGCAAATCATATTGTTCAAAGATCAGGAGAGAACTTCAGGAAATTCATGTTTTCTTTCACAGATATCAATGGAAAGGAATTATGTTTAAGACCTGACTTAACCATTGCTTCTTGTTTAAGATACTTAGAGGGAAATTTAAAAGGTAAAGAGAAAATTTTTTATAGTGGCCAAGCTTATCGAAAGGTTGAAAGCAAAAAAGATAAAATTATTAGAAACCAAATTGGATTTGAAATTTTAGGCTCTAAAAATGAAAAAAAAGATGATAACGAAATCATTACCGCGTCATTAAAAATACTTCAAGATTTTAAATTTTCATCAGGCACGTTAACCATTGGAAACATCGAGATATTTAATTTACTTATATCAAAATTAGATGTCCCCAAAAGATGGAAGTTACGTTTATCAAGACATTTTTGGAGAAAAGAGTATTTTAAAGACTTGCTAAAACGATTAGAGACAAACGCAGATATTGATCCAACAATAGTGGAAGTTGACAAAAAACGATATCTGAATTTACTCAAAGAAAATCCAGAAACTATGATTGCTGGAAGATCTGTTGGCGAAATCTTAAAAAGATTTGATGCAAAGATTAAAGATCCACGACAAGCAAATAGAGGTAAAAAAGTATCTAAAATTATTAATTCTTTTTTAAAGATTAAGTGCCCCATCAATAAAGCTGCAGAGGTATTAAATAATTTTTTTAAAACTAATAGAATTAATTTAGCTGTGGATCAAAAATATTTTCCAATCTCACATAATAAAATTTCTAAACTTAATGTAGTTTTTGATGCATCTTTTGGAAGGCAACAAGAATATTATACAGGATTGGTTTTCAAGATTGATATTAAATCTAAATCAAAGAATATTAGTATTATTAGTGGTGGGCGTTATGATAAGCTCATATCTGACTTAGGATCAAAAAACCAAGTTGCAGCTGTGGGCGCAGCGCTTAACCTAAATTTCCAATGATAATCTGGCTAGCTTCATATCCCAAAAGTGGAAATACTTGGTTAAGATCATTATTATCTAGCTATTATTTTTCTAGAAACGGTGAATTTAATTTTGAATTACTTAAAAAAATTGATCAGTTTCCAAGTGTGAATTATTTTAAGGATGACAAAGATTTATATTTAAAACCTGAAGACACTGCAGAAAAATGGCTAGATAAGCAAGCCGAAATAAATAGAGAAAAAAAATTACGATTATTCAAAACTCATAATGCAATCTGCACAATAAACGGCAACAGATTCACAGATCCAAAAAATACTTTAGGTGGAATTTATATAGTTAGAGACCCTAGAAATGTTGTTACTTCACTGGCAAACCACTATCAGATAACAATTGATGAGGCTTATGAGTTTATGAAAGATAGTAAAAGAGCAATTATTGAAAAAAAAGGTAATAGATATTTAGGTTTTACGGCTTTATTTTCATGGGATTTCCATATCGATAGCTGGCTAAGTTATGAAAATTTTCCAATTTTAGTTATCCGATATGAAGATTTACAATCTGAAACTTTTCAAACTTTAAAAAAAGTAGTTAGTTTTATTAAAGATATATCAAAAAGTAATGAAAATTTTAATCGATCTAAAGCAAAAGAAGCTATCAAATCTTGTGAATTTGAAAAATTAAAAAAAATGGAAGAAAAAAAAGGGTTTCAGGAAGCAGTATTTAAAAAAGATAAATTAGAAAGAATTAAGTTTTTTAATTTAGGTAAAGAAAATAATTATAAAAATTTACTAAATACAAATTTAATAATGCAAATGAACGAACTTTATAAAAACAAATTATTGAAATTTAATTATGAATTATAATATCAATATTGGAATTCCTAGCAAGGGAAGGCTTAGGAAAGATGTTTTAAATATTTTTAAAAAAAATAAATTAAAACTTATCTCAGAGAGAGGAGACAGAGATTTGTTTGGCTCAATAAGTGGAAGACCAAATATTCAAGTAATTTATTTACATGCTCGTCAAATAATTGAAAGACTATCTGATAAATCTCTAGATATTGGTTTTTCAGGTTTAGATTTATTGAAAGAAAGTGAAATTAATATTCAAAAAAATATTAAAATATATAAAAAATATCCATATGGTCGTGCCTCTTTAGTTGTAGCTATCCCTGATGATTTTATTGATATTTATTCAATGTCTGATTTAGAGGAAGTAGCATTTGAATTTAAGGAAAAGAAAAATAGAAGAATAAGAGTTTCTACTAAATATCCAAATCTTACACGGGAATTTTTTTATAATAAGGGTGTTACTCAATTTTCAATTGTAAAATCAATTGGATCAACAGAAATAGAGCCTTTTACTGGAGGTTGTGAGTTGATAACTGATATCACTAGTACTGGGTCAACTCTTGCAGCAAACAATTTACGTATAATAAATGATGGCTATATTTTAAAATCTGAGCTTTGCATGTTCATCGGAAAATCTTCTTTTAAAAATAAAGGAGTAAAAAAAATAGCAAAGTTACTTTCTACGAAGTATTAAGTCTTTCCAATATATTAAAATAATCTTAATAATATCTAGATTTCTAGCTATCGCATATCCTGCAATCACAATAATAAGAGCAAATAATATTTTTAATATAAGAGATAATTCCATTAAGTTACATTAAATATTTAAATATATTAATCGATTTTTTACTATAAAATAAGAGTTAAGAATCATGGATCTTATTTTAATAGTATTACTTGTTTTATTGCTTGGGGGAGTTTTGGCAATTCTTTACCTAATTTTAAGACCAAAACTCAAAGACGAAAATGACAATAAAGAAGCAGAAGAAATAGCTAATTTAAAAACAGAGATTGTTACGCTTAAAGATACCTTAAATAATACTATTAATACCTCTCTTGGTACAATGTCGACGTCGTTTAATAATCTCTCAACTGGTGTAACAAAAGATATGACCGAAGCTTTAACTAAAGTTGATGAAAAGGTTGGAAACTTTAACCAGCAGGTACAATTACTTAATCAAAGCCAGGAGAGTATTACTAAAATTTTAGCTGGAGTTAAAAAATATGGAACGCTTGCTGAATTTAGCTTAGATGCACTAATCAAAGATTTGTTGCCAGCCTCTCAATTCATGACGAATGTAAAAATGAAAGAGGATACAAGTGAAAATGTTGAATTTGCAATTAAACTTCAAGGAGATGTTTTAGTTCCAGTTGATAGTCATTTTCCAGTAGAAAAATTTAAAGCAATTACGGATGGTCATGATGCGGACGACAAAAGGACTGTTGCTGATGCAAGAGCGAAATTAGCAACCGCCTTTAAAGCCAAAGCTAAAAGTGTTAATGAAAAATATATTGTTCCTCCAAAAACTACAGATTTTGCAATCGTATATGCACCAACTGAAAGTCTATATAAAGAATTAACTGAATACCAAGATCCAAGCACAAAAGAGTTATTAACTCAAGAATTAATGAAAAAATATAAAGTTGTAATCTGCGGACCTAATACTTTATCTGCTTATTTGCAATCTCTTCACATGGGATTTCAATCATTGAAAGTTCAAAAAGGTGCAACAGAAATTTATAATCATTTGAAAACGATAAGTACTAGATTCAGTAAACATTTTGACAATATAATTTCTCTTAGAAAAAAATTAGAAGAAGCAATGGTAGTTGTTGATAAGTTTGGTACAGATGCTAGATCAATTACTAGAACACTGGAAAGCATTAAAGATCCAGAACAACTTGAAAAGGCTGTTCAAACTGAAAATGTAGAAAAATTTATTGATCGTTCAAAACAAGCAAATAATTAATTTCAATTTTTCTCCAATAAAGAATATAAGAAATCTGATGCAGTGGAATAAGAAATATGATTATCCAAAATCCTCAAGAGCTACAGTAGATGGTATAAGAAGATATTTATTAGGTGAAGCGAAACTACCAAGCGTTACCTCAATCTTAGATGTCACAAGATCAGAGGAGGATAAGGCAGCATTAGCCAATTGGCGTGAGAGAACAGGCTATAAAGAAGCTGAAGCAATTACAAAAGCAGCTAGTAGCAGGGGTTCACAGATGCATAACTACTTAGAGTCCTATCTTCTAGGTAGAGAAAACCTTAGTTTTTTTGATGACAATGAACAATATAAATTAATGGCAAAAGAAATTATCGAAAAAGGATTAAAAAATAGATTGGAAGAAATTTGGGGAGTTGAATGCACACTTTACTATCCAGATAAATATGCTGGTACTGCAGATTGTGTTGGAGTTTATGAGGGACGAGAAACAATAATAGATTTTAAACAGAGCAATAAACCAAAAAAATCAGAATATATCGACTCATGGCTTCTACAAACGAGCGCATATTCTTTGGCTCATAATATTGTGTATAACTCTAATATCACTTCTTGTGTAATTCTAGTTTGCACAGTAGATAAATTATTCCAAGAATTTAAAATTCAAAGTCACGATTTAGTTGTTTATCAGAACTTATTTTTGGGAAGATTAAAAAAATTTAATGAGCTTTCAAATTTAGCTTAAATATTAAAATGGATAAAATAGTAATATACGATACTGAAACTACAAATTCGACTATATGGGGAAGTATTATTGAGGTTGGTGCTGTAGTTGTGGATAAAAATCTTAAGGAAATTGGAAAGTTAAATATTAGAGGCAGAATGCCAGAAGGTGAAGTACCTAGTGCAAAAGCACTTCTAGTAAACTCCACAAGTATTGATTTACTTACCAAAGGCAACTATTCACATTATGATTTTCTAGGAGCTGTCGAAAATTTTTTTTCAAAAGCAGCTCCATCTTTATTTATGGGTTGGAGCAATCTTAATTTTGATCGCAGAATGTTTCACTTTAATTTTTTTAAAGGAAACAGATATCCTTATATAACCCACTCTTCACCCAATCAAGAGTCTGATGGTTTACATGTTGCAAGAGCTGCTCAAACTATAAACTCTAAAACTTTAAAAACTGAATTAACACCTGCAGGAAATGAAAGTTTGGCTTTAGAAGCACTTGCACGACAACAAGGATTTGATACCACACAACAACACACTGCCTATCATGACGCTCTCACAAGTTTAAAAATTCTTAGAATCATAAAAGATCAACATAAAGATAATTGGGAAAAATTTTTAAGTACATCAACAAAAAGTAGTGTTGAATCACTTTTAAAAAGTGAAGGGATTTATTCTATTTTTGAAAATGTAAAAGGACGAAACATGATGTATCTAGTTTGTACACTTCATCCAGAACATTGTTTTCATCCTACCTATGCGTCTTGGGGATACGTTTGGGACCTGAGAAGAGATCCAGAACCTTATTTAAATTTGTCAGTTAATGAGCTTAAAGCAAATTTAAATAAAATTAGTCCAAAAGCACTTAGAGTACTAAAAACTAATAAGGCTCCAGTAGTATTAGATAAAAAATTTGCATTAAAGGAAAAAGCATATTCAGAATTAGATTTAGAAACAATTATTAAGAGAGCAAAGTTAGTAAAAGTTAGTGAAAATTTTTGTAAAAACATTCAAATTATTAATAGGGAAGCTGCTGAGGAGAAAGCCCAAACTCAAACACAAGAAGATTTACTTCCAGAAGAGACGTTGTATGAAAAATTTATTCCCAATAAAGATACTGCATTATTTAAAACGTGGCATAGTTCATCTTGGGAAGATAAACTAAGATTATTAGATAAGTTTCAAGACAAAAGATGCAGTTGGTTTGGACAAAAAATAATCTACCAAGAGGCACCTCATATTTTACCTCCTGATTTATACAAAAATATTAAGAGTGAAATTGCCAGGAGAATATTGAGCAAAAACAAGGAAAAGTGGCAAACAATTGGCATGGCCTATACCGAAATTGATACATTGAGAGATCAAGCCTCTAATCGAGATGATCAGGATGAGTTGAAAAAATTAGACGAAATTAATGAATTTATAATGTCAATTGAAAAAAAATATGAAATTGCCTAGTTGACTTTGAGGCTCCAATTTATAGAAAGGATTTATGCTTATAGATTTTAAAGACGAAGATTTTGACAGTAAAATTAAAAATGAAGACGTATCAGTAATACAATTTTCAGCATCGTGGTGTGGTCCATGTAAAGCCCTTAAGCCAGTGATGGATAAATTGTCAGACGAATACAAAGATAAAGCAAATTTTTACATTACTGATATTGAAGATGCTGGAATTAATACAGGTTCAGCAGCGGGGATCAGGGGAGTTCCAACAGTGATTATATATAAAAAAGGACAAGAAGTTAGCCGTAAAGTTGGAGGAGTTCCAGAAGGTCATATGAAAGAATTCCTAGACGAAAATATCTAGTTTAAATTTAACACCTCACCAGCAAGATACAAAGATCCAGTAATCAAAATTATATCATTTTCCTTGACTGGAATTGACTTAATAGCATCAATAATACCTTCTTTATATTTAACGTTTTCAAAGCTATTAAGTTTGCTTTTTAATACTTTTCCTTTGATCGAGTTTGGCTGATTGGGGATATCTATAGTGGTCAAGGAGGAAATATTTTTAAAGTAACTCATATAATCGTTATGATCTTTATTGTTCATCATACCTAGAATAATATGTTTATTGCAATTTAAACTTTCCAAATATTCATTTAAAACTTTTGCTCCTAAAGGGTTATGAGATCCATCAACAAGTAATTTGTTATTTTTTACCAAGTCTTTAAGTTTACCAGAACATATTTCTTGAAGTCGTGCGATACTTTTAATTTTAGTAATTCCATCTTTAATATGTTTTTCACTAACTTTTAAATGGTTGATTGATCTTAAGGTTGCTATTGCTGTTGAAATATTTTCAAGCTGAAATTGACCTTTAACGCTTGGAGTCGGAAGTTTAATACCACCATTTTTATCCTCATAAAAAATAAAGCCATTTTCATTTGATGAATAATTATAATCTTCATTAAAAAAATATTTTTTTGAAGAATTTTTTAAAATTGAACTTTTAATTTCATTAACAATTTCAGATGAACTTTGCTTGGCAATAATAATATTAGAATTTACTAAAGTTGAGGTTTTTTCAAATATTATTTTTTTAGTTGTTTGTTGATTTTCAGGTAACCAATCTAAATGATCCAAACCAATAGAAGTTACAATGCTCGCTAAATTATCTTTTAGTATATTTGTTGCATCAAATCGGTGAAATAACCCTGTTTCAATTAGGTTAATATTTTCAGGGTATTTTGAGGCATTATAAAAGTAGGCTGCAGTCAATATTTCAAAAAAAGTTATTGGTTCATTGTTATTTGCTTCTTCAATTTCCTCAAAAAGAACTACAAGATCATCATCATTTAATTCTTCATTATTAAATACAAATCTTTCGTTTATTCTTTTGATATGAGGGCTGGTGTAAATATTACACTTAATATTTGTCTCTTTTAAAATTGCGAATAAAGCCTGAATAGTTGAATATTTACCGTTTGTACCAACAACTGAAATAGCTTTTAATTTATCCTGTGGGTTTCCAAGTGTTTTACAGAGTTTTTTTATTCTATTTAAACTTAGATCTATCTCTTTAGGATGCAACTTTTGTAAGCGATTGACTATCTTCTGCAGTTTCATTTTGTTCAGAAGTTATAACAGAATTTCTCTTTAACAATATTGATAATAGAGTTCCAATTTTAGAGGCTAGTTCTTTTCGTTCAACTATTAGGTCAACAAATCCAGTTTTTTCAACATACTCACTCTTTTGAAAACCTTCAGGCAACTCCTCTTTAACGGTACCTTGAATAACCCTAGCCCCTGCAAATGCAATTAATGCACCAGGTTCTGCAATATTGATATCACCAAGCATTGCGTAAGAGGCAGTTATTCCTCCAGCAGTAGGATCCGTAATACAAACCAAATAAGGTAAACCATTTTTTTTTAATTCATTAATTGCTAAAGTAGTTCTCGTCATCTGAGATAATGAAATTAAACTTTCCATCATTCTCATTCCGCCACCAGCACTAATACATAAAAAAGGAGTTTTATTTTCTATCGCATGTTGAATTCCATATAAAAAAGCCTCACCTTCTGCAGCAGCCATTGAGGCACCCAAAAAATCAAAATCAGATGCAACTGCAGTAATTTTAATATTGTCGATAGTGCCTGAGGCAACCATCATACCACACTCTAACCCGGTTTTTTTTCGTGCACTTTTTAATCTGTCTTTGTATGATTTAGAGTCGGTCCAATTTAATGGATCATCTTTTGGAATAGGAGTTTTAAATATTTCATAATTATTTTTACCAAATAAAATATCAAATCTCTGTTTAGGTTTTATTCTATGGTGTTTATTACATTCAGGACAAACCCATAAATTACTTTCTAAATCTTTTTTAAGTATTGGACCTATGCAACATGAAGTCCAATCACTGTTTGCAATATCTTCTTTTGATGCTCTTTCTTTAATAGCTGTTTTAATCTTTTCACCAGCTTTTATTATTTTTGTAATCCAGTTCATTTAATTTTATTTTTTAACCTTCTAACAACATTAGTAACATTTGTGACAGCATTTTGTCTTTTTTTAATGGATTTAGTTATTTCCTTACAAATCGCACTTCCTACAACCAAACCATCGGCTTTTTTGAGTGATTTAATAGTTTTTTCAGTGATTCCAAATCCAATTACAACATTTTTTGATTTGTTTTGATTTTTAATTTTGAAATAATTTTCTAAAATTTTTTTAGGGGAAACTTTTAATTTTCCTCCTGTAGTTGATAGCATACTTATATAGTAAATCATATCATGAGAATCTTTTATAATTTTTTTTAATCTTATATTTGATGTAGTTGGAGAAACTAATTGCACAAAGTTGATACCTTTTCTTTTACATTTTTTAGAAAAACTTTTATTTTCTGGATAGGGGAGGTCAACTATAATTAAACCATCTATTTTTGAACTTTTACATTTTTTAAGAAATTTATTTTCATCATATTGATAAATCATGTTGTAATAGCCCATTAAAATAATAGGGGTTGTTTTTTTTGATAACTTAAATGCCTTAGCGATTGCAAAAACATCATTTATTTTAATTCCATTTTTAATGGCGCGATAAGCACTTGTTTGTATTTGACCACCATCTGCAATAGGAGTGTTATGTGGGAAACCCAACTCACATATATCAGCGTGAGCTGATATTGACTTAAGAATATCTAAAGATTTTTTTTTAGTATTATCACCAGCAACCGTATAAGTTAACAATGCTGGTCTTTTAGCATTTCTTGCTTTTTTAAAAACTTCGTTAATTAATGAGACCATTAATTCTTACCTAATCTCTCTTTTAAAATGTCCCTATCTTTTTTCGCGTCTCCACAAGAATTTACAATTATAATTGTATCTTTGCTAAGTCTTGGAGCAATTTTAATTGCTTCAGCGAATGCATGGCTAGGCTCTAAACTTGGATTTAAGTTTTCAAACTTGGTTACCATAACGTGTGCATTCAAAGCTTCTTCATCAGTTGCAAAAGTATATCTTGCTCTTCTAGTATCTTTTAAAAAACAATGAATAGGACTAACTCCAGGATAATCTAGTCCTGCACTTATAGATTCTGTTTCATTTATTTGACCTTCATTATCTTGGCAAACATAAGATGCAGCACCATGTAAAACTCCAATTTTAGCATTTCTGCTTAACGGGGCCGCATGAAGCTTTGATTTTTTAGGCCCACCCGCCTCAACTCCAATCAGCTCAATTTGTTTTTTGTTAAAATCTATAAATTCACTCCAGAAGCCATAAGCTGAACTTCCACCACCCACACAATTAATTAATTTTATTTTTTTTGGGATCTTTTTAAATTCAGATTTTAATTGTACCTTTAATTCTCTAGAGATTTGGGCAGTACTCCAACCACATATTTTAACAAATATATTTGGACCTACGGTACTTCCAACACACATATGAGTATTATCACAATTTGATACCCAATATCTCATGCATTCACTAACTGCATCTACCAAAGTCTGACTACCAGAATAGACAGGAACAATCTCTGCTCCATTTTTTTTCATTGCATCACAATTTGGTTTTTGCCTTTTTATATCCTTAGCACCCATAAAAATTTTACATTTCAAGCCAAACTTTTTCGCTGCCATACTTAGCATTTTCCCAGCATACCCCGCACCTGTGTCACCAACGATATATTTTTTACCCATAGCTTTGCAAAGGAGAGCATGCACAGTGGCGTTATATATTTTGTGAGCACCACCATTGGCTTCAGAAACAACTTTTGCCCATATTTGAGCACCACCTAGATGGCTAGTCAAATTTTCCAGTTTTACAAATGAAGTTGGAGATCCAATATAATTTTTAAAATAATAGTCTCTCTTCTTAATAAATTTTTTATTTTTTCTTAATTTTTTAAATTCTTCTGTCAAATCTTCCACAGGTTTTTTTAGAGTTTCAGGAATAAAGCTTCCTCCAAATTTTCCTCCCCAAAAACCAAATTGGTCATGTTGGTCAATTAATGGAATACCTTTTTTAAGTTTCATTTTTAATTTGTTTTACTTTATTTAAAAAAATTTCTATTTTTGATTGATCTTTTAATCCAGAAGTTTCTAAGCCTCCAGACAAATCTATAAAATCTGCTATTTTTCCATAATTTATTAGATCATCGTTGAATTTAATATTACCAGCAATCATTAATTTTTTATCAATTTTTAGGTTTTTAATTAGATCATGATTAAATCCTTCACTTTTTTCATAACCCTTACTATCAAATAAATAAATATCAGTTACCTCATTAAAATCTTTATATTTTTCTAAGTCTGATTTGTCTTTAATGGTAAATGCAGTGATAATTTTCTTATTGTAGGTATTTTTAATAGAACTTATTTGTTCTGGAGTGCAATCATATAATTGGTAATAGTCAAAAGGTAGATTTTTAATTTTTTCTAATATCTCTTCATTAGGTTTAACTAATACAGCGACATACTGAGAGTTATTTTTATCTATACTTAATAACTTTTCTAATTTGTTAAACTCAACATATCTTGGACTTTTTTGATAGTTGCAAATAAAACCAATAAATTTTGGTGGATATGGATGATTAACAATAAAGCTTAATGTATCTAGATCAGAAACTCCACAGATCTTACAGCCTTTAATCATTGACTTAAATGATCAATCAATTTCTTCACATTATGTTTAATGTTACCTTCGATAAGTGATCTACCCATTACAACCCCTGAAACTTTATTTTTAAAAGCATCTTTTGGAGTCATTACTCTTGCTTGATCGTTTGATTTATCTCCAGGTAATCTAATGCCAGGAGTTATTATCAAAAAATTTTTAAATTTTTTTCTTATCATTTTAGACTCTTGTGGAGAGCATATAATTCCATCACAACCTGACTTTTTAATAAGCTCAGCTTGTTTTAAAACTAGTTGTTGAACATTTTTTGTATGACCGATCTCTTTCAAAGATTTGTTATTCAAGCTTGTTAATATAGTAACACCTAAAACTTTTAAGTTTTTGTTAATTTTTTTTGCATGCTTTTTTACAGCTTTTAGCATATCAAGGCCACCATTTGCATGGACTGTAATATATTTACATTTTTTTAAATCTTTTAAACTATCTATTGCTGAGAGTGCGGTTTGTGGAATATCATTTATTTTTAAATCTAACCAAAAATCTCTTTTAAATTTTTCAAGAAACTTTCTTCCATTTTTTGAGTAAAAAAGTTGTAATCCAAATTTTGGTATTATCTTTAATTTATTATTTTTTGTTTGAATGATAATGTTTTTAGCTTTTCTTATATTTGATGCATCGCACGCAACAAATATGATTTTATTCTTCATTATTTAATTTTTTAAACAAGTCCTTAGACATTTTAAAGTGAATAGTTTTTTTTTCAGGAGTATTAACCTTTTCCCCTGTTTTAGGATTTCTTGATATCCTGGCTTTTTGAATATTTGTTGAAAATACCCCAAAACCCCTAAGTTCTACTCGATCTCCTCTTCTCAGAGCCCTCTTTATTTCGTTTAGAATTATGTCGCTAAATTTTTCTAAGTCTTTTTTTAGAAAATTAGGATAATTGTTTGAAAGTTGTCTTAAAAGCTTTGATTTTACAATAGCCAATTTAAATCTTCTTAATTTTAATTATCTTCTTCTTTTTTCTTCAAGTCTTCTGATAGAGATGAAAATGGTAAGTTTTTACCAGATCCCTCTGATCCATATTTTTCTAAAGCTTCTTTTTTTTCAATTTCCTCAAGTAATTTTATGCTAAGTACTACTTTTCTCCTTTTAAAGTCTAGATCAGCAATTGCACAATCAAGTTTTTCCCCACCGGTCCATCTACTAGGCCTTGCATCAGCTGCATTTATTGCAATTGCAGATTTCTTTATTTGAAAGTCCATCTCACAACCCTCAGGCCTTACCATTAAACCTTTGTTGTCAGTTGATACAACTTTTACTGTGATAGTTTGATTTTTATTTTTATCTTTGAAGAAATCGAAAGGATCTGCTTGAGTTTGCTTTAAACCAACTCTAATTTTCTGATCAGCAGTTTTAATTTCTAGTACCATTACTTTAATTTTGTCTCCCTTTTTATATTTTGCTAATTCCTCTTCTCCGTTGTTAAAATATGTTAAGTCATTACAGTGAAGAAAAGCATCAATGTCCAAGTTATCTATTTTTACAAACAATGAGTACTCATTTTTGTTCACAATTTCACCTTCAACAATGGTGTTAACAGGAAACTTTTTCTCAAATGTTTCAAAAGGGTTTTCTTGAGTCAATCTATGTGAAATAGCAACTCTTCTTTTATCCTTATCTATTTCAGTTATAACACAATCTATTTCATCACCAATTTTAAAAATTTTTTTTGCAGATAAATTTTTCTTTGTCCAGCTTAGCTCACTAGAATGTAGAAGAGTAGTCAGGCCAGGCTCTAATTCACAGAAAGCTCCAAATTCCATCAGTTTTACAACTTTAACCTTATATATCTTATTTAGCTCATAATTTTCTATATGTTCAAAAGGGTCTGGTGACAATTGTTTCACTGAACACCCAACTTGTAATTTTTCTTTATCAACACTTATAACTTTTAAATCATGTTTTTCACCAATATTAAATACCTCATCAGGATGATTAACTCTTGAGTAAGAAATTTCTTGAAGATGAACTAGCACATCTAATTCTCCGTTCACATTGAAAAAGCACCCAAAAGAGCTATAACCTTTTACTTCAGCTCCTTTGATAATGTCACCAACTTTAAATTTATCAATTATTTTAGCTTTATCCTCTTTTTTAAATGATGAAATAATTTCTCTTCTTGAGACGCATGCGTTACCACGGATCTTGTCTAGTTTTATAAGTGCAAATTTTTGTGGCTCATTCATCAGGTGACTAATATCTTTTAGAGGTTTATCTGATATTTGGCTGCCAGGCAGGAACATCAGAGAACCTGTATCAATATGCTCAACGATACAACCTCCTTTACATTTAGAAGTAATTTTACCCATAATAGGTTCATTTTTTTCATAAGCCTCGACTAATTTATCCCAACCTTTTATCTTTTGCGCTTTAGATGCAGAAACTAAAACTTCACCATGTTTATCCTCAATTTTTTCCAATAAGACAGATATGGTCTCGCCAATTTTAATTTTCTCAGAAAGGCCCATATTTTTTAACTCATTGATATCTAAAACAGGCTCAGATTTTAGTCCTTCTACAAAAAGAAAAACAAATTTTTCTGTAATTTTGTTTATTTTACCCTCTATTATTTTTCCTTCTTCTATCTGAATTTTTGAGAGCTGACTGTTAAGTAATTTTTCAAATTCTTGAGAGGCCGGATTTGATAAATCTTTATAAATTTCCATTAAGTAACTATTTTTCTGTCTATTATTTTTTTTATTTTTAAAAAACAACGTCTTATACTTAGGTTACTAGTGTTTAGCAAGATGCTATCCTTTGTTTTTTTAAGGGGAGAAATCTTTCTATTTACATCATTTTTGTCTCGTTTTTTCAGGCTTTTTAACACCTCATGGTAAGAAATCTTCTTATTTTTTGTTTTTAGCTCCTCATATCTTCTCAATGCTCTAGTCTTTAAATTTGCAGTTATGAAAAGTTTTACATCTGCATCAGGCACAATAACTGAACAGATGTCCCTACCATCTAAACATGATCCTGCATATCTTTTTGGAGGATTGTAAGCACATTTTATTTGGAAAGCATAAACTAAATTTCTTATTTTTTTATGTTTGGCAATATATGATGCAACTGTTGCAACCTCGTCAGAGTCTAGTTTTTTATTGTCTAAAGATGAGATTTTTAAAGTATTAATTTTCTTTTTCAAATAATTGTAATTAAATTTTTCTGGCTTGTTAATCTTAATATATGCAAAAAATCTATAGATTCGACCAGTATCAAGTTGGAGCAGATTATAATGCTTAGAAATTAATTTAGCTTGTGTTCCAGCACCTGCAGCAGCAGGAGAGTCTATTGCTATTTTAATTATATTTTTTCTTTTTAACATTTTTTCTTAAATCATTAATTATTTTCAAAAAATTTGGAAAAGAAGTTTTGATTGAATCTTTGTCATGTATTCTCCACTTTCCACCAAATGAAAGTGCAGCTATTACACTTGTCATAAAAACTCTATGATCTTTAAGGTAATTTCTAATTGATATTTTTTTTTTTATAATCAATCTAGGATTACCATAAATTTTAATGGAGTGATTAGTGATGACAGCCTTAACTCCTATTTTAGTCAAGATTGTTTTAGCCCATTTTAGTCTAGGACTTTCTTTTTGATTTAATTCAGCTAAATTTTTAAAATATGAAATGCCATTTGCTTTAGCAGCTACTAAAAATATTATAAGAAATTCATCTATAGCAGCACTATTTAATTTTGATGGGCAATTAATTGGCTTAATTGATTTAGGACTTTTGATTATTATATCAGCAATTTTTTCTCCCTTATAAATTTTACGATTTTTAAAAATAATAGATATACCCATTTTTTTTAAAATAGTAATTATTCCTGTTCTAGATGGATTAATGTTCACATTTTTAATAATTAATTCTGAATTACTAGATAGAGCTGTCAAAACAATAAAAAAAGCACTTGAACTAATATCTGAAGGAATATTATAATTTAATGGTTGAAGAGTTTTTACTTTATTAATTTTAATTTCATCATAATTTTTTTTTGTTTTTATAGAAATTGGTACATTTAAGTATTTACATAAAATTTCTGTATGATTTCTTGATTTCTTGGCTTTAATTATTGTGGTACCATTGGCTCTCATTCCTGCAAGTAGTACAGAACTTTTGCACTGAGCAGATCCTTTATTTTCGATGTATTTGATTGACTTCAACTTTTTGGAACCAAAAATCGTTAAAGGCAAATTTTTGCCATTGTTTAATTTAAATTTTACACCAAATTTGCTTAGTGGCTTAGTTACTCTTGTAAAATCTCTCTTTGATAAACTTTTATCACCAATTATTTTTATTGGAAATCTGGTATTGATTAGTAGACCAAGAATAAGTCTACCTAAAGTTCCAGAGTTTTCTGCATTGATTTTGAGATTTTTTTTATAATTATATCCATTAAAGCCTTTACCAAAAATTTTAGTTCCGTTTTTTGAAATTTTAGATTTTATACCCAATATTTTAATTGCTCTTATGGCTGCTAACACATCTTCTGATAACAACAAATTTTTTGCATTAGATACTCCATTTGCTAACGAGGAGAAAAGTACCCATCTTATGCTTAGACTTTTGTCACCACTTACTGAAATAACTTTTTTAAATTTGCCTATTTTATCATTAATGATTAATGAATTTGGCATTACAAATTAATTAAATTTAAAATTATCACCAAAGTATGCATTTTTAGCATTGATATTTTTTACCAAATTTGATGGTGTGTCTTGAGCTATAATTTTGCCATTACTTAATATCATTGCCATATCAACACATGCTAAAAGATCTCTTGCTTGATGGTCGCATATGCAAATCGTGATTCTGTTTTCATTTTGAAGGTTTACAATTATTTCTTGTAGCATTTTTATTGTTAAAACATCTAATGCAGCAAAGCATTCGTCTAGAAGAAGTACTCTTGGTTCACTTAATAATGATAAAGCAATTACTAACTTTTTTTTTTGTCCACCTGATAAAAATTTGCCTTTAATATCTTTTAGATTGTCAAGTTCGAATTTAGAAATTAAATAATTTACTCTTTCTGTTCTATAGTTTTTGTTCTCTATTACAATTTCACTAATTGCTTTTAAATTATCATAAAGTGTCAAATCATTGAAAAAACCTCCATATTGAGGTACATAGCCAACTTTAAATTTTTTTGTTCGCATGTAAACAGGGTAATTAGTTACTTCTTCACCAGCTATTTTAATTTTTCCATTTCCTGGACTAATTAAGCCAGTTATAAGATTGAAGATAGTTGACTTTCCAACACCATTAGGTCCTAACATACCAAATATTTGTCCCTCATTTATTTTGAAATTTATGTTTTCTAATATTTGTCTGTTTCCATAGGATAATGATACATTTTTAAACTCAATAATTGAGTTAATATTTTTGAATGACTTAATTCGAAATTTTTTTATTATAGCCATATTAATTTACACTTTTAATATTTACTTTTTTCTGATTTTCATACATAAATATTTTAGTATCTTTAGTTTTAATATTCATTTCTACAGCATCAGCTTTAAGAATATTTTCTAGATTTGTATAAACTACTTTTCTAGAAATTAATAATGAATTTCTTTCTAATGAAAATTCCAAATATTCTCCAGTAATTTTATTATTTAGATAATTAATTATTACATTTTTAGAAAATATTGTATCAAAATTTCCAGAGTTATATTTGCCATACTCTGAAGTTATTAATATATCATCGGAGTTTATTAATTTAATAATAGCTTTAAGATCAGTAAGATATA
This sequence comes from uncultured Pelagibacteraceae bacterium, assembly GCA_902604355.1. GTDB lineage: Bacteria > Pseudomonadota > Alphaproteobacteria > Pelagibacterales > Pelagibacteraceae > Pelagibacter. Next base: position 44,888 of record CACKYN010000001.1, read on the forward strand.
TTATGTTAGTATTTGAATAATCTATCTCACCTTCTGTTGCTGTAATAATATACTCATTTCCATCAGCGTCTAGGGTTGTGTATTTAACATCTTTTATTTTATTCGAACTGAGTACCTCATTATTTAATTCTTGAGTTTCTATTTGACTTTTATGTTTTTTCTCAAAAAATTTTGGATAAAGAATAGTAAATATTATGACTAAGAACAAAATAACAAAGATAATTTTACCAGCTTTATTTCTTATCATTAAGAAATATTTGATTGTAAAATTGTATGTACATGAATAACACCGATTGTTATTAATGGTTTCTGTTTATTATTTACGATTAGTGAGGTTATCTTTTTACTATTCATTGTAGAAAGTGCTTTGGCGGCAAGTTCGTTTTTATCAATAGATATTGGGTTTTTGGTCATAATTTCTTTTACAGATAGATTATGAAAATTTAAACTTTTTTGACTAAATCTTCTAATCTGGCCATCAGTTATTATACCACTAGTTTTTTTATTTTTGTTTCTGACTATTAAAATTCCTAATCTTTTTTTAGTTAATATTTTCAAAGCACTGCTCATTTTTAAATTTTCGTTCACGAATGGTATTTTTTTTCCCTTGATCATAATGTCTTCAACAGTTCTTAGTTGAGCTGCCAAACTTCCGGCTGGGTGCAATTTTTTAAAGTCTATCTTACTGAACTTCTTATACTTCATTGTAGCAATAGCTAAAGCGTCTCCTAAGGCAAGTTGTGTAGTCGTACTAGCAGTCGGAATAATGCCACCTGCTTCTGTTACTTTTGGAATTACAAGTTTGATATCAGATGCTTTATAAAGTATTGAGTCTTTTTTGGAAACTATTCCGATTAACAAAATTTTGTTTCTGTTTGCATACTGAATTATATTTCTTAATTCACTTGTTTCTCCTGAATAACTTAAAAGTATTAATATATCTTTTTTAGATATCATTCCAAGATCACCATGGGAAGCTTCACTTGCAGAAATACTAAATGATGGTGTACCAACAGACGCTAATGTTGCTGCTATCTTTGAAGCTATCAATCCACTTTTGCCAACCCCACATAGAATTACTTTTGACTGACATTTTATAATTTCAGAGACTGCTTGATTGAAAGAATTGTTTAAGGTATTTTTTAAATTTTGAAGGGCCTTAACTTCTAAGTTTATTACTTCTTTAGCAGTTAATATGAATTTTTTTTTTGACATTAATGTGACCAGATATCATCTTTAAAAAGAGCTAGATCAAGATCAACCCTAGTTTTTAAAAATTTTAAGCAATCTTTGTATAGCTTTATACGGTTTTCTCTTTCTAGTATTTTTTCTAAGTTTTCGTGAATTTTATGTAAATAAATAACATCATTTGCACAATATTTTAGTTGGGCAGGTGTTAACTGTCCTCCAAAATCTGAACTTTGAAATTGTTTGCTAATATCAATGTTTGCAAATTCTTTTATCAATGTTTTTAGTGAGTGATTATCAGAATATGATCTTGCAAGCTTTGAAGCTATTTTTGTATCAAGAATATTATTAGTGTCAGTTTTTAAGTAATATTTAATGTGAGACATATCTGCTCGACCATAGTGAAAGATTTTACTAACATTTTCATCTTTTAATAGCTTAACTAAATTTGGAGCATTGTAGTTATCTCTATCGAATTGCACAATATGAGCATCTGAGTTTCCTGAGGATATTTGTATTAAGCATAAAGGATCTCTTCTGACATTAAGACCCATAAATTCACCGTCAACTGCTATTATATTGCCTAATTTTAAATCATCTGGTAGATCATTTTTGTGAAGTTGAATATTATTACTCATTTTTAAACATATATATATGAAAGCAAAAAATTGTCTAATTTTTGGTGGTAGTGGTCAAATTGGTCGAAACCTCATAAGAAAACTCACTAAGAATAACTTTAGAGTTACTGTGGTAACTAGAAATATTCATCAAAAAAGTTACATTATCAAGACCCAAGCAAATGTTGGCTATATAGACGTTGTTGAAGTAAATATATTTGATGAAAAAAAAATAAGAGAGCTTTTTAAAAAATCAGATATTTGCGTAAACTTAATTGGTATATTATTTGAAAACAAGAGGGGAAATTCATTCAAAAACATACACACTATCTTTCCTTCACTGTTAGCAAAACTATCCAAAGAATATAATCTGAAGCATTTTATTCATTTATCTGCTCTAGGGATAAATGAAGCTAGAGATTCAGCTTATGCAAATAGTAAAGTTGAAGGGGAAAATAATATCTTAAAAAACTTCCCTCTTGCAACCATATTAAGACCATCTGTAGTTTATTCTGTAGATGATAATTTTACTACAAATTTTATGACTCTTTTAAATAGACTTCCGTTTTTTCCTCTCTATTACAGTGGAAAAACTAAGTTCTCCCCAATTCATTGCTCTGATTTGACAGATACCATTTATCATGTGATTTCAAATAATATTTATTCAAAAATTATTGAATGTGTGGGTCCAGAAGTATTTACTTTCAAAGAAATAATAATGAAACTGTTGAACTTGATTGGCAAAAAAAGAATTTTATTACCTATGCCTTTACCAATAGCCAAAATGTCTGCAAGAATATTTGAAATAATGCCGAAACCTTTGCTCACAAGAGATCAATTGAAACTTTTAAATTATGATAATATTGCCTCTGGAAAGTATAAAACAAACTCAGACATTGGTGTGCCGAGTGTTAGATTTTTTGATGAAGAAGTTAAAAAATATTGTTATATGTGGAGAGAGGGTGGACAATTTTCTACAGAAAAATACAATTCTGAAAAAAATCCAGATATTAACTTAGGTAAAAATTAACCTGTTTGGATTTTCTTTTCTATAAATTCAGGTACCTCTTCCTTGTCAGTCGTCTCATCTTTTTTGCCTTTTGGCTGATATGCGTAAAGTAAATGTAATTTACAATATGAAAAATCTTTTAAAGATGATCTTCCACAAAAGTAAAAAGATTTTTCATCTGGATGACCAATTGGCCATTTGCACGAACTTTCGTCCAACTCTTCTAATTGCTTAGGATTTTCTGGCTCAAAGTCTTTCTCAATTATTAAAGATTTGAATTTACTTTTACGACCTCTTTTACTTTTTAAGTTTTTATCCTCTAACGAATTTTCAAAATTTTGATTAGAAGTAGCAGCTCTAGTTTTTATTTTTGCTGATAAATTTAATCTGTGAGCTTTGCCTATGACTGCATTTCTACTGACACCACCAATAATTTCAGCTATTTGACTTGCTGTACTTCCTTTACCCCAAAGCTCTTTTAATTTTGTTACTTTTTCTTCAGTCCAGCTCATATATCAATATCTAGTGCTATATTTATTTATACCAACAATATACTGATATTAAATTTAATTATACACCCAAAATATTTAAGTTATCAACAAATATTGGCTTAACTTATTAGATATTCATTTTCAATCATAGCTTGTATCTAATAATTAAAATTTATAAAAACAAATTAAATTTATGAGCTATTTGGCAAAAAACTACAATCGAAAAAAAATCTCCTTCAAGTACGGTAAAGGAAGTTATTTATTTTCTACTGATAACAAAAAATATTTAGATTTTGTTCAAGGAATTGCTGTAAATTCATTAGGTCACGCACACCCAAAACTTATAAAAACGATTAGTGCTCAAGCAAAAAAATTATGGCATGTCTCTAATGCTTTTCAAATTCCAGAAGGAGAAAAGTTAGCTAGAAAATTGTGCAAAAAAACTTTTGCTGATTATGTAATGTTTCAAAATAGTGGTGCAGAAGCTACTGAGGCTGCAATAAAAGTTGCTAGAAGATATTTCTACTCGATAGGTAAAACTAATAAAAACAGAATACTATGTATTAGAAATTCCTTTCACGGAAGAACTTTAGCTGCGATTTATGCAAGTGGATCAAAGAAAATGACAGAGGGATTTGGTCCAAAAGTAAGAGGATTTGATCATTTTGTTTTTGGAGATCATAAATCTTTAAAGAGTAAAATTTCCAAAAATACAGCTGCTATTATGGTGGAAACAATTATGGGTGAGGGTGGAATTAAAGTAATACCCGATTGGTGTTTGGTAGAATTGAGAAAGCTATGTAATCAAAAAAAAATATTATTAATATTAGATGAGGTTCAGTGTGGAATAGCAAGATCTGGTGATTTTTTTGCATTTGAAGAATCTAAAGTAAAGCCAGATATTGTACCAATTGCAAAAGGAATTGGAGGTGGATTTCCAATTGGAGCAGTTTTAATGAATAAGAAAGTAGCTACTGGTATGACACCAGGAACACATGGTTCAACGTTTGGTGGTAATCCATTAGCAATGGCTGTTGGAAATACAGTAATGGATATTGTTTCAAATAAAAAATTTTTAGAAAATGTTAAAAGTGTTTCTAAGTATTTTTTATTAAAATTGAATAATTTAAAGAAAGTTTATCCAAATATAATAAAAAATATTAGAGGCAAGGGACTTTTAATCGGCATTCAACTGCATAAAGATCAAACAAAATTTATAAAAAAACTCATGGAAAATAAGTTGTTAACTATACGTGCAGCCGAAAATGTTGTTAGAATTTTACCCCCACTAAATGTTAAAAAAAATGAAATTAATCAAGCGTTAAAGATAATAAATAAAGTTTGCAAAGAATTAAATTAAAATGAAACACTTTATTAATCTAAAAGATATTCCATCTAGAGATCTTAAAAAAATAATAATAGATGCAAAGAGAAGAAAAAAATTGAGAAAAAAACTAAGTACACTCGAAATTGACAAAGGTGCTCCTTTAAAAGGAAAGCTTCTCATCCAAATGTTTGAAAAGTCAAGTTTACGGACTAGATTAAGCTTTTATTTAGCAATTAAACAACTTGGAGGAGGCACTTTAACTCTTAGATCAAATGAGCTTCATCTTGGGCAAGGTGGTGAGAGTATTGCAGATACTGCAAAAATTCTCTCAACATATGGGGATGGATTTATGCTGAGAACTGATAACGATAAAAAGGTTGAAAGTTTTAAAAAATATCTTTCAATTCCAGTAATAAACGGTCTTAGTCCATCATCTCATCCGACACAAGTTTTATCTGATGTATTTACAGTTGAAGAAATAAAGAAAAAACCAATTTCAAAACTAAATATTTGCTGGATTGGAGACTCTAACAATGTTTTAGATAGTTTGATTGCGGCATCAGTTAAATTTTCATTTAAATTGAGTATAGGCTGCCCAAGAAAATTTGAACCTGGCACAAAAGTAAGAAACTGGGTTAAAAAAAATAAAAAGAAAATTTTTATTTACAATGATTCAAAAAAAGCAGCCTTAGGTGCGGATGTAATTTTTTCAGATAAAGTTATTTCTTTGAATGATAAAGTTAATAAGAAGAAAAAAATAGGCCAATTTAAAAAATTTAAAATTGATAAAAAACTTATGGGGTATGCAAAAAAGGATTGTATTTTCTTACATTGTCTTCCAAGAGGCAATGAAGTAACTGATGATATTTTTTTAGGAAAAAAATCTCATGTGTGGCAACAGGCTCTAAATAGAGTTCATGTTCAAAAAAGTATTTTATTATACTGTTTTGGAAAACTAAGGTAAGGGTAAAGGATTATCAGAGTTTTGGTTGAGATATTTAATTACTGAAGCTCTATCTTTTTCTTTTCTTAATCCAGCAAAAGCCATCTTAGTTCCTTTGATCCATTTGGCAGGCTTTATTAAATAACCGTTAAGCTCTTCGAGTGTCCATTCTTTATCATAAGATGCTAGTGCCTTAGAATATTTGTAGTCTTCAACTATACCAATTTTTCTACCAACAACATTATATAAAGCCGGACCAATATTATTTTTTCCACCTTTAACAATAGAGTGACATGCAGCACATTTCTTAAAAACTTTTTCACCGTGGGTTAGATCACCCATAGCCATTAATGCATCAATATCGATTTTCTCTTCTACACTTGCTTTTGTAGAGGATGAAACTGTTGTTGCTTCTTCAACATCTACTGCATAACCTGGAGTCTCTGGTTTTTCTACATGAAAAATAACATCTGATAATTTTCCAATACCTATTACTAAAAGTGCAACCATTAAAACTGCAGCAACTATTTTATTAATTTCGAAAGAATCCATTTTTTATTAAATAATTTTGAACATATATCACGATAAATTAAAAAATTATCAAAATTATCTGTATAAATTTGCCTCTATTGGTATTTAATAGCTATAATTAATTAAGTATTTATGAAAACTTTGATCATTATACCATCAAGACTAGGAGCAACCAGATTACCCGGTAAACCTTTGTTAAAGATTAATAATAAATCAATAATTTCACATGTTTTTAAAAGAGCTCAAGATTCTGATATTGGAGATGTAGTAGTAGCTACGGAAAATACCGAAATTGTTGAAGATGTGACCAAGAATGGAGGTAGAGCCATTTTAACTAGCAATAACCATAAAACTGGTACAGACAGAATATATGAAGCTTTCAAAAAAATGAATTTAAATGATGTTGACCTAATAATGAACTTACAAGGAGACGAGCCAGCAATTAATATAGAAGATATAGTAAGTTTAAAAGACAAAATGATTGATTACCAATCAAAAATGGGGACACTGGCTGCAAAAATCGAAAATGAAAAAGATTTTCAAAATAAAAATATTGTCAAAGTTCAAACAAAATCTAGTCTTCAAGAAAACTCTTTTTCTGAAGCAGAAGCATTTTCACGGATATCTAAAAAATTAGACAACATTTATCATCACATTGGTATCTATTGTTATTCTGCTGAAACTCTTGAAAAATTTGTTGAATTAAATCAGACTAAAAATGAAATAGAGCAAAGATTAGAACAGCTAAGAGCACTAGATAATAGTATCAAGATAAATGTTGCGTTAGCAAAATCTCCTCCAATAGGAGTAGACACCGAAGAAGATTATATGGCCTTAAAAAAAATTATGGAATATAAAGATTAATGAGTAAAATTTATTTTCAAGGTACATTTGGTGCTTATTCTCACTTGGCAGCTTTATCAGTTGATCCAAATGCTGAAATTATACCATGTAAAACTTTTGATGAGTGTTTTAGTAAGGCTTCACTTGAACCTGAAAACAAAATAATTATTCCCGAGTCTAATAGAATAACAGGGAACATAGGAATTGAGTATTTGATATTTAAACATAGATTAAATATTTATATGGAGCATTTTCAAAAAATTGAACATAACTTATTAGGTCAACCAGGCTCGAAATTAAAAGATATTAAAGAAGTATATTCTCATGCACAGGGGCTATCTCAATGTTCACAATTTATAAAGGAAAATAATTTAATAGAACATATTAGAGCAGATACTGCTGGTTCTGCTGAAATGATTTCAAAAACTAAAAATGTTAAGCAAGCTGCGATAGCTTCTTCTTTAAGTGCTGAAATTTATGGACTAGAGGTAATAAAAAAAAATATTGAAAATGAGGATGGAAACTTAACAAGATTTTTAGTAATGGGTAAAAATATTTCCCAACCTGAATTTAAAGATAAAAATTATATCACGTCTTTTTTATTTAAACTCAAAAGTAAACCAGCTGCTCTCTATCAATCACTAGGAGGTTTTGCAATTAATGGAGTAAATTTAACTAAACTTCAGAGCTATCCTGAAAAAAATACATTCGACTCTTATTTTTTCTTATGTGACCTAGATGGACACATTGAAGATAAAAAAGTCCAAAAATCTTTAGAGGAACTAGGTCTCCATTGTGAAGATTTTCACGTCTTAGGTGTTTTTGAAGCAGATAAGTTGAGAGAAAATAAGTAATAATCTTTTCTTGTAGATTAGAAAATATAACTGCTATAATACTTTTGGAGGCTAGAGGTGGATGCTGCTTGAACCCGACCAGATCTTAACGGAAGCAGTCGTAGAGACAGTTATTCAGGTTCTAGTCTCCTAATATATATATGAATAATAATTCGAAAGTACTGGCATTAAAATATAGACCGCAAACTTTTGACGATCTAATAGGCCAGGAAGTGGTTGCAGAAACAATAACAAATTCAATTAAAGCAGACAAAATTCCAAATGCATATTTATTCACAGGCATTAGAGGAATTGGTAAAACTACAATAGCCAGGATTGTTGCAAAAACTCTTAACTGTTCAAATGGAATTGAAAATAAATGCAAAGTAAAATGTGAGAATTGTGACTCAATTGCAAGTTCCAATCATATTGATGTTTTGGAAATGGATGCAGCTAGTAAAACTGGTGTAGATGATGTTAGAGATCTTATAGAATTTTCCAGATATGGACCAACTTCAGCTAAATATAAAATTTTTATAATTGATGAAGTACACATGCTTAGTAAACAGGCTTTTAATGCTCTTTTAAAAACATTAGAAGAACCACCAGAATATCTTAAGTTTATTTTTGCAACTACTGAAATTAAAAAAATTCCAATTACTGTTGTATCTAGATGTCAAAGATTTGATTTATCAAGAATTAAATCATCAGAATTATTCGATTTTATAAAAAAAATTAAAGATAAAGAAAATGGCAAAGTTACTGACGAAGCTTTAAAACTAATTGTAAAAATTTCTGAAGGTTCAGTTAGAGATGCATTATCTTTATTGGATAGAGCTTTATTAAGTTTAGATGAAAATACTGAATTAGATTTAAACGCAGCACAAAAAATATTTGGCTACTTTGATAAATCTCAATTAATAGATTTATTTGAACTAGTCTTAAAAGGTGAAGAAAAAAAAGTTATAAATATCTATAGAAAAATTTATGATCAAGGAGTTGAACCTAAAGTATTCATAAATGATTTCTTGGAATTGTCGTATTACTTCAAAAATATAAACTCTTTAACACTAGAAAGCACAAATTTTTCTCTAAATGATGAGGAGTTTTCGAAAATAAAAAGTATTTCAAATAAAGTAGAGTCTGATGTGTTAGTGTTGTTCTGGCAATTTGCAATTAGCTCTCTTGAAGAATTAGATATAGTTTCAAATCAACATTTGTCGATTGAGATGTTTTTAATTCGATTAATGCATTTACAGTCTGTGAAATCTCAAAAAAAAATTGAGCCTGAAACTGAAAAAAGAGCAACTAATGAAATTGAAGAAAATATAAGCTCAAATAAAATAATAGATCAAATTAAAAATATTTCCCAAGAAGAAAAAAATAAACCACAAGTACAAACTGAAATTAAGGCAGAAAATAAAATACTAATAAATTCTTTTGATGATCTATTATTAATCTGCTCTGAAAAAAAAGAAATCAAATTGAAACATGAATTAGAAAAAAATGTCAATCTAGTAAAATTTGAAAAAAATAGAATAGAGATATCTTTTAACGATAGTTTAGATAAAGATTTTGTTAAAGATTTATCATCGAAACTTTTTGATTGGACTGGTGAGCGATGGATTATTACTTTTAGTAAATCTAAAGGTGAAATGTCTGTAAAAGAAAAACAACTTAACAATAAGAAACTTTTAATTGATGAAGCAAAATCTTCAGAAGCTTATAAAAATATAATAGAAAATTTTCCTGATGCAGAATTAATTGACGTTAAGATAAAAAAGGATGAGGGTCAGAATGACTGATTTTAGTAAGATTTTAGATAAAGCCAAAGAGCTTGAGGCAAAAATGAAAGAAAGCCAGCAGAAAATTAAGGAAATAAGAGTAGAGGGCGTTTCTGGCTCCAATTCTGTAACAATAACTCTTGATGGTGAAGGTGAAATGCAAACAATAAAATTATCCGATGAAATTATGAAAGAGGACAAAGCTATTATTGAAGATTTAATTATTGCTGCTCATAATAACGCTAAAGCACAGTTAAAATCGAAAACTTCTGAAGAGATTTCAAAAGCTACAGGTGGTTTTGGTATACCTGGTTTTAAATGGCCTTTATAATTCATGCAAAACATTAACGAAATAGAAGAGCTGGTTAAACTGATATCTAAACTACCAGGCTTAGGACCAAAATCAGCAAAGCGAATTGTATTAAAATTAATCAATAATCGTGATGAGCTTGTTAAGCCTTTGGCAAAGTCATTAGCCGATGTATACAAAAATATTGTTCGTTGTAAGATTTGTGGAACTTTAAAACCAAATTCAATCGAGTGTAATTTTGACAACTGTAAGATTGTTGAAAAAAAATATAATAAGATATGTGTTGTTGAGAATATATCTGATCAATGGAGCATAGAAAGTTCTAATATATTCATTGGATATTTTCATATTTTAGGAGGTACAATTTCATCAGTTGGTCAAAAAAAAGAGGACTTGCTAATTAGTTCTTTAGTAGAAAGAGTAAAAAAGGATAATATTGATGAAGTAATTTTAGCTACAAGTGCAACCGTCGAGGGTCAGACAACTGCATATTATATACAGGACAGTCTAAAAGGTATTGAGGTTAAAGTAACGAAGTTGGCTCAGGGTCTACCAGTTGGTGGTGAAATAGAAAGTTTGGATGATGGAACTTTATTTTCAGCTTTTAAAAATCGTTCAAATTTAACTTCTAATTAAGATTAGATTTCTTTTCCAATCTATTAATATGTAATAACGGTTCAGTATATCCTGAGGGCTGTTCTATAGCTTTAAAAACTAAATCGCACGCAGTTTTGAAAGCTATAGATTTTTCAAAATCTTCTGACATTTTTGTATATCCACTTCTACCACTTCGATTATGTGCAGGATCTTTTTCATTTTGTTTATCAACAATTTTGGCCATATTTTTCATAATTTCAGTGACTTGGATTTTAGTAGTAATTCCGTGATGTATCCAGTTTGCTATATGTTGTGAGGAAATTCTTAAGGTTGCTCTGTCTTCCATTAAACCTATGTTATTAATGTCTGGAACTTTAGAACAACCCACTCCTTGGTCGATCCATCTTACAACATAACCTAGTAGTGTTTGTGCTGAATTGCTTATTTCATTATTTATTTCCTCAACAGACCAATTAGTTCTATCTGCAACTGGTATTGTTAGAAGATCATCAAGTTTTGCTTGATTTCTATTCAAAATTTTTTTCTGTTCATCAAAAATATTTATTTCATGATAATGTAGGGCGTGAAGAGCAGCAGCAGTTGGAGATGGCACCCAAGCGCAATTTGCACCAGCTTTTAAATGGCCTGTTTTTTGTTCCATCATATCTTTCATTTTATCAGGCATAGCCCACATACCTTTACCAATTTGAGCTTTTCCAGAAAAACCACATTTTAATCCAACATCCACATTTCTATTTTCATAAGCTGTAATCCATTTTGATGACTTCATTTCACCCTTTTTAATCATAGGTCCTGCCATCATTGATGTATGTATTTCATCACCAGTTCTATCTAAAAATCCCGTATTTATAAAAAATACTCTATTTTTTAAGGACCTAATGCACTCTTTCAAATTAGAGGATGTTCTTCTTTCCTCATCCATTATTCCTATTTTGCATGTATATTTTTTTAATCCCAAAACTTCTTCTACTTTTGAAAAAATTAAATCTGTGAATGCTGTTTCATCTGGTCCATGCATTTTAGGTTTAACGATATATACAGATCCAGTTTTAGAATTATTTTTTTTCTTTAAATCGTGAAGTGCTGCAGCTGTAGTTATAAATGCATCTAAGATACCTTCTGGTACTTCATTTCCATCATTTAAAATAATCGATGGGTTTGTCATTAAATGTCCAACATTTCTTACAAGCAGAAGACTTCTGCCGTGTAATTTTAAACCTATACCATCTTTAGAAATATAACTTCTATTTGGATTTAGCTTTCTCTCATATAACTTTCCATTTTTTTCAAATTTTGACTTCAGGTCTCCACGCATTAAACCTAGCCAATTTCTATAACAAATAATTTTATCTTCTGAGTCAACTGCTGCTACACTGTCTTCATTATCACAAATAGTTGATATTGCTGACTCTACTATTATATCACTAATACCTGCATGATCTTGTTGGGCAGCAAACGCTCTAGAGTCTTTTAAAATTTCAATATGCAAATTATTATTTTTTAAAATAATTGCAGAAGGATTATCACTGTCGCCTCTGTGACCAATAAATTTATCCTCATCTATTAAGCTTACTAAATCGGTACCTCTTAGGATTTTTAGCTTTCCATCTTTTACAGAAAAGTTTGTTATTTTTTTCCAACTTAACTCTTTCAATGGAAAATATTTGTCTAAAAAATCTCTACCATACTTGATAACCATTTCACCTCTTAGTGGATCATATCTTTCTGAAACACTATCTTCTGATTGCTCAATAATATCAGTTCCGTAAAGACTATCATATAAACTCATCCATCTAGCATTTGCAGCATTCAGTGCATATCTTGCATTCATAATCGGCACGACCAGTTGAGGTCCTGCAATTTTTGCTATCTCATCATCAACATCTTTTGTTTCAATTTGAAAATCAGGTCCTTCATTTTTTAAATAGCCTATTTCAATTAAAAATTTTTTATACTCTTCAAAATTAAATTCTGATTCCTTATTCTTGATATGCCAATCATTAATTTTATTTTGTAAATCTTTTCTAATCCTTAATAATTTTCTATTTTTAGGTGCTAATTCATTAACAGTTTTTTCGAAACCTGACCAAAAATTTTCTGGTGATATTTCTGTTTCTTTTAGCAACTCATCATTGACAAATTGAACAAGATCGCTCGATACTTTTAAACTTTTAATATTTATGTATTTTTTCCGCATAGCACTGTTTACTACCCCATCTGTATTTTTGCCTGAGAGTTTTGCTCCTTCGGCGGAATTTAATCTCTTTCCAGAGTGTTATGCCTACTACGGTCCTTTTGCCTGAGAGTTTCCGGGGCGGTTGCTCCTTCGGCGCTAAAAAATGTTTAGTCTCTCCCGAAAATGAACTTTTATCTTTTAAAATTATTTAGTCAATTAATAACCACTACCATTAAAATAATTCATCATTTTATGGCCTTTTTTATAATTTAACTATCCGATATAATTAAACTATGAAAAATTACCTCAATTTTGAAAATGAAATTAAAAATCTTGAAAATGAAATAGAAAAATTAAAGGATCCATATAATCAAGAAGGACTATCAGAAGTTGATACTCAAAAAATTTCTAGTACCCAAGCCGAGCTGGATGAAAAACTAAAAGATATTTACTCAAATTTAGATCCATGGCAAACAACTATGGTTGCAAGACATGAGGACAGACCAAAATCTAAATTTTTTATAGACAATTTATTTGAGGATTTTATTCCGTTGTCTGGCGATCGTCATTATGGTGAAGATAAATCTGTTTTAACTGGTTTTGCAAAATTTAAAGGAAATTCAGTTTTAGTTATTGGACAGGAAAAAGGGGATAATTTAGATAGTAGAATTGAGAGAAACTTTGGAATGATGAGACCTGAGGGATATAGGAAAACAATTCGATTGATGAATTTGGCAAACAAATTTAATATTCCAATAATTTCCTTTATAGATACACCAGGTGCGTATCCAGGTGTTGGTGCAGAGGAAAGAGGTCAAGCAGAAGCAATTGCAAAATCAATAGAGTGTTGTATGGAACTTAAGGTCCCAACAATTGCAATAATAATTGGTGAGGGTGGTTCTGGAGGAGCAATAGCTCTTGCATCTTCAAATAAAGTTATAATGTTTGAAAATGCAATCTATTCAGTTATATCTCCCGAGGGATGTGCAACAATTCTTTGGAGAGACCCAAAAAAAATGCTTGATGCTGCAAAAGCAATGAAACTTTCAGCAAAAGACTTATTGAAATTAAAAGTTATCGACGAAATTATTTCTGAGCCTTTGGGTGGTGCTCATCGAGATAGAGATACGATGCTTGAAAACTTAAAAACTTCTATCACACAAAATTTAGATTACTTCAAAAACTTATCTCCAGAGGAGATAGCAAATGAAAGAAAAAATAAGTTTTTAAAGATTGGAAGGAATGATGGATTTATAAGCACGACAGAGGATCTAAGTTCATTAACTGTTAAAAAAAATCAATTTGAAAATATTTTAAAATCGAAAAAAATTCAAATAGGTATTGGTATAAGTGTTATTTTGTTAGGTTTGATTTTTTTATTAATTTAAAATTATAAAGCACCACAGCAATTTTTAAATTTTTTTCCTGTTGCTTCACATTTGTCATTTCTTGAAATTTTTTCATTTTTCTTAGTGATAAGTAAGCATTTTGGATTGTTATTTTTTTCTATATTTCTAATATTTCGACTTGAGGATTGTTCTTCCTGAACTACTTTTAAATTCATTAAGATTGTAACATAGTCCAATTTTAGTTTTTCTAAGAGGTTTGAAAACAAATCAAAAGCTTCTTTTTTATATTCAACTAGAGGATCTCTTTGACCATAAGACCTTAAGCCAACAACTTGTCTTAACTGTTCTAAATATTGAATGTGAGATTTCCAATTTAAATCAATTGATTGTAGAAAAATTCTTTTTTCAATATCTTTTGCATAATCTTCTCCAAGAATTTTAATTCTTTCATTTCTTGTCTCATTAAATTTTGTAAGTATTTTTTTTTTAAGCTCTTCATCTTTAGTTTCAATTAATTCCCCAAACTCCTTATCTGTGAAACTTTTTCCTAGTATTTGCTTAATTCTATTACTAAATTCTGTGCTCTTAGGATTTGAAAGTTTTTGAATCTTTAGTTTAATTAAGTCCTCAATTATCTCTTTTAAAAATTGATCAGAATATCCAAAAATATCACCACTACTCATTGCATTTTTTCTTTGAGAAAAAACAACCTGTCTTTGATCATTAACTACATTGTCAAATTTTATTAAGGTTTTTCTAATATCAAAATTTCTTGCCTCTACTTTCTGCTGCGCTCTCTCCAATGCTTTATTGATCCAAGGATGATCAATGCTTTCTCCATCTTTAAGCCCTAACTTTTCAAGCATATTATTCATAGACTCAGAACCAAAAATTCTCATTAAGTCATCCTCCAAACTTACATAGAATACCGAGCTTCCTTCATCTCCTTGTCGTCCTGATCTACCTCTTGCTTGATTATCAACTCTCCTTGACTCCATTCTTTCTGTGCCAATTACAAACAAGCCACCTAAAGACTTTATTTTATCTTTATCAATTTTCAGCTGGTCATCAGGAATAGATCCTTTTTTTCCTCCAAGTTGGATATCAACACCACGTCCAGAAATACTGGTTGTGATAATTAAAGATTTTTCTTTACCTGCATTGGCTATAATTTCAGCCTCATTTTCATGATTTTTGGCATTAAGAACAACATGTTTAATATTTTTTTTATTCAATAAATTTGAATAAACCTCTGATTTATTAATGCTTGATGTAAAAACTAATATTGGTTGGCCAAGTTCATTACGTTCTATAATTTTATTAATAATTGCGTTATTTTTTTCTTCCTCAGTTCTAAATATTAAATCATTAAAATCTTTTCTAATCATATCTTTATTAGTAGGAATTACCACAACTGATAAATCATAAATTTCAAAGAACTCTGCAGATTCAGTTAAAGCAGTACCAGTACAACCTGCTATCTTGTTATAAAGTTTAAAATAATTTTGATAAGTGATTGATGCTAAAGTCTGATTTTCTGCCTGAATTTCAATTTTCTCTTTAGCTTCTAGTGCTTGGTGCAAGCCATCTCCAAATCTTCTACCCTCAAGAATTCTACCTGTTAACTCGTCAATTATTTTCAAACTTCCATCTTTTACAATATAATCTTTGCCTTTCTCAAATAAATGATTTGCTCTTAAAGCTTGATTAACATGATGAACTAAATGTAAATTTTCTGGATCATAAAAATTATCATTTTTTAAAATTCCAGCATTTGAAAAAAGTTTTTCAACATTATTAATTCCATCATTTGTTAAAAGAATACTTTTTTCTTTTTCATCAATTTCAAAATCTTTATCATTTAAAATTTTTATTAGTTTATCAATTGCCAGATACTGTGCAGTCTTATCTTCAGCAGATCCAGATATTATCAAAGGTGTTCTTGCTTCATCAATTAAACAAGAATCTATTTCGTCAACAATTGAAAATGAATGTTCTCTTTGAACCATCTCATTTTGTGAAAATTTCATATTATCCCTAAGATAATCAAATCCTAATTCACTATTTGTTGCATAGGTTATGTCACAATTATAATTTTTTTTACGTTCCTCATCATTTTGGTCATTATTAATAAACCCTGAAGTTAACCCAAGAAAATTATAAATTAGTCCCATTTCTATCGAGTCTCTTTTTGCCAAATAATCATTAACAGTTACTATATGAACACCTTTTTCACTTAGTGCGTTTAAATAAGCTGCCAATGTGATTGTTAAAGTTTTTCCTTCACCCGTTCTCATCTCAGCAATTTTACCTTCATGTAAAATAACACCACCAATTAATTGAACATCAAAATGTCTTTCTTTTCTAGTTCTTCTCGAAGCTTCTCTTACAAGTGCAAAAGCTTCAGGCATTATTTCATTTAATGATTTTCCACTTTTAATTATATCCTTAAGCTCTAAAGTTTTTTTAGGAAAATCTGCATCATCTAAATTTATAAATTTTTCCTCAAGCAAATTAATTTTTTCAACAATCTTGCTGACCCTATCAAGCTCTTTTTGGTTGCTAGATTTAATAAATTTGGAGATAAGATTTAATGGATTAAACATGACTATTTGATTTATTCTTTAAATATTATGTTTAATATATGTATTAAATATATAATTTAAACAATATGGGAATTAATTTAACGAATTTTCTATCTTCTCAATCAAAAAATACCAAAATGATTGATTTTCAAGACTTAGATCATATAGATGGTCTTTCAATTTCAGTGCTGAGTGCAAATTTATATAAGAATGACAGAGATGATTTATCAATGTTTTATTTTAGAGATGGGGCAAATCATGCATCGTTATATACACAGTCTAAAATTGTCTCTGAAAATATTAAATGGAACTTAAATCAAAAAACTAAAAAAGTATTTTCTTTAATTGTTAATACAAGAAACGCAAACGCTTTCACAGGTAAACAAGGATATGAAAGTTTAAAAAAATTAGCAGACTTAGTATCAAAAAATTTAACAGAAAAACAAAAACAAGACGAGGAAACACCTAAAAAAATAAATCCAAAAGAAATTCTATTTGGTTGTACAGGAACTATAGGGGAAGAGTTTCCATTTGAAAAAATATCACATCAAATACCTAATTTAATTAATAAAATTCGTTATACACAAAATAAATTTTTATGGATGAAAGCTGCTCTTGGAATAATGACTACTGACACTAAGCCAAAAATTGCGATGGAAGAATGTTATATAGGAAGTGATAAAGTCAAAATTTACGGAATTGCCAAGGGCTCTGGTATGATACATCCCAATATGGCAACAACCTTGGCTTACATTTTTACAGATGCAAGTTTATCCAATGATATTTTAAATAAATTACTAAAAAAAAATATTTTTAACACTTTTAATGCTATTTCTTGTGATGGAGATACCAGCACAAACGACATGGTCACTATTTTTGCAACTAATAAAATCAATAATTCACAAATAAAAAGTATAAATGAAAATAAAATTAAAAATTTTGATAAAGCTTTAAATAATGTTTTATTAAATTTAGCCAAAAGAGTTGTTGCAGATGGTGAGGGAGCATCAAAATTTATTTCTATACATGTGTCTAAATGTAAAAATGAAATAGATGCAAAAAAAATAGCTTTTTCAATAGGAAATTCACCTTTAGTAAAAACTGCAATTGCAGGTGAAGATCCAAATTGGGGAAGAATTATAATGGCAATAGGTAAAGCTGGACCAAAAATTAATTTAAAAAAACTGAGTATAAAATTAGGAAATATCAAAATAATTCAAGATGGGAAACTGTACCCAAATTATAGTGAAGAGGTAGCATCTAAATATATGAAAAATGAAAATATTGATATTGGCGTTGAAGTTTTCACAGGAAAAAAAGATTTTACCACATACACAATGGATTTAACCAAGAAATATATAAATATTAATACAGACTACAGAAGTTAAATATTGAAAATTTTAAGATAAATACCATTTATACAATATGATCAAATATAAACTTGTTTGTAAAGATTGTAATATAAAGTTTGATAGTTGGTTTGCATCATCAAATGAATATGAAAAGTTAAAAAAAAAAAATTTTTTGACTTGTCATAGTTGTAACTCATTAAGAGTAGAAAAAACTTTGATGGCTCCACAATTGATAAATAGTAACACTAAATATGAAGTAAAACTGGACACTGCAAAATATCAAAAAATTAAAAAAACTATTAAAAATTATCAAAAGTTTATTAAAGATAATTTCCAATACGTAGGAGATAATTTTGCTTATGAGGCAAGATCAATTCATTATAATAATAAAAAAAAAACTAAAGGTATATATGGAAGTGCCTCAAAAAGAGATCTTGAAGATTTAAAAGATGAAGGAATAGAGGCTCAGATGATACCCTGGATAGAAGATAATGATAATTAAATTTTCAAAAACTTTGCAATATAGTTTACAGATAGATCTTTTGTAATACTCCATTCGTCTTTAATTATATTAAAATGCATTCCATCAAACCTTTTAAGGGATAAATTATATTTAGTTAAAATATCTTTTAGTTCTTCAGGTTTAATAAATTTTTCCCACTCATGTGTGCCTATCGGTAACCATCTTAAAACATATTCTGCACCAACTATAGCAAATACATATGACTTTAAAGTTTTATTAATTGTTGCGACAAACATTAATCCATTTTTTTTTAAAAGCTTAGAACAAGATTTTAGAAAAAAAGTAACATCCTCTACATGCTCAACTATTTCCATATTCAGTATTACGTCAAATTTTTTTGAGATTTTTAATTTTTCTGGAGATGAACAGATATAATTTATTTTAAGTCCATTTTTATTTGCATGAAGTTTTGCAATTTCAATATTTTTAATTGATGCGTCGATCCCTGTAATATTAGCACCCAATCTATACATTGGTTCAGAAAGCAATCCACCACCACAACCAATATCTAAAATATTAATTCCAGATAAAGGTTTAGCTTTATTACTTGTTTTAAATTGGTCAATTATATTTTCTTTAATGTATTTAATCCTTATTGGATTGAATTTGTGCAATGGTTTAAATTTTCCATGCGGATCCCACCATTCATCCGCCATATTTGAAAATTTTTCTATTTCTTTTTTATTTACGCTACTCATATAAGATAATTTGTTGACATAGCAATTAAGATGTATTTTATCAAATATTAATTAAATAATTATTATTCAGCTGATCATGAAAACTGTAGTACTTAAATTTGGTGGAACTTCTGTTGGTAGTATCGATAGAATTAAAAAAGTATGTAAAATTATAGCTTCTTATAAAAAGAAAAAATATAAAGTGGTTGTAATTTCTTCTGCAATGAGCGGCGTTACTAATGATCTAGTTAATAAATCAAAGTCAATTAGTAATAATTTTGATTTGGCAGAATATGACGCACTAGTATCTACTGGTGAACAAGTTTCATGTTCGCTTATAGCAGGCAGATTGAAACATATCGGATTAAAATCCAGATCTTGGTTATCTTGGCAGTTACCAATTGTTACAGAAGGCAATTACTCTGGTGCTCGAATAAACAAAATAAATATTAAGGAATTGAATAAATATATTAAAAGTGGTGGCATTCCAATTGTCACTGGTTTCCAAGGTATTAATAAAAATTATAGAATAACTACTATTGGTAGAAGTGGATCTGACGCAACAGCAATAATGTTAGCTAAATATATTAAAGCTGATGAATGTATTATATTCACTGATGTAGAAGGTATTTATACCACTGATCCACGTTTACATAAAAAAGCAAAAAAAATAAAAAAAATTTTTTATGATGAGATGCTTGAAATGGCGTCATTAGGGTCAAAAGTAATGCAACCAACTTCAATTCAAGACGCAAAGTTGAACAAGATAGATATCAAAGTCAAATCCTCTTTTGCATCCAAGTCCGGAACTTTAATTACAAATTCTAAAAAATCATTTAGTGATCAAATAATAACTGGAATCTCATCAACAAAAAATGATGCGAAAATTACTATAGTTGGCGTCAAAGACAGACCTGGAGTTGCTGCATCAGTTTTTAAACCTTTATCTAAAAATCTGATTAATGTTGATATGGTTGTTCAAAATATTTCACAAAATGGGAAGAATACTGATTTGACTTTTACAATTAAATCTGAGGATCTTAAAAAAACTGAAAAGCTCATAAAGGAAAACAAAAATATTTCATATAAAAAATTATCTTTTGATAGAAATGTATCTAAAGTTTCAATAATTGGTGTTGGAATGATTACAACACCAGGAATAACTTATAGAATGTTCCAAGCTTTGGCTTCAAAAAAAATAAATATTTTAGTTATTTCAACATCTGAAATTAAAATTTCAGTTTTAGTATCAGCAAAGCATGTTAAAAAAGCAATTGCATCTTTACATAAAGAATTTAAATTAGATTAATTAAATGAGTGTTAGGCCGTTTAGAGATATCAAAAGAAGAAAAACAAAAGTAATAAATGTTGGTAATGTTAAAATTGGGGGAGATAACCCAATTTCAGTTCAATCAATGACTAATACCCTAACAACTGATGTTAATGCAACAGTAAATCAAATTAACGATATTGCAGAGGAAGGGGCTGATATAGTTAGAGTTTCATGCCCAGATATAGATTCGACTAAAGCACTTAAAGAAATAGTTAAACATGTATCTATTCCGATAGTAGCAGATATTCATTTTCATTATAAAAGGGCAATCGAAGCAGCTGAAAATGGAGCTAAATGTTTAAGAATAAATCCTGGAAATATTGGTGAGGAGTCAAAAATTCACGATGTTCTCAGTGCTGCAAAGAATAATGGTTGCTCTATTAGAATTGGAGTAAATGCTGGATCATTAGAAAAAGATATATTAGATAAGTTTAAAGAACCTTGTCCGGAAGCTCTTGTTGAAAGCGCTTTAAGAAATATAAAAATATTAGAAGATAAAGATTTTTTTAATTTTAAGATAAGCGTTAAGTCCTCTGATGTTTTTTTATCAATTGGTGCTTATAGACAATTATCTAAAGTATGTGATTATCCTCTTCATTTAGGTATTACAGAAGCTGGAGGTTTTGTGTCTGGGAGCATAAAGTCTTCAATAGGACTCGGGAGCCTTTTAATGGACGGAATTGGAGATACAATAAGGATTTCTTTATCGGATAATCCAACAAAAGAAGTTACAATAGGAAATGAAATTTTAAAATCGTTAAACCTAAGAAATAGGGGTGTTAAAATTATATCCTGCCCATCTTGTGCAAGACAAGCTTTTCAAGTTATTGATACTGTCAAAATATTAGAGGAAAAACTATCTCATATAAAAACACCAATAACTCTCTCAATAATTGGGTGTGTTGTAAATGGTCCAGGAGAAGCAGCCATGACAGACATAGGTATTACAGGAGGTGGTAAAGGCAACAATATGCTTTATTTATCTGGAGTTCAAAATGAAAAGGTTTTGACTAAAGATATTATTGAAAAAGTTGTTTCAGAAGTAGAAAAAAAGGCATTTGAGCTGGAAAACTAAAAATGATTCCCATTAAAACAATTGAAGAGCTTATTTTAAGGCATTCTAAATTAGAAAAAGATTTATCTTCTGGAACCATAGATAAAAAGTTATTTGTGGAAAAATCAAAAGAATATTCAGATGTAGATGAAATTATAGAAAATGCAAAAAAATATATCTCATTTGATCGTGATAAGAAAGAATTAGAAAAAATATTAAATGATACCTCATCAGATCAGGAATTAAAAAATATGGCTGAGATGGAATTAAGTGATTTACAAATACAACATGAGATAAATGAAAAAAAATTAAAATTATTTTTATTACCTAAAGACGAAGCTGATAAAAAAAATGCTATTATTGAAATAAGAGCAGGCACTGGTGGATTAGAAGCAAGTTTATTTGCATCTGATCTTTTTAAAATGTATGAGAAAGTGAGTAATAAAAAAAAATGGTCGTTAGAACTCATTTCAATTTCAAGAAGTGATGCTGGAGGCTTAAAGGAAGTTATCGCCTCAATTAAAGGTAATAACATATATTCAACACTTAAATATGAAAGTGGAGTTCATCGAGTACAAAGAGTTCCTGATACTGAAACTCAAGGAAGAGTTCATACATCGGCAGCAACGGTTGCTGTATTACCCGAAGCAGAAGAAGTTGATTTAAAGATAAACGATTCAGATTTAAGAATAGACGTTTTTAGAGCTGGTGGACCTGGAGGGCAATCGGTAAATACAACTGATAGTGCTGTAAGAATAACACATATTCCTTCAGGGTTATCTGTTTCTCAGCAGGATGAAAAATCACAACATAAAAATAAAGCAAAAGGAATGAAAATACTGAGATCACGCTTGTATGAATTAGAGAGATCTAGAATTGATCAAGAAAGATCAAAAGATCGTAAAACTAAAATTGGGACTGGAGACAGGTCGGAGCGTATTAGAACTTATAATTTTCCCCAAGGGAGAGTTACAGATCATAGAATAAACCTAACACTCCATAGATTGGAAGAATTTTTAGAAGGTGAAGCTTTTGATGAGATGATTGAGTCACTAACTTTACAAGCCCAAGAAGAGAGCCTAAGTAATTTAAAATAATGAATATTAATTCAGCAATTATGCAAGGTGCAAAAGTTTTAAAAGATAATTTTATCAAAAATCCATATTTAGATTCTGAGATACTAATGACACATGTAATTGAGAAAGATAGAAAATATATTTTTATTAATTATAATAAAGATCTTAATAAAGAACATTTAAATACTTTTCAAATATTGATAAAGGAACGATCAACTGGAAAGCCAATTGCTTACTTGACAAATAAGAAATTTTTTTGGAAATCAGAATTTACTTTATCAGATAATATTTTAATACCTCGGCCAGATACAGAATTGGTTATTGAAAAAGTTTTAGACTTAACTAAATATAAAAAAAAATTAAATATACTAGAGATTGGTGTTGGATCAGGTTGTATACTTTTATCAATTTTAAAAGAGAGAAAAAGTTTTTATGGGACAGGAATTGATATAAGTAAAAGTTGTTTAAAAATAAGTAAATTAAACGCAATTAAGCTTAAAATAAGCTCTAAACTTAAATTTTATAAAACAAATGTTGACAAATTTAATTTAGGGAAATATGATTTAATCATATCTAATCCTCCATATATTAAAAATTTCGATTTGAAATATTTGGAAAAAGATGTTGCTAAGTTTGAACCAAAACTAGCTTTAGACGGCGGATTAGATGGTTTATCAGCAATCAGAAAAGTAATTAAGAAATCATCTGAACTGATTAAAAAAAACGGTAAGTTTGTTATAGAGATAGGTTTTGATCAAAAAAATAGAGTAATTAGTTTATTAAAAAAAGAAGGATTTTATATTAACAGCATTAACAGAGATCTTGCTCATAACGATCGATGTATAGTTTGTACAAAAATATAATTTTTTAGAAATCATGGTAACATTTAGAAATAATAACAATAGAAGAAATAGTTTTAGAAGAAATGACAGAAGCTTTAAATCAAACGGAGATAGATCAAAATTTGTATCAAATTTTACAAACAATGAAAATTTTAAAAGAAAAGCTCCTGGAAGAAATAATCATAATGCACCAAAATTGATCGAAAAATATAATGATTTAGCAAGGGAAGCTTCTTCAAATGGTGATAAAATCTTATCTGAAAATTATCTTCAGCATGCTGATCATTTCACCAGAGTTTTAAATGAAAGAGAAAGCAATAGAAGAGAAAGATACTCTGATTATAAAAATGATGGAAATGGTAATTTATCAGATGAAAATAAGATACCAAATGAGGAAATATCAAAAAGCAATTTAGTTAAAGTTTCAAAAAATGAGAAAGAAGAAGAAAAACCTTCTGAGCCTCAAGTTTAAAACTTTAGTTTAATCCTATAATCTTTTCAGATTTTAAAACATCTAATTTAATTTTTTTTGTTTCAAAAATTTTTCTTTCTTTGCCTTTTAAAATCTTACCTGAGGGTAGCTTTAGTTTTTGAGAATTAACTTTTTTACCATTAACTATAACTTCATAGTGTAAATGGGGACCAGTTGATTTACCCGTCGATCCTACATAACCTATAGTTTGACCCTGTTTAACTCTTACGCCAGCTTTAATTCCACGTGCAAATTTTGACATATGGGCATAAATAGTTTGATAAGTTGAGTTATGTTTAATTTTAACACAATTTCCACCACCACCACACCATCCAGCTTTTTTTATAACACCATCCCCAGATGCCATTATAGGAGTTCCCATCGGTGCAGCAAAATCAGTTCCTCTATGCATTTTATTAAATCCATCTATAGGATGTTTTCTCATTCCAAAAGGTGACGAAAGTCTAGCTCCATTTATTGGGGTCTTCATTAATGCTTTTTTAACACTTTTTCCATTTTTATCGTAATGGCCTTCACTGCCTTCTTTATCAAAATAGTACAAACTGTTATTTTGGCCGCTAAGTTTTAAATTAGCAAATAGAATTTCCCCAACTTCAACTATATCATTTTTTTCATTTAAAAAAGTTTCATACATAATCTGAAACTTATCTTGTTTTCTTATATCTCTTTGAAAGTCTACTTGAAATCCATAAATTCGTGCAAATTCAATTATTGTATTAGCTGGAATATTTTGGTCATTTGCCGCTTTATAAAGACTTTGCAAAATAATATTTTCTTTATAAACAATTTTCTTTTTAAGTTTAATTAATAAAATTTCTTCATTAAATTTATCATTTTCAATATTCCTTTTTAAAAATATTTTTTGGGTATTTGAAGTTTGATATGTAAATTCATCAATTTTATTATTTGTTTTATCTAAATTGAATTGAATTGTTTGTTTTGTATTTAGCTTATTTAAGTTAACTTTATTTTTGAGAGATTTTTTTATTTTAATGATTTCACTTTTTTCAATTGAATAGCTTTCTAAAATTTTATCAAATGTTTCACCAGCTTTAATTTTATGTTTAATTTTTTTATACTTGGGTTCAAGGCTGCTGACTATGTGATTTAGAGTTTTTTTAAAATAAATATTATCAATAAAATTATTATATTTTTGATTACTATTTTTTTTAAAATTAAAATAGCTTGTTGAAGCAACCGTAATAGTAATTAAAAAGATTAGACTATAAATATTAATATTTCTTCTAATTTTATTTTTTAAATTTTTTATCATTTGAAAATGAACAGGTTACAATTATTAGTTTAGTGATACAAAAAAATCAAAAAAAACCCTTGAAAATCCAACATTTTAATCCAATATTTTTAATGTTAATTGCTTGATTTCCTCTTATTTTAGCCTATAAGCACTGAACTTTCTCGTTAAAATTATTATTAATGCAATAAATAAATGAGAACTATTGAGCTTTTTTTCTCAATTAGCTATTTAAAATGTAAAAAATTTAAGAAGAGAAGTGTGGACGGTTAAGGTTACCAAAAATTTGTCGTACACACTTCAACATCATATAAATCTTATTCTTAGGATTTATATGGAAGCTAGTGTGCGCCGTTTTTAAACTTGAGAGTTTGATCATGGCTCAGAACGTACGCTGGCGGCACGCCTAACACATGCAAGTCGAACGAAGTAGCAATACTTAGTGGCAGACGGGTGAGTAACATGTAGGTATCTACCCTTTGGCCTGGAATAACACGAGGAAACTTGTGCTAATACCGGATAAGTCTTTACGGAGAAAGCTTTATGCACCATTGGATGAGCCTGCACTTGATTAGTTTGTTGGTAGGGTAATGGCCTACCAAGACTGTGATCAATAGCTGATTTGAGAGGATGATCAGCCACATTGGGACTGAGACACGGCCCAAACTCCTACGGGAGGCAGCAGTGGGGAATCTTGCACAATGGAGGAAACTCTGATGCAGCGATGCCGCGTGAGTGAAGAAGGCCTTTGGGTTGTAAAGCTCTTTCGTCGGGGAAGAAAATGACTGTACCCGAATAAGAAGGTCCGGCTAACTTCGTGCCAGCAGCCGCGGTAATACGAAGGGACCTAGCGTAGTTCGGAATTACTGGGCTTAAAGAGTTCGTAGGTGGTTGAAAAAGTTGGTGGTGAAATCCCAGAGCTTAACTCTGGAACTGCCATCAAAACTTTTCAGCTAGAGTATGATAGAGGAAAGCAGAATTTCTAGTGTAGAGGTGAAATTCGTAGATATTAGAAAGAATACCAATTGCGAAGGCAGCTTTCTGGATCATAACTGACACTGAGGAACGAAAGCATGGGTAGCGAAGAGGATTAGATACCCTCGTAGTCCATGCCGTAAACGATGTGTGTTAGACGTTGGAAATTTATTTTCAGTGTCGCAGCGAAAGCGATAAACACACCGCCTGGGGAGTACGACCGCAAGGTTAAAACTCAAATGAATTGACGGGGACCCGCACAAGTAGTGGAGCATGTGGTTTAATTCGAAGATACGCGCAGAACCTTACCAACACTTGACATGTTCGTCGTGACTCTAAGAGATTAGAGTTTTCGGTTCGGCCGGACGAAACACAGGTGCTGCATGGCTGTCGTCAGCTCGTGTCGTGAGATGTTGGGTTAAGTCCCGCAACGAGCGCAACCCTCACTTTTAGTTGCCATCATTAAGTTGGGCACTCTGAAAGAACTGCCAGTGATAAGCTGGAGGAAGGTGGGGATGACGTCAAGTCCTCATGGCCCTTACGTGTTGGGCTACACACGTGCTACAATGGTATCTACAACAGGAAGCAAGGCCGCGAGGTCAAGCAAATCCTTAAAAGATACCTCAGTTCGGATTGCACTCTGCAACTCGAGTGCATGAAGCTGGAATTACTAGTAATCGTGGATCAGCGTGCCACGGTGAATGCGTTCCCGGGTCTTGTACACACCGCCCGTCACACCATGGGAGTTGGTTCTACCTTAAGGCAAGGTTTAAAATCCTTGACCACGGTATAGTCAGCGACTGGGGTGAAGTCGTAACAAGGTAGCCGTAGGGGAACCTGCGGCTGGATTACCTCCTTTCTAAGGATGAGTGAAAGTAAAATTTCATTCTAAATAATATACAGGTAATGTTGACCGTCCTCATTTCTCTTCTTAAAGTAGTGTTTCTCTTGCATGGGGGCCGGTAGCTCAGTTGGTTAGAGCACACCCTTGATAAGGGTGGGGTCGAAAGTTCGAGTCTTTCTCGGCCCACCAACTTAAGATCATGGGGGATTAGCTCAGCTGGGAGAGCGCCTGATTTGCATTCAGGAGGTCAGCGGTTCGATCCCGCTATCCTCCACCAAAACACTTAGTTATAAAAAACTGTAAATAAAAAAATAATTAATATCAATATCTATATCCGAACATTATTAATGTTATTAGTAATGTTCAAATAAAAATTTGATTCAACACAGAATTTTTTTCTGTGCATAAATCAAGCGTTTAAGGGCGTGTAGTGGATGCCTTGGCACTGAAAGCCGATGAAGGACGTGATATACTGCGATAAGTTTCGGGGAGCTGTATGTAAGTTTTGATCCGAAAATTTCCGAATGGGGAAACCCACCACTTTATGTGGTACTTTAAATTGAATACATAGATTTAAAGAGACAACCT
>CACKYN010000001.1:75000-87889 GCA_902604355.1 uncultured Pelagibacteraceae bacterium
TGATAGGCTGGATGTGGAAGCGCAGTAATGCGTGCAGCTGACCAGTACTAATAGCTCAATTGGCTTGATTTATGCACTGAAAAAAATTTTTTATGATATTAATATTTTTTAAAAAACTAAAATTTATTTTAGTTCTATTTAAGAATGCTTTATTTAACAGAGAAAAAGCCAGAGAGTTAATCTTAAATTTATTTTACTTAAAATTTTACATTAAAAAAAATCAACTTATAACTGCAGAATATGAATATCCTAAAGTTACTGATTTTCAAAACACATCATTAGAACTAGCAAATCAAAACCATCCGGCTCCATTATTGATATTAAAGAGAAATATTAATTATTGTTTAAACAACAATTTTATTGATACCACATTTAATTTTATTGATATTGGCACAGGTTCTGGATTATTAATGCATTATGTTTTAAACAATCTAGATTATTTCCAGAGTTATCAAGGTATTGAATTTGAAAAAAATTTTTTTGAAATAGGTAAAAAAAATTTAATTAATTACAGACATAAGAATCTTAGTTTATTTTACATGGATGCGAGAAATTTTTTTTTAGAAGATAAAAAACTTTTAATTTACTTATATAATCCATTTAAATTTGATATTTTGAAAATATTTTTACAAAATAATTATGAAAATATTAATAATAACAAATCTGTAATTATTTATCACAATGATATTTATCTCGAAGAAATTAAAAAAGAATTTAAGTTCAAATACTTTGAAATATTCCCAGGTACATCTTTCATTTTACCCAAAAATTAAATAAATCTTTTATATTTATCACTTAAAACTAAGATTTATTTATAAAGTTTTTTAATATTCTTTATTTTATTTAACATAGAATATTTACTTGTATTATATATTTCTATATTTTTACTTTTTGCCACATTAGATATTTTGTTAAAATTAAATAAAATATTTTTCCTTTCTTGATAGAAAGAGCTTGTCAATTTAAAATTTTTAAAGACTAATCTTGAATTTTTTAAATCAACAAGGTTTTGATACAGTTTATTGAAACTCTTATAAATAAAAATTTTAAATAAATTAATTGGTTTATTGTTTTTCATTTGTATTTTTTTATAATCAGATATTCCATCATTTATGTACTTTCTTATTATTTTGTTTGTTTTTGAGGTTTTTTTATCAAATATCCCTGCATAATGATCTTTACGGTATTCAGGTAAATCTACCCCTGAAATATAAATTTTCTTACATCCCAATATCATCGCAAAAGCAAGAGCTTCTATCGCAATTGTGCCAGATGGAAGTTTAAAAAAATTTTTTTCATGAAAATAATTGCAAAAAACGTCTAAAAGTGATCTTTCTGTTTTGCTAATAAAACTACAACATTTTTTTTTTTTATTACAATATTTTTTATTTTTATGAATGTGATCCCAGGCAAACCAATTAACTTTTAATCTCCTATCTAAACTTTCTCTATTAAAATTTCTTATACCTCCATACGCATTTGTATTTGAAAATAATAAAGTAGTTTTTGATGAGTTTATCAATTTTAAATGAGAAGGTATATCAGGTATAGGAAAAAATTCGTTGCTAGCTATCCAGTATTGTGGTTTTATTTGTTTTTTAAATCTAATAATTGAGTCACCAAAACAAATTACAATTCCTTTAAATTTTTTAAATTCAAAGTTTTTAGCACTATTAGACCCACCAACTAAAAGACAAGATTTACCTTTTTCTTTATTAACGAAATAATTTAGGCTCTTTATTTCCATTGCATATTATTTTTTTCTTGCTGTAATAAAAATTGTATCGCTTACTTCTTTTTTTTCAATTAACCGTTTATAGAATATATTAAAGCTATTATTAAAATGATTGTACCTTTCATGTCCCCCAGGTTTTCCATCAATTAACCAGCCCATCAAATTGTTTGCATCATATCTTTGAACAAAATTGACATTAACATTTTTAAAATTACTATTTTCTAAAAGTTTTATGATCGAGTTTTTAGTATGTAAAACTAAATGTTCACTCCACAATATAAAATTTTTATAAGAATTTAAATCAAGTAAATAATCATGAGCACAGGGAACTTCTAGATAAAGATACCCACTTTTATTTAATTTATTGTAAATAGTATTTATGAATTTAATCTGATCAGGTACATGCTCAAGAACATGAAACAACGTTATTACATCATATTTATTTTTTACTTCATCTAGATTTTTATAAATATTTAAATATTTTGAACTCTTTTTTCTGTGTTCTTCATTTAGTTCAACCCCCTCTGCAATCTTAAATTTTTTTTTCACAAGTTGCAAAAAATCTCCTAATGCCGAACCTACATCTAATAATTTTTTCTTTTTGGAAGTTTTTATAAAATTTATCCTTCTTTTATAGTCTTTGTCATAAATTTTAATTGGATTTTTTAGATTATATCTTTTTTTTATTGTTATAACGTCATCATTATAATTTCTTTTTTGATAATAATTTTTGGTTAGTTTTTTTTTAATAAAAATTACATTTGTATTTCTATCTTTATAAATATTAATTTTTTTATCTCTTGTTTTTTTACTATATAAAAATACATCCTTAGATTTAACTGCTTTTATTTTTAATAAATCTTTAAATAAATTTGACATTATAGATTTTTTTATGAATTTTCTTTATAATGTTTTTGTTAAATTTTAAAGTTTTATTAACAACTCTTGTTCCTATTTGAATTATATCTGTATATTTAAAATCTAATTTAGCCATCTTTTAATTGTTTAATTTGTTTATTCCTCCAGTCTATATTTCTAAAAAAATTTATATTTCTCAAATTTAAATTTTTATTTAAGTAAGAATTTATATTTTTTCTACTTTCATAAGAACCAAATTTTAAATATATCTTTCTTATTAAAATAAAATCTTCTTTATAATCCAGCGTTAATCTAAAACTTTTTTTTGTAATATATCTAGCGTTTTTAAGTTTTATAATTTTCAAAAATTTAGATGATTTTTTTATTATATTGTCTATCATCTCTGTATCTAGTTTATTATTATTTAGATCCATTTTATTTATAATTTTATTTAATGAGACTGTTTTAAAGCTATAACCTTCAGTTGCAGCTCCATTTCTAGAGTTTGATGATGGTTCAACAATATCAAATTTATTAAGAAGTATCATGCTTTTTTTAATACTATTATGATCAAAAAAAATATCATCAGCATCAACAGTATGAAATTTTTTTATTTTAAAATTTTTAGCACAGTCAAGCCATCTTTTAATTTTGTTTTTATTTGATCCAAAATATATTTTGATTTTATGTTTATTGGCAAATTTTTTAAACCCTTTATCAATTTTTAAATCAGTAGTGCAAATTATTGGAATAAGTCTAAATTTTTTTAATCTTAATATTATATGATCAAGAATTGTTTTCTCTTCTAGTTTTAAGAAACATTTTTTTTTTAGTCTAGATGAGCTTAGTCGGACAGTAATAAAGCAATAGCTCATATGATTAAAAATAATTTCTTTTTCTTGATATAAAAAATAATATATATATAAATAATTCGCAATGTCAGATTTACAACATGCTCTCTCTAAAAAATGTTTCATTATAGCTGAAGTAGGAATCAATCATAATGGAAGTATGGAAATTGCAAAAAAATTAATTGATATGGCAATAAAAGCTGACTGTGATGCTGTTAAATTTCAAAAAAGAACTATAAATGTAGTCTATAGTGAAGAAATATTGAATAGTCATAGAGAAAGTCCGTGGGGAAATACTCAAAGAGATCAAAAACAAGGGCTGGAATTTGAAAAAAAAGAATATGACGAAATTGATGAATACTGTAAATCTAAAAATATAGAATGGTTTTCTTCAGCATGGGATTTGGAGAGCTTAAAATTTTTAGATCAATATAATTTAAAAAATCACAAAATAGCATCTGCTATGATTACACATAAACAGTTTTTATTGGAAGTTGCAAAAAGAAAAGTTCATACATTTATATCAACAGGAATGACAAAAACCTCAGATATTGATTATGCAGTAAATTTATTTCAAGAAAAAAATTGTGATTTCACCCTAATGCATACAGTTTCAACTTATCCATGCAAAGAAGATGAATTATCTTTGATTAATATCTTAAAGTTAAAAGAAAAATATAATTGCAAAGTAGGTTATAGTGGACATGAAGTTTCTCCTGTACCTAGTATAATAGCGGCATCACTTGGTTCAGAGGCCATTGAAAGACATATTACTTTAGACAGATCAATGTATGGTTCAGATCAGGCTGCATCTTTAGAGTGGGGTGGTTTAAAACTAATGGTTGATTATATAAGAAAGATCCCCATAGTGTTTGGAAAAGATACAAGGACTGGAATCTTACCATCAGAAAAAGAAATAGCAAAAAAACTCAGATATTGGGAACAGTGAAAGAAAAAAAAATTTTTGATATTTTCAAAAATAACATTAATGAAACAATTAATGTTAAAAAATCATTAATCAGCTTATCAAAGAAAATAGATATGTCTATAAAGTTAATAACTGAAACCATTGAAAACGGTGGGAAAGTAATGCTTTGTGGAAATGGAGGATCGGCTGCAGATGCACAACATTTAGCTGCAGAATTCCTAATCAGATTAAGACCAAAAGTAAATAGAGCTCCTTTACCTATGATAAGTTTGGCAACAGATACTTCAACTTTAACTGCTTGTGGAAATGATTATAGTTTTAATAAAATTTTTTCCAGACCCTTTGAAGCATTATCAAGAGAGAATGATCTTTTACTTGTTATAAGTACTTCTGGTAACTCAAAAAATATTATTGAAGTTTTAAAATCTTCCAAAAAAAGAAAAATTAAAAGTATTGCTTTTTTGGGTAACAACGGAGGAATAGCTAAAAAATTTACTGATATACCAATTATTGTTAAAAGCAGAAATGTTGCCAGAATACAAGAGTCACATATTTTTATCGGACATTTTATATTGGAAAAAGTTGAGGATAATTTATTAAATTATAGTTCTTCCACCATCTAAGCTTACAACGGCCCCATTCATATATGATGAAGCATCAGAAATAAGATAAAGTATAGAAGACTCATATTCATCTTTTTTTGCTAGGCGACCCATTGGGATAAGCTTAGATATTTTTTTTAAAAAATTTTTAGGCTGATTGTTAAAAATTCCGCCAGGAGCTATAGCGTTGCATCTAACATTATATTTGGCCCAATATGAAGCAACGTAACGAGTTAAACCTAAAATTCCATGTTTAACAACTGAATATGACACGGGTTTTACAAGACTAATTTTATTGATAGGATTATATATTCTATTGTCTGGAGCTATTAAGGAAAGATCAGATGCTATGTTTAAAATAATTCCATATTTATTTTTTGCCATAGCTTTCCCAAATACCTTAATACAGTTCAAAGAACCTAATAAGCCTACATCTAAATCTTTTTTCCAAATTTTTGTATCAAAATTTTCTAATAATATCTTATTTGATAATTTTTTATGTTTACTATCTATTTGATAATTTATTGATGCATTATTAATTAAAACATCAACTTTGATCTTTTTTTTAAACAATGTTTTATATATTTTTTTGATATCATTTAATTTTGTCACATCACCCCTAAAAATTTCAATTTTATTTTTGTATTTATTTATTAAATTTTTTTTTATTTTTTTTAAATTTTGTAGGTTTAAATCAATTAACACTAAATCTCCTTGATTATCTAATACAGCATTAATATGCTGTTGAGCTAGTAGGCCTGCTCCTCCAGTTACCAAAACTGTTTTTCCTTTTAAGCTAAATAGATTTTTTTTCATGTTTTAAATTAAAAAATAGTTATAACATATTATTTTTTTAACATATATAAACATATCAGATTGAGGAATTTTACTTAGATGATTTTACAATTTCTTTCCTTGAGATATTAATGAATACAAGAAACGTTCATAGCCAAAGCCAATGCATCCGCTATAAATATATTTAGAATTACTCTTAATTTTATATTTTTGAGTTAATATATTTAAATGATTATTAAATGACCCAACAGCAAGCCACTTTTTTTCTTTAGGTAAATAAAATTGTATTTCATATTTTAAAGATTGGATACTTTGGTAAAAAATCTTTTTTATTCCCGTGTCACTAAAAAAAGGATCTGATGCACTTATAATTCTAAATTTAATATTAGATTTTTTAAAAATATTTATAAATTTTTTTAAATTTTGTTTTAAAAAATTTTCTACATATCTCTTTGATCCATAAGCAACATATTCCCTCATTGTAAATGTCTGAAGTCTTTCTAGAGTTTTGTAATTATTACTTTCATATCTATTGCATTTAGCAAGAATATTAAAAACTACATTTTTTTTCATATTACTTTTTTTATTTATTTCAAAACAATGATAACAAACAGTAGGTGATAATACTAAAAATGGTTTCTCAAGTTTTAATCCAATAAAATTTTTATCGAGATTTTTTGAATTAGAAATTTTATCTAAAGTTGATATATTTCTTTGTATATTTGATAAAAAAATCGGATGATTTGGAAAATTAGATACATAATCATTATTTATTATGGATTCAATTGGCAATGTATCGTTCACATGAAGCTCTTCATAACCCAATCTTTCTGCATAATTAAAAAAAAATTTGTCTAATCTTTTAAATTCATTTAAAAAATTACCTTGATAGCTGTAAATACCATCGGAAATTTTTATTAATTGACGAGTTCTTATTAACTCTTGAAATATATTTTTTTTTAATCCTTTAGAAATTTTGACTTTATTTTCGTAAAAAATTTTACTCTTTTCAATTCTATCTAATAAATTTACTCTTGCAATTAATCGCCCTACATCCCTTTTAAAGGCAACTATATTTTTGATTTTTTTATTAAAATTAAAAACTATATTATATTTTTCAATTGAGCATTGTTCTAAGTGTGGACTTAGGAAATATACTTTTTCATAGAACGATTTAATGACCTCTTCTTTTTGAATAAGTATGTTTTTAGTTTTAAAATACATAAAGTGGATAATAAAGAAAACTATGTTATTATAAACATATTTTAAATCAAATTAAAAAATAAATTACTATGAGAATAAAATTTCTAAAAGAAATTTTGATAAATAAAAAACCTGTAGATAAAACTAATACTATCGAATTCTTACATCCCAAGAACAACAGAAAATATCTTGATGAATTTATTTCATACTCATCAGAAAATAATTTTTATGATTTTTTAGAATATGAAAGACCAACTAAAAAACAGCTATCTAATTATTTCAAGGAAATATTAATTAAAGATGTAAAAAAAAAAACAAATATCATAAAACAAAAATCATGGCTTATTAAATGCCTAAATAGAGATGTAATTATAGGATCTGCAAAACTATGTGACTTTTCATTAAACAGAAGATCTGTACAGTGGGGTTACGGTATAGGTAAGAGGTTCAGAAATAGTAATTTTTTAATAAAGACTCAACTTTCATTAATTACATATGTTTTCGATGTACTTAAATTTAATCGAATTTGGGGTGACACTTATTTTAGCAATAAAAATGTAATTAATTCTCAGAAAATTTTAAAATTTAGAGATGAAGGTATAAAATATCAATTTTTTTTTGATAACAAAAATAAAAAATTCGTAGATGCGTACTCTTATAGTTTTTTAAAGGAAGATTACTTAGGGCTACTAAAAAAGAACAAAAATAGGAATAATTTTGGTAATTCTGATAAATTTAAAAATGATATTGAAATATTGAAAGGCATAAACAAATTAATATGTAAAACACTTGTAATTAGAAATACCCATAAAGATAACATTCAAATGAAAGAAGTCTCAAATTGGGACTCTCTAAACCATTTTAAGATAATTTCTGCTATTGAAAAAAAATACAAAAAAAAATTTAGCTCAAATCAATTACTAAAGTTAGATAGCTCTTATCAAATATTAAAAGCAATAAAAGATTAATATAATTAATTAATTTTAAAAAAATCTAAGGTTTTTCTTAAAGCTCTAGTTTGCTTATTTAAAATTTTGGTATTTTGATGATTTGTTTGCAAAAGTATTAATTTTTTTTGTATAGAGTTAGCTATTGGAGTTCCTGTGCAAGAAGATACACAATCCTTTTTACAACTTGAATAACATTTTCCAATAAAATTAGTTTTTGTGACAATTTCTTGATTGCTAGGTTTTGGTGCAGAATAAAATCCCTCTCCACCATTTGCAATATATTTAGCTCTAAATTTTTTCCAGGATATTTTTTTTTTGATAAAAAAAGCAACAGAGAAAAAAGTTGAATTTTTTACATTAATATCTTGAACTACAATATCATTTTTTCTTTCTTGTAAAATTTTATAGAAACTTTGCCCACACAACTTTCTCATCCTAATAATTTTTTTTGAATTCTCAAATTGAGCTAAAGCTATAGCCGCAGTGAATTCACTCATTCTGTAATTAAGACCAATAGCCTGTGTTCGATAAAAAGATGGATTTTGCCTTATTTTTTTTGGTATTATGGTTTGTGAATTTTTGGCTTCTAAAGAAGCATACCCCAAATTACTAATTAATCTCAACTTCTTTGCAAGTACATGATTATTAGTAGACATAATACCACCATCTCCAGAAGTTAATTGTTTAGAATATTGAAAACTCCAACAGCTGACATCACCAATGGTTCCAGATAAAATGTTATTCTTATCTCTACTAAAAAAAGATTGTGCACAATCTTCTATTAAGTAAAGTTTATTTTTTTTGCAAATTTTTTTAAGCTCAAGGAGATCACAAACACCCGAGTGTGTATGAACAGCAAGTACAGCTTTAGTATTTTTTGTAATCTTTTTTTTTAAATCTTCGACATTTATTAAAAAATTTTTTTTATTAATATCAACATAAACTGGAGTTCCGCCAGCTAAATGTATCATAGTGCTACACATAAATGGAACTAGAGTTGGAACTAAAATCTCATCTTTTTTGCTTAAATTTAAAGCAAGAAATATACTATGTAATGATGAGGTACACGAATTGGTTGTGATAGAATATTTTTTCTTAAATGTTAGTGACCATTTATCTTGAAGCATAGTTATAAATGATTCTCTTTTAAACTTAAAACCAAATTTAAAAAGCTCTCTTAAATACTTTGACTCATTGCCTAAAAATCTTTTATCTTTGAATTCATTTTTTACTATTTTTGAATTTTTCATTCTTTGTTTTTTAATAATTTTAATTACCTAATTATAAAATTGCTTAATTATTTTTAAGATATGATTTTTATTATTAAGCATTGTTTTTGTTGGGTTAACTCCTCTATTAGTCTCAAAAGTATATCTGCCTTTATAATTAATTTTTTTTATTGCTTTAAATATCAGCTGAAAATTTACATTTCCAGTGCCGAGAACAACATTTTCATCTTTCCAATTTTTATCTTTAAGATGAAAATGGCAAATATATTTTTTTAATTTATTAATTTCATTATATTGCAAATTATGTTTCTTAAGTCTGTTACCTGTGTCATAAACAATATAAATATTTTTTCTGTTTATTAATTTAATTAATTTAATCATATATTCAGTTTCCAGATTAGTTTCAAGTGCAAATTTAATTTTTTTGTTTTTCAATTTATCAGAAATGATTTGAAGTTTTTGAACAAATAATTTAAAGTTTTTTTTATTAATTAAACTTTTTTCAAATAAAGCTAAAACATAAATCTTGATACCAATAAAAGATAAGTTTTCTGAGATCGTTGAATAATATTTAATAAAATTTTTATGTTTATTTAAATTTTGATTAATGAAAAAATCATCACAAAAACTATAACTGGAAAGTTTATTTTTTTTTACAAGTGTATTGATTTCTTTCAAATTTTTTTCATTCCATATAGGATTGTTTTTGTTAAATTTTCTTTCACCAAAATATTCAATAAAGTCAAAACCATATTTTTTTGCATTATAAAATTCTTTTTTCCAATCTTTTTGAGGAAAATATTGCAAAATTTTTTTTGATGGTGTTTTTGTCATTCTTCCTTGAATAAAACCAAATTTTATTTTTTTCATATAAATCTTTTACCTATATAATTTTTTAGCATTTTCTTCGAATTTAAATTTATTTTTTTTAAAACAATATATCCTGTATTATTTGCTACATAAATTTTGGAATTATCTTCTCTGAAAACCAAACCATTTTGGAAGGGATGAAATTTTTTTTTTTTAACAAAGCTAGCATCGTAAATCTTTATTTTATTATTATTAATAAAACTAAATGCCCCATTAAAAGGATGAGAAAAACTTTTTATGAATAATGTTATATCTTCTACATTCCATGACCAGTTAATTTTTCCGTCTTTATTAGCATTTAATCTTGGCCAATAGTATTGTTCACCTTTTTGTTTTTTAAGCAAAATTTTTTTGTTAGTCACAAGTTTATCAATGAAATTAATTAAAAAAGACTTTTCATTTAGCGCAATTACCTTTAGATAATCTTTAGGTAAAATATTTTTTTTTAAGTTGATCTTTTTAGACGCTACTATTTCACCTGTATCAAATTCTTTAATTACTTTGTGGATATTAATTGTATTTTTTTTAAAGTTTTTTTGTAATATTTTCCATGTTATATTTGCTGCACCCCTTTCTTCTGGCAAATTTGCAGCATGGTAATTGTACAATCTTCCAGAAAATTTATTTATTAAAAAGTCAGAAAATTTCCAAATTGAATTAATTGAAATACCATAGGTATTGATATCTATTAGTTTAGAAACTTTCTTTTCGTTTATTTTTTTAAATGACAAGTATTTAATATCTTTAATTGTTTCTCTAAAACTTTTATTATTATATGTTTTTTTTTTTAAATGGACTGGGTCTGTTACTAAAAAAAAATCAATTCCACTCTTCTTAAAATAGCCAATTAAATCTCCAATTGGGCCGTTTTCAGACAATCTATTTCCTCCAAAAAGAATAATTTTTTTTTTATTTTTCATTATTTTTGATTATTTTTTTCTACCAAATAAATAGTCAGTTTGTTAGGGTAATTTGTAAATGTCTTACTTCTTCAGGGTGTATTTTAATAAGATAAATCAAGTTTTTTAAAGAATTTTGAGTATCTTTTTTTAATATTAACAAAATTCATGTGCTTGAATAAAGGAATATCTCGCAACATAGAATTTTCACTTAATATATAGATTTTTTTTTTCTTTTTTGCTGCAATTTTTCCTAACCAATTAAAAATCTTTTTTGAATTGTTGTAATCTGTATCGTATTCAGATTTACTTGTTAAAAAAAAGTAAATATTTTTGATGATCTGATTAATATAAGGTTTTATTTGATAGTTTTTAAAATAAAAATTTTTATATTTTTTTTTTGCTAATTTTATACTTTTATCAATTATTTCATCGGCTCTCTTTGATTTAGCACCATAGTAAGTTTTATTAATTTTTTTTGCTGAATAATGTTTTTTTGGTAAATCTACACCTTGTATGAAAATTGGATTACAACCTAATATTAAAGCCAAACTTAGCGCATGCTCTGCAATACTAATTCCTTGAATAGGTACTTCAAATTTTACTTTTGCAAGATTAGATAATGTTTCATTAATTGTTGTTCTATTAGGATATTTTTTAATAAATGAACAACATTTTTTTGAGGGTACACATTTTTTTTTAAAAAAATGCCTTTCATCAAAAAAAAAATATTTATTTTTAATTTTCTTAAAATTTTTTTTTTGAAAATCCCAAATATCACAAAAAGTCCCCGTATCAGATATTATCCAGGTTAATTTATTAAACGAATTTATAATTTTGATATGTTTCGATATATTTGGAATCGGAAATATAGTATTTGATGAAATTAAATAATTAGGATTAAATTCTTTTTTAATTCTAAGTATAGTTGCTCCACAAATTATTTTAATTCCTTTAAAGTTTTGATAATCAAAATTGTTTAAAGATTTGGATGATCCAACAATTACACAAGGTTTATTTATATGTTTGTTATATAAATTTTTAATATCTTTGGACACGTAATTAAAATAAATTATATTTAATTATACATCTAATAGCACTAAATCCATCTTTCCATGTAATTTTTTTCCCCTCTGAATATTTTCTTCCATAATATTTTACTCCTACCTCAAATATTCTTATATCTAATTTTGCAATTTTAGCTGTAAATTCAGGTTCAAATCCAAATCTATTTTCTTGCAAATTTAAACCACTCATAACTTCTCTTTTAAAAACCTTATAGCAACACTCCATGTCTGACAGGTTTAAATTTGAGAACATGTTTGAAAAAATTGTTAAAAATTTATTACCTAAAGTGTGCCAAAAATATAAAACTCTAGTTTCTTTTGCGCTTACAAATCTTGACCCATAGACAACATCAGCATGGCCTTCAATTATTGGATTTAAAAGAGTTTCATAATCACTCGGATCATATTCTAGATCAGCGTCTTGAATGATTATTATATCTCCAATTGCATTCTCGTAACCTCTACGTATCGAATATCCTTTACCAAAATTTTTTTCATTTAGTATAATTTTATCAATTTTATGATTTATATTTTTTAATACTTCCCTAGAGCCATCATTTGAAAAATCATCAACAACAATAATTTCATGTTCTAAATTACATTTAGATTTAACCTTATCTATGAGGATTTCTAAAGTATTTTTTTCATTATAGCAGGGAATTATTATACTTATTTTCAATTTAATTTTTCAGTATTAGTTTATCTTTTAAAATAATTATTATAGATATAAATATAAATATTATTGATTGCAAATAATTTGCATTTGTTAAAATCTCCAATCTTCCTAAAAAAGAATATCTATGATCAAAACTACTAATGATCAAAAGAACAAAGATTAAATAATAATTAAAATTTCCTAATTTAATATCTTTATAAATATATGAAAAAATAAGTAAGAAAAC
>CACKYN010000002.1 GCA_902604355.1 uncultured Pelagibacteraceae bacterium
TAAAGAAATGTTTGGTGATAAAATAATTCCAAAACATAGTGATAAAATTGATTTAACTAAATTGTTATCAGAGGCTGATCTTTTAGTTGGAGGTGTTTTAATTCCAGGTGCGGAGGCACCAAAATTAGTGACTAAAGAAATGTTAAAATTTATGAAACGTGGATCTGTAATTGTTGATGTTGCTATAGATCAAGGTGGATGTGTTGAAACAAGTAAACCAACTACCCATGGAGATCCAACATATATAGTTGATGATGTTGTACATTATTGTGTTGCTAATATGCCAGGTGGTGTACCAAGAACATCAACATTAGCCTTAAACAATGCCACACTTCCATTTTTAGTTAAACTTGCGAACAAAGGGTATCAAAAAGCCTTGGGTGAAGACAAAAATTTTCTAGCAGGACTAAATGTTTACAAAGGTCATGTAACCTATAAAGCTGTTGCCGATGTTTTCGGTCATAGTTTTGTAGAGCCTGGAGAAGCTATCAAAAATTAGTAATGGATAAAAAGTATCCTTCAAGTACAAAAGTTGTTGTAATAGGTGGTGGAGTGATTGGATGCTCTGTTGCTTACCACTTAACAAAGTTTGGATGGAAAGATGTAGTTTTATTAGAAAGAGATCAGCTAACATCAGGCACAACATGGCATGCAGCAGGATTAGTAAGTCAATTAGGTCCCTCTGCATCAGTAACTAAAATTAGAAAATACACTTTAGATTTATATAAAAATTTAGAGAAAGAAGTTGATCACTCAGCAGGACTAAGACTTAACGGTGCACTTTCGATTGCACAAACAGAAAGTCGTTGGCAAGAACTTAAAAGACAGGCAACAACTGCTCAGCTTTATGACGTTGATTTAAGGATAATCAATAAAGAAGA
The DNA here is from genome assembly GCA_902604355.1 of uncultured Pelagibacteraceae bacterium. Lineage (GTDB taxonomy): Bacteria > Pseudomonadota > Alphaproteobacteria > Pelagibacterales > Pelagibacteraceae > Pelagibacter. Next base: position 882 of record CACKYN010000002.1, read on the forward strand.
AATTAAAAAAAAATATCCAATGATGAGTACAGAGGACTTAAAAGGTGGTGTGTTAATGCCAGGAGATGGTTCAGCCGACCCAAGTGGGGTTACCCATATCCTTGCAAAAGGTGCAAGAAAAGGAGGAGCAAAAATATACGAACAATCCCCAGTTGAGACTATATTAACTAAAAATGGAAGAGTTCACGGAGTTAAAGTCAATGGCCAAAATATTGAGTGTGAGTATGTTGTTCTTGCAACTGGAATGTGGTCAAGACAAATTGGTGAAAAAATTGGAGTTAGCATTCCTCTTTATCCAGCAGAACATTTTTATGTAATTACTGAACCGATAGAAAAGCTTTCACCAACTTTACCTGTAATAAGGGATTTTGATAGCAGCGTTTATTTTAAGGAGGATGCTGGAAAACTTTTAATTGGGATATTTGAAGGTAAATCAATACCTGCATTTAATAAAACTAACGAAGTGCCAGAAGATTTTTCGTTTGGAGAATTTCCTGAAAATTTTGAGCACTTTGAACCTTATTTAGAAAAATCAATGAAAAGATTCCCAATACTGAAAAAAATAGGAGTAAGAAAATTTTTTTCAGGTCCAGAGTCTTTTACTCCTGATACTAACTCTTTATTAGGTGAAGTGCCTGAAGTTAAAAATTTATTTGTCAGCTGTGGTTTGAATAGTATTGGAATTGGAAGTGGAGGGGGTGTTGGAAAAGTAACAGCCGAATGGTTAATGAATGGCCATATTAATGAAGATATTTTTAATTACGATATTAAAAGATTTCAGAAATTTCATTCAGGTTTAAGTTTTATCAAAGACAGAATTACAGAGTCCTTAGGTGATTTATATGGAATGCACTGGCCTTACAAACAACACAAAACGTCTAGAAATATTAAAATTTTACCTCACCACGATTTATTAAAAAGTTTTGGTGCTTGTTTTGGTGTATCAGGTGGATATGAGAGACCTATGTGGTTTGCTCTTGATGGTGAGAAAACAGAGTATGAATATAGTTACAACTATCAAAATTGGTATCCGGCTGTTGAATATGAAACAAGCAATACTGTAAATAATATTGGTTTATATGATTTAACACCATTTTCGAAATTTGAAATCAAATCTGATAAAGCTCATGAAAACTTACAAAGAATTTGCACAGCAGACATTAAAAATGAAGTTGGGAAGTGCACTTATACCCAAATGTTAAATGAAGATGGTGGTATTGAAACTGATTTGACAGTAGTATGTATTAATAAAAATTATTTTAGAATTATTAGTTCTGCAGCAACAAGAGAAAGAGATAAATTTCATATTAAAAAACATTTATCAGATGGAATTAATCTTAAAGATGTAACCGATGATTATTGTGTTTTTGGCATCTTTGGTCCCAAGAGCAGATCATTAATGCAAGAAATTAGCGGAGATGATTTTACAAATGAAAATTTTAAATTTAGTTATGCTAAATATATTCAAATAGATAATTCAAAAATTTGGACTCAACGATTATCTTATGTTGGAGAACTAGGTTATGAATTGTACATAAAAATTTCTGAGGCTAAAAAAATTTACGAATTAATTATAGATAAAGGTAAGAAATTTAATCTTTCTAATTGTGGAATGCATTCCTTAGACACAATGAGAATGGAAAGTGGTTTCTTACATTGGGGACATGATATTTCTCCAGAAGAAAATTTATACCAATCAGGTCTTACATTCACGATCAGTAACAAAAAAAAAATTAATTTTATTGGAAAAGAAGCTCTTCAGAAAATTAAAAGTAAAAAAATTGATAGAAGATTTATTATGCTTACACTCAAATACAATAAACCAGGCTCTCCTTTATTACTTCATGATGAACCTATTTACTTAAATGATAAAATAATAGGAAGAACAACTTCAGGTAACTACTCATTTAATTTTAAAAAAAATTTAGCTTTTGGATATATACATAATATCTATTCAAATGAAGAATTGTTAAGTAAAGATATTTTTATAGAAGTTGAAAGACAAAAATATCAGGCTCAATTTTTAAAAAAGCCATTAAAACAAAGTAATTTTAAAAAAATATAAAATTAATAAAAATATTAATTGTCTTATATAATCTTAAATGGTTTAATTTTATTTTATAAATGACGCAAAATTATAAAGATTTAAATAAATATAGCTCTTCGATTGAAAACACATCAAGTAATCGAATTAAAACTACAGATGTAAACATTCTACTTAATAGGGTTAGAATGGATAAAAAAAAAACTTTTAAAAAGAATATATTAGTTTCATTTTTGTTAGTTAGTTTATTGTGTTCGATATCTATTTTTTTTATTATTTAGACCATAAAACTTGCTTAAAAGTATATTGAAACAATAAAGATTTATATTATAAGACTTCATTAGTTATGGCGGGGTAGCTCAGTTGGTTAGAGCGCAGGACTCATAAGCCTGAGGTCAGTGGTTCGATCCCACTTCCCGCTACCAATTAATGTCCAGGAAAATCTATTAGATGTTCAACTTCGTAATTATTTTTCAATAAATTATCAGATCCACCTAAATCAAATAAGTTTATTACAAATATAAATGCTGAAACCTTAGCTTTAGATATTTCAACTAGTTTAGCTGCTGCTTCTGCAGTGCCTCCAGTTGCTATTAAGTCATCTATAATTAAGACACTATCATTTTTATCTAAAGAGTCTTTATGTACTTCAATTGTTGCTGTTCCATACTCAAGTTCAAAATCAACAGAGTGAACATTGGCAGGTAATTTATTTTTTTTTCTGAGCATTATAAATGGTTTTTTTAAAATATAGGAAACAGCTGACGCAAATACAAAACCACGAGACTCTATAGCTGCAATTTTAGTAAACTTATATTTTTTTGATTTTTGAACTATTTGATTAATTGTTTCAGCAAAAGCATTTTTGTCTTTAATTAAAGTAGTAATATCTCTAAATAAAATCCCTTTTTTTGGATAATCTGGGATAGATCTAATATAATCTTTTAAATTCATAATACTTATTTATAAAAGTAAAAATAATTAAATTTTTAACTATGACAACAAATAAATTAGCAATAATCGGTGGAAGTGGTCTCTATGACGTTGAGGAATTTAAAGATAGAGAATTACTAGATTTAAATACCCCATGGGGAAAACCATCAGATCAAATTTTAAAAACAATCTATAATAATAAAGAAGTTTATTTTTTACCAAGACATGGAAGAGGTCATTTTATTTCACCATCAAATATAAATTTCAGAGCAAATATTGATGCACTTAAACAATTAGGAGTTTCAGATATTGTTTCTGTTTCTGCAGTAGGATCACTCAAAGAAGATTTGCCACCAGGTAAATTTGTTATCGTTGACCAATTTATTGATAGAACATTTGCAAGAACCAAAAGTTTTTTTGATGAGGAGATCGTAGCCCATGTTTCAATGGCTCACCCTACATCAAATGGACTTATGAATGCTTGTGAAGAGGCAATTAAAAAATCTAATATAGATTATCAAAGAAATGGAACATACGTTGTAATGGAAGGCCCTCAATTTTCTACATTAGCCGAATCAAAATTATATAGATCGTGGGAGGCAGATGTAATTGGCATGACAAATATGCCAGAAGCAAAACTTGCTAGAGAAGCAGAAATAAGATACGCATCAGTCTCTATGGTGACGGATTTTGATTGTTGGCATCCAGATCATGAAAATGTTGACGTTCAGCAAGTAATTAAAGTTTTATTAGGAAATGCCGAAAAAGCAAAAGTTATGATCAAAAATTTAATTGATAATTTTGAAGAATTTATTGATCCAAATGATCCAACTAACAATTGTTTAGATGTTGCAATAATTACAGCTCCTGAGAAAAGAACTAAAAAAACAATAGATAAACTAAAAACAGTAGCAGGAAGAGCTTTAATTAAATGAAAGTGAGGGGTAAAGAATACAGAACAATTTGGTTTGAAAATAACATTGTCAAAATAATTGATCAAACAAAACTCCCACATCAGTTTATAATTAAAGATCTCAAATCAGTAAAAGATGCAATTAATGCCATTAAAGTAATGGAAGTAAGAGGAGCTCCTTTAATTGGTGGAACCGCCGCTTTTGGAATAGCACTAGCTGTTCAAGAAAATAATGATCCTGAATTTATAAAAAAAAATGCAGAGGAATTAATTCAATCAAGACCTACAGCAATTAATTTAAAATGGGCCGTAGATCGTATGATGAATAAATTATCTGGAATTAAAAGTAATCAAGTCCTAGATATCGCTTTAAAGGAAGCCCAAGAAATATGCAATGAAGATGAAAAGTTTTGTGAAAATATTGGTGTTAATGGATTAAAAATAATTGAAGAAATTTATAATAAAAAAAAAGATACAATTAATATTTTAACCCACTGTAATGCAGGATGGTTAGCAACTATAAATTGGGGGACAGCAACTTCACCCATTTATCATGCACATAAAAAAGGGATACCCATTCATGTTTGGGTTGACGAAACAAGACCTAGAAACCAAGGTGCAAATTTAACTTCATATGAATTAAATGAGGAAAAAATACCAAACACTATAATTGCTGATAACACTGGTGGTATTTTAATGAAAAGAGGTGAAGTTGATATGTGTATTGTTGGGACGGATAGAACTCTATCTAACGGTGATGTTTGTAATAAAATTGGAACTTATCTAAAAGCGTTAGCAGCTCATGATAATAATGTCCCTTTTTATGTAGCATTACCAAGTTCAACTATCGATTGGGAAATCAAAGAAGGTAAAGATATCCCAATTGAAGAGAGAAGTTCAGAGGAGTTAACTCATATTGAGGGATTGGATGAAAATAATAAGATCAAAAAAGTTTTAATTTACCCAAAAAAAAGTAAAGCAATGAATCTTGCTTTTGATGTTACTCCAGCAAAATATGTAACAGGTTTGATAACTGAAAAAGGTATTTCCAAAGCCTCTTTAGAAGGATTAAAAAAGTTATTTAAATAATTTATCTAAGAGAAGCGGCAATATTTCCACCATCAACTGTTAAAACAGCTCCAGTAGTTTTTTTTGAAATTGCTAAATGAAAAAATGCTTTTGCCACATCGTCTGCTTTTACTTCGTTTAAAAGTAAGTTTCCTCTCATATATTCATCTTTAGAGACTTCTCTTGCTTTAGCTCTAGATTTAATCATTCCATCATTTAATAATCCACTCCTAATTCTATCTGCATTTACTCCATTTGATCTTATTCCAAGAGATCCATAATCTACAGCATATTGTTTACATAAGTTTAGTAGCGCCGACTTTGGTAATCCATAAGGCCCAAAATTTTTTCCAGGATTTACAGACTGTTTTGAAATATTAAATAATAAGCAGCCTTCGATATTTTGTTTTTTCATTATTTTAATTGTTTCCGAAGCACAATTTTGATGAGAAAAAAAATTATTCTCAAAACTTTGCCTTAAAATTTTATCATCTACTTCAGCTATAGAGCCACCAATTGCTGTTCCAGCATTAGAGATTAGAATATCAATTCCACCATAAGTTTCTGCAATTATTTTGAAAGCTCTTTTAACATTATCTTTATTTGTGACATCACAATGCAAACAAAGATCTTTAATTTTAGATTTCATTTCTTTTACTTTTTGTAAATTATAATCAAGCAAAACCACTTCAGCTCCATAACTTTTAAAAAGTTCATAAGTAGCAGTGCCTATCGCTCCAAAACTGCCGGTTATAACAACAACATTACCTTGAAGTACTTGTTTAGTTTTTTTAATTTTAGCTTGTTCCAAAGACCAATATTCGACATCAAATAAATCTTTTTCAGCTATAAACTTATATTTTGATGTCTCCTCAACAGATGAAATAACCCTTGCATTTGTTTCTGTTAAATCTCCAGCGATCTTAGCAGCTCTTAAACTATCTCCAACAGTAAATAGCCCAACATTTTGAACTAGAATAACTCTTGGAGAGGTATCTAACATTGTTTTCTTATCTTTAACTTTCTTTTTATTAGTATCAAAATACTTGATATATTTTTTTCTATAATTTTTAAAAGATTTCTCAGCCAATTTTCTAAAATCTTCTAAATTAGAGTTTGGTTTTGGTGTGATAACTAATGGAAATGGTTTTACTCTTATAACATGATCAGGTGTGGAGGTACCAAGACCAGTATATCTTCTTACATCTTTACCATTAATAAAATAGTCTAAAATTTTATTAGATCTATAATTTAATATAAACTTAATATTTTTAGTTTCAGACAATAAACCTCTTAGTATTGGAGAGATTTCATGTGGTTTGAAAGAGTTGTTATATTTTTTTATCTGTTTTATCTTTTTCCTTTTAATCTTTTTGACTGCTTTTTCAGCAATTGATACATATTTGATCATTAAGTCATAAGATTTTTTAGCGTCATCATCAAAAGTAAAAATTCCATGATTTAAAAGTATTAAACAATTGATATTAGGATTTTTAGAATAAACCTCATTAATTTTTTGAGCTAACCTAAATCCAGGCATTACATAAGGAACAATACTAACTTTAGAACCAAATATTTTTTTACAAAGATCTTTGCCATTTGTTCTATTTGTAACATTCATGATCGCATCAGAATGAGTGTGGTCTACAAATTTAAATGGTAAAAAAGCATGCAAAAAAGTTTCTACCGATGGATTGGGTGATTTGATATCTATTAAATTTCTTTTTTGAAATGCAACCATATCTTCATCGCTTAAATATTTTTTATGTTTAAGAGATAGCAATGGATTTAATTTTACTGCAGGAAGACCTGCTGGTTCAATTTCAGCCATATCCCAACCACTTCCTTTAACACATAGGACATCATAATTTTTGCCGTCAATATCTTTAATAGATGTTTTTACAGAAGTATTTCCACCACCATGAAGAACTAGTTCGGTATTTCTTCCCAACAACCTGGTTGTATAAACACGTAAAGCCATATCTCTTGAATGACCAAGTTTTTGGTATTTTTTAATGTATCTTTTTGCTTCTAAATTTGACCAATCGTTTTTCACTATTTCAACCTCTGCGAAGTATTATAATAGTTTTTTGTTTGAAAGAAGTAAAAAATTTGATTAGTAAGGTTTCATCATACAATAAAATGACAAAAGTAGGCGAACATATAACTCTAGACATTATTGGAACTACTAAAGAATATGAACCTTCAGTTTTTGAAAAAGTAATACACGACATAGCTAAAGCAGCTAGAGTTACCATACTCAATATTTGTAAATATAAATTTGAACCACAAGGTTTTACTATTTTAGCATTATTGGCAGAAAGCCATATAAGTTTTCACACCTTTCCTGAAAAAGGAATTATTAGTTTCGATTTTTTTACATGTGGGAAAATAAATCCTTCTGTGGCTATAGAAATTATCAAAAAAGAATTCGAACATACAAGAATAGTTAAAAAAGAGTTTAATAGAGATACCAAATCTCTTTATCATGATATTTATAGTTCACCAGGACTACAAAAATCATATGTAGTAAATGATGTTTTAGAGGATTTTAAATCAAAAGTAGGTCAACATATTGAAATTCTGGAATTAGAACAATTTGGGAAATCTCTTTTTATTGATGGTGAAATCCAAGTAGCAACTACAGATGAATATTTGTACAGTTCAACATTTGTTGGAGCAGGCTTAGATTTAAATCAGAATAATGAGCGAGCTGCTATCATCGGTGGCGGTGACGGAGGAGTAGCGAGGGAATGTATATCCAAAAATTTTAATTTTATAGATTGGTATGAGTTAGATCCTGAGGTTGTTGACGTATGTAATAAACATCTTGGAGACATTGGAAAAAAAGCAACTGGAAAAAATTCTGTCAAGTGTGTTTGGGGAGATGCTTTTGAGAGTATTAAGTCTGTTAGTGATGATACTTACAATCATATTTATGTTGATTTAAATGATGATCAATTCTGTATTGATTTAGCATCAAAGAATATGGACTCGTTAGTTCGAATTTTAAAACCAAAAGGAGTTATCACTGCACAAGTTGGTAGCCAAGATAAAAAACCACAGCAGGTTGAAAATTGGCTGAATGTTTTTAATCAAAATTTTGGAAACACTAAATTATCAAGAGTTTACATACCCAGTTTTGATTGTTCTTGGAATTTCTCTTCTTCAATAAACCATTGATTTTTCTTTTTAATTATTAAAATTTGTGAAATAATTATTCTTCTAATTAAGGAGAAAATAATGAATATATTTAAAAAAACTATTTTGACAGTTCTTGCTTCTCTTTTTGTTATCGGAAATGTTTACGCTGATAAAATTAAAATAGGAACTGAAGGAGCTTACCCTCCTTGGAATTCAAAAGATGCTTCAGGTAATCTTATTGGTTTCGAAGTTGAGCTTGCTCAAGAATTATGTGCAATTATGAAACACGAATGTACAATTGTTGAACAAGATTGGGATGGAATGATTCCAGCTTTACTTATGAGAAAGTTTGATGCGATTATGGCTGGAATGTCTATTACTGCTGAAAGACAAAAAACAATTACTTTTTCTCAAGGTTATGCAGACGAAGTTGCTTCTCTTGCAGTAATGAAGGGTTCAAACCTAGTGGGAATGGATACTCCAGAAGGTATAAACTTATCTTTAGGTGGATCTGATGTTAAAAAAGCTCTTAAAACTTTAACAGGTGCACTTGCTGGTAAAACAGTTTGTACTCAAACTGGAACAATTCACCAAAACTTTTTAGAGTCAGGTGATGTAGGAAATATAAATGTTAGAACTTATAAAACACAAGATGAAGTTAATCTTGATTTAACTTCTGGTAGATGTGATGTTGCTTTAGCTGCAGCAGTAGCGTTTACAGACTATGCTGATAAATCAGGCAAACCAGTTACTCTAGTTGGACCAACTTTCTCAGGCGGAGCATTTGGTAATGGTGTTGGTGTTGGAATTAGACAGAGTGGAGATGATGCAATCGGAAAAAGAGATGCAAAACTTCTGAAAGATTTCAATAAAGCAATTAATACTGCTAGAAAAAAAGGAATAATTAGCAAACTTGCTATTAAACACTTTGGTTTTGATGCATCTATGTAATTAATTTAAGATTTGGCGACTATAATATATAGTCGCCGATCTATATGGAACTTCTCGTATTTGGTAAAACTGGTTGGGGTGATGAGCTTTTTTATGCAACCCTAATGACTATTGCTGTTTCTGTTACAGCAATGCTTATCGGTTTTTTTTTTGCATTAATCTTTACACCCCTAAAACTATCTAAATACAAATTATTTAATCTAATTGGAAACTTTTACACAACGGTCATTCGGGGTGTACCTGAACTTTTAGTAATTTACCTTTTCTTTTTTGGTGGAAGTGGAGCGATAATGTATGTCGCATCTATTTTTGGATATTATGAATATATTGAAATTAATGCATTCATTACTGGATCAATTGCAATTGGAATTATTTCAGGTGCATATTCCACAGAAATTTTTAGAGGTGCAATTCAGTCTATTGATAAAGGCCAGTTTGAGGCTGCAAAAGTTTTGGGGATAAATAAATTTACTCAGTTTTATAAAATAATTTTACCTCAAATGTTAAGACTGGCTATTCCTAACTTAAGTAATGTTTGGCAAATTACTTTAAAAGATACTTCATTGATTTCTGTAACTGGACTTGTTGAAATTATGAGACAGTCTTACATTGCTGCAGGGTCTACAAGGGATCCTTTACTCTTTTATAGTTTTGCTGCAGTTTTATATCTGATGCTTACATATTTAAGTATGAAAATTATTAACAGATTAGAGACTAAATATAGCAGAGGGTATTGATGGATTTTGATTTAATGTTCTCAAGTTTACCCAAACTTTTAGGAGCTTCAGTTGTAACTTTAAAATTGTTATCAGTATCGTTATTCTTTGGATTAATTGTTGGATTTTTGTTCGCAATATTAAGAATAAACAAAAATATTTTTATAAATAAATTTGCTTATGGATATTCTTATTTGTTTAGAGGAACTCCTTTACTAGTTCAAATTTTCATAATTTATTTTGGATTAGGACAAATTGAATATTTAAGGTCAACATTTTTATGGGTTATTTTAAAAGAGCCTTATTGGTGTGCAATTATAGCTTTTACTTTAAATACAGGCGCCTATACATCAGAAATATTAAGATCAGCATTTCAGACGATAAAGCCAGGAATAATTGAAGCTGGTAAAAGCCTAGGAATTACAAACAAAATTATTTTTTATAAAATACAAATTCCGATTGCTATTAGACAATCTCTTCCAGCTTATGGAAATGAAATTATATTAATGATGAAGGGAACATCTCTAGCGAGCACAGTTACATTAATGGATTTAACGGGTGTTGCTAAATATATTATATCAACAACATTTAAGCCAATTGAAGTGTTTATTGTTGCAGGTGGAATATACTTATTTATGACTTTTATTATCCACAATGTAATTAAGTTCTTAGAAAAAAAATATTCGTTTAATACTTAGTATATTCTTTAATTTCTCTTACTTTTGAACCAGTATAATTATTTATCTTCAGCTTAATTTTTGCTCGTTCATCGTTTAAAAAATGTACATCCCTTGAAAGTTTAATAAATTTATCTGTGAAATTTTGATCTTTTTCACATTGTCTTTTTTCATCTTCAATCACCCAAAGTTTTGCATTAATTTCTTTTAATGAAGAAAAAAGATTACTTAGTTTTTCATCAGATTTAATATTTTTATTTAATTTATCATTAAGAATTGAATACTCTTCTTTGATAAATTTAAGTTTTTCAAGATCTTTAATTTTATCTTGTTTGATTTCTAAAATTGAAATTTTATCTAACAGCTCACCAACAGATACTTCAATCAGAATTTTATTCATAAATAAATATACTATGTTAAGTTGTTTTAAATATGTCTAATATTTTGATTATTAAACACGGCTCTTTAGGAGATATAGCTCAAGCTTGTGGAGCAATTCAAGATATTTCTGAAAATCATCCAAATGATCAAATTCATTTGTTAACAACAAAACCCTATTATGACCTTTTTAAAAAAAATCCCAATATTTCAAATGTAATTTTAGATAAGAGATTATCAAAATTAAATCTCATTTATTTATATTCATTAATGAAAGAAATTAAAAAACATAGTTTTTTCAAAGTTTTTGATCTTCAAAATTCAAGTAGGACTTCTTTTTATAAAAAAATTCTATTTCCTAAAGTGGGTAAGGAAATATGGTCGTCAACTGAGACTACTTTACCAAAAGAGTCTTCCAGGCAGGATTTTGATAAAGACTCTGTTTTAGAAAGATTTGACTATCAACTTAAAAATAGTGGAGTTAATACTTCTAATACAACTAAACCTGATTTTTCATGGAGTATAACTGACATTTCAAAAATAAAGAATTATTACGAACTTGATAATTATATAACTCTTTTTCCTTTTTGCTCTCCTCATTTAATTTCAAAGAAATGGCCTTATTACAATGATTTAATTTCTATGATTAATGAAAAATTAGAAAATAAATTTAAAGTAGTTATAGCACCTGGGCCCAATGAAATTAAAGAAGCACCAAGGATTAATGCACTTTGTATTTTAGATAATGGTAAAGCTCTCAATATTTCCCAGTTAGCAGCATTAATCAAAGATAGCTCTTTCGTTGTTGCAAATGATACTGGTCCTGCACACATGACAGCTCATTTAGGATCAAAAGGAGTTTCTTTATTTGGAGCACACACAACAGCACATAAAGTAAGTATAGAGAGGGAAAATTTTAAAGCTATTCAAGTAAGCGATTTATCAAAATTATCTGCTGAAAAAGTATTTGAAAGATTAATCAGATCTCTTAGTGAAAATTAAGTTAAAATATTATAGTAAACTTTTTTTTACGAAAACATTTCCAGACATTATCAGTCTTGCATTTCTTGTTGTAGTAACTTTTATGTCTTCGATCATCTCATTTTTATAGTTAACCTCATAATCAATTTTTAATAAACCAGAGGGGTGTTCAAGTGTAAAAGGGCCACTTTCGGAAAAGTTACTATAAAATTCTGAACAAACAGTATTTTTTGATTTGCACGCAGCTAATAAAGCCATTGATCCTGTCACCGCGTAAGCTGGATGACAATTCCATGGCATAAAATATCTTGAGCTTATGTCTGCTGAATTAGAGTTATTTACAATTGCAGTTTTAGGGATCACAGAATTTGCTACATCACCTAAGCCAACTTCTTTAGCAATCTTTATTCTTACAGAGTCCATTTTATTTATAAGATTTTTATCACCATTCAATTTCTCAAAAGTCTCATTGTCCTTTAATCCTAATTCAGAACTTTTAAAGATAACCATAGGAACTGCACAATCGATAAGAGTGAAATTAATTCCATCAATTTGATCCAGTGAATTACCAGTTGGAAATAATTTTTTTGTTTGTGAGCCAATAATATTTAAAAATTTTAATTTTATAGGTGAGCCAGGTGTTGGAACTCCATCTATAAAGCAATCACCTTCATACTGTACTATTTTATTAGGTGTTTTAACTATTTGCTCTATTTTCATGCCAGTATTTTTATCTCTAACTATGACTGAGGTTTCCCCATCTTTTGCATTAACTAAACCTTTCTCAATTGCATAAGGCCCAACCCCAACTAAAATATTTCCACATGATGGTTTAGTATCTACAATTGGCTCATCAATTTTTACTTGGGCAAAATAATAATCAACATCAATTCCATCCTCTTTCGACTTATCTATTATAGCTACTTTACTTTTGACTGGTTCAGCGCCACCTAATCCATCAATTTGCCTAATATCAGGTGAGCCCATTACTGCTAGCAGAATTTTATCTCTTTTTGATGTATCCACAGGTAAATCTTTTTTTAAAAAATATGGCCCTCTTGAAGTACCACCCCTCATAAACATACAAGGTATTTTAATTTGATCACTCATTATAAAATTTCTTAATACAAAAAATGTTCAAAGTACATCAAATATATAAGGTGTTGGTAATTTGTTGGAATAATTAATGCCAAAAATTACTATTGAAAGTTACGAAAAATACATCTAACTTTTTCTATATTTAAATTAATAACAGGGGATAATAAATGTTAAAAAAAATACTAGCAGTTTTAGCTGCCTCGTTGTTTTCAGTTACTGCTGCATTAGCAGTAGATTATTCTGGAAAGACCGTAACTATGTGGATACCATTTAAAGCAGGTGGTGGTTCTGATACATGGGCTAGAGCAATCGGACCTGCGTTTAGTGCAAACTTACCAGGCAATCCTACAGTCGTTGTAAAAAATGTAACTGATGGAAAAGCTATCGGTGCATCAAATAAATATTTTGCTGAACATGGAAAAGATAAAGATGGTATGGTTGTATTCGGAACTTCTGGATCAGTTCAAATGCCATTTATCTTTAAAGACGAAAGAGTAAGATACAACTATAAAAATATGGTTCCAATTTTTGCAAGTGGTACAGGGGGAGTTGTTTATGTTAGAAAAGAAATGGGAGTAACTGATATAATAAAAGACTTCGATAAATTTAAAAGTTCTAAACTTGTTTATGGTTCTCAAGGAAAAACTTCTTTAGACGCTGTTCCAATTTTAGCGTTCGATATGATGGGTGTAGACGTAAATGTTGTCTATGGCATGAAGGGAAGAAAAGCAGGAAGAGCAGCAATCTTACGAGGTGAAACAACTGTTGATTATCAAACCACAGCATCATACTTAAAACATGTAAGGCCTTTAGTAGAAAAAGGAGAAATGGTTCCGATAATGACTTGGGGAGCACCAGTTGGTGGTAAAGTTGAGAGAGATCCTAACTTTCCAGATCTTCCAGCATTTCCAGAAGTTTATGAAGCGGTAACAGGAAATAAATTTAAAGGAACAGAAGCTAAATCTTGGACAGCATTATTTTATGCTGGTTTTGCAACACAAAAATATGTGATGCTTCCTAAATCAGCTAAAAAAGATGTTGTTAAAGCTTGGCAGAATGCAGCAGCAGCAATTGTAAATGATCCAGCGGCAATGAAAGTTTTAAATAAAAAACTAGGTAAGTATGATCAAGTTACTGGCTCTAAAGCTTTAAAATCTGCACTAAAAAAAGCTACTTCTATAGACAGTAAGTCAGAAAAATTCTTACAATCTTGGAAAGATACCAAGTAAAAGCTTAATACAATTATTTAAAAAAAGGGGGCCATGCCCCCTTTTTTTTTATATGATATAAACATTATGTTTGAAGCATTATTTGCTGCACTTGCTACTATTGTTTCAGGTCCGTCATTATTTTTTCTAATTCTCGGTGTTTTAATTGGTTTAGTAGTTGGGGTTATTCCTGGGTTTGGCGGAACTGTGGGATTATCATTGTTACTTCCATTTGTTTTTGGAATGGAACCAGTTTCTGGAATTGCAATGATGATGGGATTATTATCAGTCGTAGCAACTTCTGATACCTTCCCTGCAGTTTTAATTGGAGTTCCTGGTTCAGTTTCTGCTCAAGCAACTGTTATGGATGGCTTTCCATTAGCTAAAAAAGGACAAGCAGCAAGAGCATTATCTGCTGCGTTTTTTTCATCTTTATTTGGTGGACTTTTTGGTGCCGTTCTACTTACGATGGTTATTCAAATTGCAAAACCTATAATCTTAGCTTTTGGAACTGGTGAGATGTTGATGTTAGCAATTTTTGGAATTTCAGTTGTTGGAACATTAACCGGATCAAGTATTTTCAAAGGATTGGTAGCAGCATGTCTTGGAATGATAATTGGTTGTATAGGTATTTCACCAGCAAGTTCTGAGTATAGACTAGATTTTAGCACGATATTAGAGGTTCAAAACCCTGTTGTAATGTATTTAGGAGGAGGAATTCATTTGATGGTGGTTGCTATTTCTATCTTTGCGTTCCCTGAAATTGTAGAACTTTTGAGGTCAAATAAAGCCGTATCTGAAAAAGCAGAATTGGAAAAATCTGGATGGTTCAAAGGTTTAAGAGATTTTTTAAGTAACAAGTTTTTAGTATTAAGGTGTTCTTTTATTGGAAGTGTTATAGGTTTAATCCCAGGTATCGGAGGATCTTGTATAGACTGGATTAGTTATAGTCATGCAAAAACAACTGTAAAAAATAATGAGAATTTTGGAAAAGGTGACATCAGAGGTGTTATTGGGCCTGAGTCTAGCTCCAATTCCAAAGAGGGTGGAGCACTAATTCCTACTTTATTATTTGGAATTCCTGGATCTGGTGGAACAGCAATTTTGATGGGTGGATTAATATTATTGGGTGTTGATCCAGGTATAACGATGGTAGATACCCAACTAGATTTAATTTATACAATAATTTGGTCGCTAGCAGTCGCAAATATATTTGGTGCAATAATTTGTGTAGCAATGGCTAAACCAATTTCACAGTTAACAACTATTAATTTCACAATTCTTGCACCATTTTTAATTTCATTAATACTGTTTGCGATTTTTAACTCAACAAGATCATGGGGTGATTTAATATTTGCGACATTTATTGGAGTACTTGCTGTTTATATGAAAAGATTTGATTACTCTAGGGTTGCTTTAATGATCGGTTTTGTCTTAAGCGATAGTATTGAAACATACTTGTATCAGACAATGCAATTTTATACTTTTTCTGAGCTTTTTATAAGACCGATTTTTTTAGTTTTAATTTTGGTTTCAGCATTTTCAATTTATTCAGGAATTAAAATAATTAATAAAAAAGATAAAATAGCTAATACTAAATCAGATGTACTCAATGCTAAATCTAGACCGCAATGGGTCTTTTTAATTTTATTGTTATTAATATCTGTTTATACAGTATTTGTAACAGACCATTTACAATATCTAGGTAAAATATTTCCAATTAGTGTTGGTTTGTTTATGCTTTTATTCTGTATCATTATAGGAATTCAAATGTTTGTAAGTAAATCTGGCTTAAAGGTATTTCATGATGCAGAAAATTTACTTTTAGGGAATACAGAAATTAGAAGTCAGTGGTTAACTATTTTCTGGTTTATCTCTCCATTATTTTTATCAGTATTTATAGGATTTTATATGTCTATTGGTTTATTTGTTTTTATATTTTTATCAAAAATTGCAAGAGTAAGTTTTAGATTTAGTTTAATTAGTTCAATTGGTGTATGGATCGCTCTTGCATCAATTTCACATTTTATGATAATGGATTTTCCTCCAGGAATTTTACAGGGCTATATTGAATTACCTTGGCCAATAAATTAATTAAGAGTCTTTTTATATTCCTCTATAATCTTAGACCATTGGAATTTGTTCACAAATTCTTTGGCATTCTTTCCATACTCTAAATATTTTTTATTTTGTAAAATTGCATTTGTAGATAAATAAACATCATCTAAATTATTCCCATCACAAATTAAACCAGTTTTTTGATGATCAATTGCATCTGCTGCCCCTCCATCTTTACCTCCTATAGAAGGTATTCCATATTGAGCTGCCTCAACATAAGCGATTCCAAATCCTTCAACAGATGTTTTATGTATCACCGAGGGCATTACAAATACATTAGATTTTGCAACTAGGGCATTTTTCAGGTCATTACTTATATCTTTAAAGAACATTACTTGTTCTTCTAAATTTAATTCTTTTACAAGGTTTTTAATATTTTCTTCCTCTTCGCCGTAACCTACACAAATATAAACTATATCAGGGTAAATTTGTTTTAAATTTCTTAAAGCCATAATTATTTTTTCATGGTTTTTTCTTTTATCGAACCTTGAAACAGTAATTAATCTTGGTGTTTTTACTTTTAACAAACTCTCAACTTTATCCAGAGTTTTTTTATCTAATTCTTTTTCTGGATATACTCCAGGGTTAATTACAATTATTTTATTTTCGTTAACACCACACTTAATTGCTAAATTTTTTGTAAATTGTGAATTTGCAATTACTCTCTCAACATTATTTAAAACATTTAAAACCCTTTTATTTAAATTTGAGCCTACTGGATGATTAATTTCTTTACTGTGAATTAGGCAATATTTTTTTTTAGGTGATTTAATTAGTTCTAAACTTTTCCAGTGATCAGCAATTATTCCCTCTATCTTGTTATCTTTAATAAATTCATTTATTAACTGGGCTTTTCTGTATTTTCTTAAAAGTTTAATCCCTCCAACTCTTTCAATTGAAAAAGACGCTTGTTCATCAAATTCTTTGTGACCTTCAATATAATCTGCAAAAACTTTAATCATAAAGTTTTTCGATAATTCTCTTGATAAACCCCACATTAAATTTTGCATTCCACCAAGCTCTGGTGGAAAAGATCTAGTAACGATTAAATACATTAATCATATTTCCATTTAATGCCACAACCAGCACTAGGAATTTGTTCTTTTGGACCTTTACCTGTTTCAGCTATTTGTTTCATTGCTTGGAATAGATCACTTTCCCCACTTCTAACTGGAATAAGTTTTTTTAATTCTCTTATTCGACCTCTGTATTGAAGTTCTAAATTTTTATTGTATCCAAAGAAATCAGGAGTACACACAGCATCGTATGCTTTCGCTACTTCTTGGGTTTCATCTACTAAATAAGGAAAACTAAAACTATTACTATTTGAGAATTTTATCATATTTTCAAATGAGTCTTCAGGATAATTAACAGCATCATTTGAACAAATTGCAACAGAGTTTATACCTACTTCTTTTAAAGTATTGCAGTCTTCAACTATATCTTTTGCAACAGCTTTAACATAGGGACAGTGGTTACAAATAAACATTATCAGAGTTCCATTTTCTCCTTTAACATCATCAAGCTTGAGAATTTTTTCATCAGTTGATTTTAGTTCAAATGGAATAGCTTTTTTACCAAAATCACATATTGGAGTTTGTATTGGCATAATGTAATAATATATAAATTATGTTTTACGATTTAAAAGATAAAAAACCAAAAAACTCCGGCGAAAATTGGGTAGCACCTAATGCAACTATAATAGGTGATGTTACTCTAGAGAAAAACACAAGTATTTGGTTTAATGCTGTTTTAAGAGGGGATGTTGAAAACATATTTATTGGTGAAGGGTCAAACGTTCAGGATGGGAGCGTTTTACATACTGATCCAGGATGCCCTTTAAAAGTGGGAAAAGATGTAACTATAGGCCATATGGTTATGCTTCATGGATGCACAATTGGTGATAATAGTTTGATTGGTAT
Organism: uncultured Pelagibacteraceae bacterium; assembly: GCA_902604355.1. GTDB lineage: Bacteria > Pseudomonadota > Alphaproteobacteria > Pelagibacterales > Pelagibacteraceae > Pelagibacter. Next base: position 19,033 of record CACKYN010000002.1, read on the forward strand.
TGGAGCAGTTATTTTAAACAATGCTAAAATTGGAAAAAATTGTATTATTGGAGCTAAAGCTTTAATAACAGAAAATAAAGAAATACCAGATAATTCATTAGTAGTTGGATCACCTGGTAAAGTTATAAGAGAAGTTACTAACGAAGAAAAAAAAGGAATAATTGAAAATACTAAGCATTATCAAGATAACTGGAAAAAATATTCAAAATCAATATTCTAGTTTAAATGCCAACTTATACAGTAACAAATTCAAATTTTACTTTAACCTCAAAACAGCAAAAAAATTTAGCTGAAGGAATTACAAAAGTTCATAATGTTGTAACAGGAGCAAATACTTATTTTGCACAAGTAATATTTAATAAAACAAAAAAAAATAATCATTTCATGGGAGGTAAAAAAGTAAAAGAGCCTTCAATATTTTTGCTAGGTCAAATTAGAGCTGGCAGACCAAAAAAAACAAAAGATAAATTAATTTCTGATCTTAGAGATATTATAGTTAAAAATTCTAAATTAGATGAAACTCAAGTATGGGTTTACATTGTTGATTTGCCTCCATCTCAAATGATCGAGTACGGAGAAGTATTACCTGAGTCAGGAAAAGAAAAAGAATGGTTCTCCAAACTTTCTAAAAAATTAAAAAAAAAATTGTCCAAAATAGGTAATTAGAAAATAAAAAATTTTTTCATTATTTAACAAGCTAATAAATACAACTAAGGATTGAATACATAATTGTTTTGTTTACAATTCCTTTTAATAGGTTTTTAATTTCATTTATATAAATGGTTAAGAAAATTAAAAAAACCAAAAAGAAAAAAAAGAAATTAGTCAAAACTTCTAGAAAAATAAAAAGAAAAAAAAAGGTAAAGACTAAAAAAGTTGGGACAAAAAAGTCTGCGACTAAGAAACCTTTAAAAAAATCTAGAAGATCTAATAACATCAAATCTAATAAAACAAGAGGAGTGAAAAAAATGAGTGCAGAAGCATTAAAAGTGTCATCAGCTCTAGACACATCTCATTTAAAGGTAGAATTTCCATTTAAAGCAAAATATGGAAACTACATTAATGGGAAATTTGTAGAGCCAAAATCGGGTAAATATTTTGATAATCCAAGTCCAATATCAAATGAAGTTATCTGTTCAGTAGCAAGATCAAATGAAAAAGATGTTGAAGCAGCATTAGATGCAGCTCATGCAGCTTTTAAAGAATGGGGAAAGACAGACATCACTACAAGATCAAATATAATGATGAAAATAGCTGATGTATTAGAAAAAAATCTAAATTTACTTGCAACAGCTGAGTGTTTGGATAATGGAAAGCCAATTAGAGAATGTATGGCTGCAGATCTTCCACTAGTAATCGATCACTGGAGATATTTTGCAGGTGTGATTAGAGCTGAAGAAGGTTCAGTAGCTGAGATTAGTAATTCTCAGTACTCTTACAATATACCAGAACCTTTGGGTGTAGTTGGTCAGATAGTTCCATGGAACTTCCCATTATTAATGGCAACATGGAAATTAGCTCCAGCATTAGCTGCAGGTAACTGTTCAGTTTTAAAACCAGCAGAACAAACTCCAGCATCTATCATGGTGATGATGGAACTTATCGGTGATTTATTACCTCCAGGGGTTGTAAACATTGTTAGCGGTTTTGGACTAGAAGCAGGTAAACCTTTAGCTTCGTCTAAAAGAGTAGCAAAAGTTGCTTTTACTGGTGAAACTTCAACTGGAAGATTGATCATGCAGTACGCTGCTCAAAATATAATTCCAATTACATTAGAATTAGGCGGTAAGTCACCTAACATATTCTTTGCAGATATTATGGATAAAGATGATGACTTCTTAGATAAGTGTGTTGAAGGTTTTGTAATGTTTAATTTAAACCAGGGTGAAGTATGTACTTGTCCAAGTAGAGCATTAGTTCAAGAGTCTATCTATGATAAATTCATGGAAAAGTGTATCGCTAGAACAAAAGCTGTTATCCAAGATAATCCATTGAAAATGGAAACGATGATCGGAGCACAAGCTTCGGTTGAGCAAATGGAGAAGATTAAATCTTATCTAGATCTTGGTAAAAAAGAAGGCGCTAAAGTTCTTGCTGGGGGAGAAGTGGGTAAACTAAATAGTGGATTAGAAAAAGGTAATTATATCCAACCTACTATTTTTGAGACCAATAATAGTTCTCGAATCTCTCAAGAAGAAATCTTTGGACCTGTAGTATCTGTAATTAAATTTAAAGATGAAGCAGAAGCATTGGAAATTGCTAATGATACTCTTTATGGTTTAGGTGCAGGTGTTTGGACTAGAAATGGAAATATTGCATACAGAATGGGTAGGGCAATACAAGCAGGAATAGTATGGACTAATTGTTATCATGCTTATCCAGCTCACTCTCCATTTGGTGGTTACAAACAATCAGGTGTGGGAAGAGAAACACACAAAATGATGCTTAGCCATTACAGACAAAATAAGAATCTGCATGTTTCTTATGCTGAGAAGAAATTAGGCTTCTTTTAATAAATAATAATATATACTGGCCCATGATTCTAAATCATGGGCCGGAGTTTAAAAATGAAAGTATCTGCAACTAACTCAGCGTTAAATCTTCTATCTGAACTTCAAGAAAAGTATGGTGAAAAATTGATGTTTCATCAATCTGGCGGTTGCTGCGATGGTAGTGCTCCGATGTGTTTTCCTGAAGGAGAATTTCCTTTAGGTGATAATGATGTAAAGTTAGGTGAAATTGGTGGAGTGCCTTTTTATATGAATGCTGATCAATACGAAAAGTGGAAACATACTGATTTAACAATTGACGCTGTTAAAGGAATAGGTGGCATGTTCTCATTAGATAATGGAACAGGTCGCAGATTTCTGACTAAATCAGAAATCTGCTTAGTAGTCGATAACGACAAAAAAAATTAATCTTTTATTATTGACCTGGAGCTTTGTAAGCGCCTGAAGCGACTTCACTAGCTTTAGTTGTAGCTTTATTAAAATCAATAGCTTCTAACAATGTTAGATTTTTTACAGCACCCGAAGCTTCCACTACAAGTTTCACTGCTGCAAAATCTTCAAAACTAGTTAATTCATTTACAACAACAAAATCATATGAACCTCTAACAATGTCCATGCTATGCATTGTTCCACCCATAGCTTTTGTTAATTGTTCTACTACTGCTTTCCTATCAGTTTTTGGATCCTTTAAAAAACCTTGAAAAGCTTTTTCGGTGTAGTTTCCCATTATATATGCTTTCATTATTTCCTCCTATAAAATTAACAATCTAGCATGAGATAATACAATTTTTTTTTACAAATTGTCTCAATAAAAATTAAGTAAATCTAAGGTACAAGCCAATTATCTTTATTATTTTCCAAATCAAATCTGGCTCTTCTATGTCCTTTAGCTGCTAAATATAACCATTCAATAGATTTAATTTTACACTGAATAACAGTAAAATTTTTATAACCTTCTTCGCTTTGCTCTTTTGTATATTCAAAATTATCAAGCTCGGGTTTTAAACCAGATGTCGGTTCATCTGAAATACTACCAGGACCATTATCTACTAAATAACATTTCCTGCTTATATGTTGAGTTTTTTCCCAAGATTTTTTAGAAATGTCATTTTCATGATTTACAATACATTCAACTTTTAATCTGACCTGAATTTTTTCTTCTTTATCATAAAATAACATTGCTGCATTAGAATTTTTTTTAAGTATATCAATTTTATCCGATCTGATATCGCTGTGAAATTGAACTAAATTATTTTCCTTATCAGCTTTTCTTAAAACAACAATTCTACCATTTATTTCTGAGCCATAACCACACATAAATGTAGGTATTCTAAATTGAGAATTACGGTTTGAAACAGCACCCTCTAACATATGCCAAATCTTTTTTTTTATTTCACTGAAATCTTCGTAGTATGCTGGTTGCATACTATCTATTTTCTAAACCTTCTTATTAAACTTGAAGTATCCCATCTATTGCCACCCATTTCCTGAATCTCTCCATAATATTTATCAACCAGCTCAGTCACAGGTAATAGAGACCCATTATTTTTAGCTTCATCCATGGCAATTTTAAGATCTTTTCTCATCCAATCTACTGCAAATCCAAATTCAAATTTATCATCAATCATGGTTTTGTATCTATTTTCCATTTGCCATGATTGTGCAGCACCTTTTGAAATTACCTCAATAACATCCTCCATTTTTAATCCAGCCTTAATTCCAAAATTGATGGCCTCAGATAAACCTTGAACTAAACCAGCTATACAAATTTGATTAACCATTTTAGCGAGTTGTCCATTCCCAGGACCACCAAGTAATTTCATTTTTTTGCTGTAGCAATCGATTACATTTTTTGCTTTTTCAAAATCAGCATGGTCACCTCCAATCATAACGGTAAGTGCACCATTTTCTGCTCCTGCTTGTCCACCAGATACCGGCGCATCCAGAGATCCAAACCCATTTTTTCTTCCATAATCATGAATTTCTTTTGCTATAGTTGCTGAAGCAGTAGTATTATCAATATAGACAGACCCTTTTTTTATCGTTTTAAATGCACCACCATCTCCAAATGTAACCTCTCTTAAATCATTGTCGTTTCCAACACAGGTAAAAACATATTCAGCATCTTTTGCTGCCTCAGCTGGTGTTTCTGCCATTTTACCTTTGTACTCACTTATCCATTTTTCAGCTTTAGATTTAGTTCTGTTAAAAACAGTTACATTGTGTCCAGCTTTTGATATATAACCAGCCATTGGGTAACCCATAACCCCAAGACCAATGAAAGTAACATTACAAGTCATATCTTTTATCTATGTTTAAAAGTTTAAGTTTAAAAGTAATTCTGTTTGGTTTTATTTTTACATTTTTTTCTAGTTTTGGACAGAGTTTTTTTCTAGGACTTTTTAATTCAAGCATTAGAGAGGCTTTATCAATTACACATGGACAATTTGGCTCAATCTATGCGTCTGCTACTTTATTAAGTAGTATTGTCTTAGTTTGGATAGGTAAAAAAATTGATGATATTAATATATTAAAATTTTCATCATACGTAATTATATTTTTGTCAGCTTCATGTTTTATTTTTTCTAAAATTTCCTCAATTATTTTTTTATTTGTAGGAATTTTTTTAATGCGGCTATCAGGTCAAGGCTTATCAAGTCATACTGCTACAACAACAATTTCTCGTTATTTTGAGAGAAACAGAGGTAGAGCTTTAAGTACGTGTTGGTTGGGATTATCTTTAGCAGAATTTATCTTGCCAGTTTTGATTGTTTTTTTATTAACATTTATAGAGTGGAGAGATATCTGGGTTTCAATTTCTATTTTAGTAATTATAGTTTTACCAATTGCATCGTATTTTTTAGTCAAAGAAATTAAACTTGATACAAGAGAAGATAGCAATAAAGAAGCTATTACCAAAGAAATAAAACAATGGAAAAGAATAGAAGTTTTGAAAGATTTCAGATTTTATATTATTTGTATGACCATGTTAGCTATGCCTTGGATAGCGACAGGTGCATTTGTTTATCAATCTTTTATCACTAGCTCAAAAGACTGGGGTCCATATGTGATTGCACAATCCTTTATGGTTTACTCAATTTTATCTGTGGTGACTTTATTTATTTCAGGTTTTTTGATTGATAAATTTTCAAGTAGAAAATTGTTAATTTACATGAATATTCCACTATTTGCTGCAACTGGAGTTCTGTTCTTTTTTGATAATGAATTTTCATCATTTTTATTCTTTGGTTTGTTAGGTATTACCAACGGACTAGCTAATGTTCTGGGATCATCTACATGGGCTGAAATTTATGGTGTTAAGTATATTGGATCTATTAAAGCATTAACGACGGCCTTAATGGTATTTGCAACTGCTTTTGGAACAGCCTTATTTGGTATTCTTATAGATATTAATTTTTCAATTGAGCAAATAGCTATTGTTTCTGGGACATATATCTTGACCTCAATAATTCTACTTTATTCAATTAAGAGTAAGCTAAATCCTCAATATATATAAAAAACTGCTTGATTTTATATGGCTCACTGTATAGATACTGCGCATGGCAAGAGTAACGGTAGAAGATTGCATCGATAAAGTAGATAGTCCCTATGAATTGGTGTTAGTTGCTAAAGAAAGAGCTACTCAATTAAATGCTGGTATAGAACCAACCATTGATAGAGATAACGACAAAAATACAGTTATTTCATTAAGAGAAATTGCAGAAGAAAAAATTCAGGTTTCTGATTTAACTGATAGTGCAGTTTATAAACTTAGAAAACATGTTGAACAAGTTGATGATACTGCTGAGGATGATGAAGATATAGGTGATGATTTTGAAAATTTATACAAAGGTGAAATTTCAAAAAGTGGTACACCAATTCTGCCTTCTAAAAGAGCTAGAAAAACTCCAGAAAAAATCCAAGTTACAAAAGAAGATTTAGAAGAATTATCTGAAACAGCTAAAGCTGATGTTGATAGTTCATTTGATGAAGAAACTATGAGTGAAGAGGGTGAAGTATCATTGGATGACGTTTCAAATAGTGAGGAGCCAACTCAAGAAGATATCCAAGAAGATCAATAAATTTTAATTTACAAATTCTTTAATTATTTTTTCTCTGTGCTCATCTAAATCAGGGATGTCACCTCTTTTATTAGGATCCTCATATGTAGACATTTTAATGGGGTTTCCTGCTAGCTGAAAATCTCCTATAACTTTATGATAAGCTTTTACTATCATGTTTCTTGCATCTACTTGAGGATTCTCAACCGCTTCTTTAATATTAAATATTGGACCACAAGGAATTTTATCTTTCTCCATCAAACTTACCCATTCATTAGTAGTTCTATTTGAAAGTTTATTTTCAAGAATTTTTTTTAGTTCATCCATATTTTTTGCTCTTGAAGAATTTGAGATAAATTTTTCATCATTAAAAATTTCAGGGACCCCTATAATATTACAAAGCTTTTCAAATAATTTATCATTACCAGCAGCAATAATTATATAGCTGTCTTTAGTTTTAAATGCTTCAAACGGAGCAATAGATGGGTGTCTAGAACCCATTGGTTGAGGTATTTCATTTTTAGATAAATATCTTGCAATTGCATTTTCAAGAATTGCAATTTGACAATCAAGCATCGAAACATCTATGTACATACCCTTACCAGTTTTTTGTCTATCATATAAAGCTGCATTAATTCCAATTGTTGTAAACAAGCCAGCTGTAATATCACCAATTGAAGTACCAACTCTTGTAGGTTCAGAATTGGGTTGACCCGTTACACTCATTAATCCACCCATTCCTTGAACGACCATATCGTAAGCTGGTAATTCTTTTAAAGGACCAGTTTGTCCAAAACCAGATGCTGAAGCATAGATTAATTTTGGAAACTTTTTGTTTACTTCTTCCCAGCCATAGCCCCATTTTTTTAGAGTTCCTGGTTTAAAATTCTCAACTAAGATATCTGCTTTGGATAAAATTTTATCAAATATTTTTTTATCATCTGAATTTTTTAAATTAAGAGCTATACTTTCTTTACCTCTGTTAAGTGACATGAAGTAGGCAGAGTAATCTTCAACAAAAGGTCCAAATTTTCTTGAGTCATCACCTATTTCTGGAGCCTCAACTTTTATAACTCTTGCACCAAGATCTGATAAAACCATTGTGCAATATGGTCCTACTAGAACCCTTGTTAAATCAACAACTAATAAGTTTTTTAAAGGTCCATCCATATTATTTCTAATTATTAATTGTATTTTTTGTTAACTTGACTCTTAACGATATCTTCATTTTAATACAAGTATCACAAATAACAATAGAGGGAGAATTAAATGTTAAAAAAAATATCTTTATGTTTAACTTCATTTGTTCTTGCGTTCACTTTAATTGGTTCTGCTTATGCTGTAACTTTAAAAGCAAGTCACCAATGGCCAGGAACTCCAAGAGCTGACGGTTCATTTGACCCAAGACACGAAATGGTTCAAATAATTGCAGATGAGGTTAAAAAAGCTAATGTTGGAATAGATATAAGAATTTACCCAGCAAAATCTTTATACAAACCAAAAGAACAGTGGAAGCCAATGACAACTGGTCAGTTAGATATTTCTGCTTTTCCTTTAGCATATGCCTCAAAATTCCATCCAGAATTTGATGCAACTTTAATGCCAGGAACTGTAAAAAATCATGATCACGCATTAAGATTTAATAAAGGTCCAATGATGACTGAAATTAAAAGAATTATAACTGATGCAGGTGTAGTTGTTTTATCTGATGCTTGGTTAGGTGGTGGATTTGCCTCTAAGTCTAAATGCATCAAAAATCCAAGCGATGCAAAAGGTCAGGTTATGAGAGCTGCAGGAAAAGCATTTAACCAAATGTTAGAGGCAGCAGGTGCAGGTATCCAGAGTATGCCTTCATCTGAAATTTATACTGGTCTTCAAACAGGTGTATTAACAGGTGCAAATACTAGCTCAGGAAGTTTTGTAAGTTATAAAATTTACGAGCAAGTAACTTGTGCAACACCCCCAGGAAAATTTGGATTATGGTTTATGTATGAACCAATTCTAATGTCTAAAAAATCATATGATGCTTTAAATTCAAAACAACAAAAAGCACTTATGACTGCTGGTAAAGTAGCTGAAAAATATATGACAGCTCAAGTTGAGAATTTGGATAAAAAGTTTGAGGATGCATATAAAGCTGCGGGCGTTAAATTAGTCTACATGGACGAGAAAGATCATGCCGCATGGGTAGAGATTGCAAAGAAATCTTCTCATAAAGCTTTTGCTGAGAAAGTTCCAGGTGGAGATAAACTAATGGAAATGGCTTTGGCAGTTAAATAAAGTAATATATAAAGAACCCCTATTTATCAAAAATAAGTAGGGGTTTTTTTTTATGAAAAATAAATATTTAAAATTTTGTAATTTTATAGCTAAAGCTTGTGGAGCGTTTGCAGTTTTAGCCTTACTATTATCAATTTTGGTAATTGTTGAATTAGTATTTGAGAGATATTTTTTTCAAAGAGCGATTACATGGCAAACTGAGTTGGTAACAATGTTGTTAGTTGCATCTACTTTCATTGGAAGCGCTTATGTCTTAAGTGAAAAGGCACATGTTAGTATGGAATGGATATATGACTTTTTGTCCTCAAAAAACGTTCTAAGATTAAAAATTTTTACATCATTAGTAAGTTTATTATTTTTTTTAATTCTATTTTATTTTGGTTTTTTGATGGTTGAAGAGGCATTTATTAAGAATTACTCAACCGGTACAGTTTGGGATCCTCCATTATGGATACCTTACTCATCAATGATGATTGGAGCTATTTTAATGATACTTCAGTACATTGCAGAAATTATTAAGTTAACAGACGAGGCAGACTAAAAAATGGACCCATTAATAATAGCTATAATTGTTGCCGTTTTTACTTTGATAGTTCTTTTTTCAGGAATTCCAATTGCATTTGGTTTAAGCTTTGTATCAATAGTGCTTTTAGTGTCATTTGAAGGTTTTCAAATGCTAGACGTTTTTGCAGAAACGTTTTATGCAGGACTAAATTCATTTGTTTTACTTTCGATACCAATGTTTATTTTAATGGGCATGGCTGTTGCCAATTCTCCAGCAGGAAAAGATTTATATACTGGCCTAGATAGGTGGCTTTGGAGACTTCCAGGAGGCTTAGTTATTTCTAACATAGGTGCTTGTTCTATTTTTGCAGCTTTAAGTGGATCTAGTCCAGCTACATGTGCAGCAATTGGAACAATGGGAATACCTGAGATGAGAAAAAGAGGTTATTCTGATCAAATTGCTACTGGTACTATCGCTGCAGGAGGAACTCTTGGAGTTCTTATTCCTCCAAGTATAGTTTTAATTGTTTATGGAATTGCAACAGGTACATCCATTGGTAGACTGTTCTTATGTGGTTTAGTTCCAGGATTTATGCTGGCAGGTATGTTTGCAATTTGGGCTCTTATTCATAGTTACTTTATTGATAAAGATGCTGCAAAAGCCTTAAGGAATAGAACACCTCCTACGTTAAGAGAAAAACTGGAAGTATTACCTAGAGTTCTTCCATTCTTAGCTATTATAGCAGGTGTTTTGTATGTGTTGTATGGTGGTGTTGCAACTCCATCAGAGGCATCAGGTGTTGGAGCATTCTTGGTTTTTGTATTGATAGCAATTGTTTATAAAATTTATCAACCGAAAAAAATATGGAATATTGTTAAAGTTTCAATGAAGGAAAGTGTAATGATAATGTTTATCATTGCAGCATCTTATCTTTTTGCATTTACACTTTCACAACTTTATGTAACTCAATCTTTAGCTCAAAGCATGGTAGAGTTAAGTTCCAATAAATGGATTGTATTTCTCTTAATAAATGTTTTTCTTTTAATTGCTGGTTTCTTTTTACCTCCTGTTGCAGTAATCGTTATGACTTCTGCTATATTATTACCCGTAATTACCACATTAGGTTTTGATCCATATTGGTTTGCAATTGTATTTACTATTAATATGGAGATTGGATTAATAACTCCACCTGTTGGATTAAATCTTTATATAATAAAAGGCATTACCCCAGATGTAAGTTTGTCAGAAATTTTAAAAGGCTCTATACCATTTATGATTATAATGGCATTAGCAATTTTAATTTTGTGTATCTTTCCAGAGATAGTTACATGGCTTCCTGATAAAATAATGGGCAAACCTCTTGGATACTAAAAACAAAATTAATAGAAAAATTTCTGTTGCTCCGATGATGGATTGCACAGACAGACATGATCGTTTTTTCTTAAGATTGATGAGCAAAAATGTGATGCTTTATACTGAAATGGTTGCTACTAAATCTGCAATACATGGAGATAGAAAAAAAATCTTATCTTATAGTCCTGAGGAAAAACCAATAGCATTACAGGTTGGTGGATCAAATAAAGAAGAGCTAGCTGAAGTTGCAAAGATTGCAGAAGATATGGGCTATGATGAAATTAATATTAATTTAGGTTGTCCTAGTAAAAAGGTTCAAAAAAATAAGTTTGGCGCTTGTTTAATGAAAGAGCCTGATCTTGTAGCCGAATGCATAAGTGCGATGGTTAATTCATGCAAAATTCCAGTTACTGCAAAAACTAGAATTGGATTTGATAATGTAGAAAGCTTTGAGTATTTAAATAATTTCATTCACAAATTGAGAGATGTGGGTACAAAAACATTTATTTTACACGCTAGAAAAGCAATATTAACAGGACTTTCTCCTAAGCAAAATTTAAATATTCCAAAGCTTAATTACAATATGGTTTATGAGATTAAAAAACAAAACCCAGATTTAGAAATTATTATAAATGGAGGAATATCTAAAATAGATGAAATTAATAATCACTTAAATTATTGTGATGGAGTAATGATTGGAAGATCTATATATCAAAACCCATATTCATTAGTAGAAATTGAAAAGGAAATATTTAATAGGAAAATTAATCCTACCAGAGAGCAGGTAGCTGAGCAGCTTCTAGATTACGTTGAAAAAGAAGTTAAATTAGGAACAAAAGTTAATCATATAATGAGACATACTGTTGGTTTATACCATGGTCAAATAGGATCAAAGGAATGGAAAAGATATCTAAGTGACAATTTAATGGCTCGTGAATCTGATTTTCAAAAAACAAAACATATTATGACAATTGTACAAAATAATGAAAAAGCTAATCAGACAAATACATAATGGATATTTCAAACATAAATGAGATTATAAATTTATTAGTTGTTTTAGCTATAGCTGCTGCAGTTGCTGGTTTTATGGCAGGCTTACTCGGTGTTGGTGGAGGTATAATAATGGTTCCAGCATTATATTATGCTTTCTCAGTTTTAGATTTCGATATTGTTACTAGAATGCACCTTTCCGTTGGAACCTCATTAGCAATTATTGTCCCAACCTCAATCATCTCAACAAAGATACATATGCAACATGATGCTGTAGATTTTAAAATGGTTAAATCCTTTGGAATATTTATTTTAATAGGAGTAATCGCAGGAACATTTTTAGCTGTTAATTTAAAAACTCCAGCATTAGTTTTATTTTTTTCAATTTTTGCTTTTTTAGTGGGGGTATTTTTTATTTTTTTAAGAGAGCAGCTTGTTGAAAATCCAAAAAAAATCTCAGATTTAATTAAAAATATCTCTGGAATTGTAATTGGATTTATATCCGTCCCACTTGGAATAGGTGGTGGATCATTAATGGTTCCTTTTATGAGAACTTTTGGTTACGACATTAGAAAATCTATTGGAACTGCAGCAGCAGTCGGTTTTTTGATAGCAGTTACTGGTACCACAACAATGATAATTAGTGGTAAAATTATTAATAATATAAACACACCTTTTAGTCTGGGGTACATAAATTTATTAGGTTTTATTGTATTTGTGCCTGTGACGATGTTTATGGCGCGTATAGGGGCTAAAGCAGTATATAAAATTGATAAGCGTTTATTGAGTAAAATCTTTGGAACTTTTTTAATAATTGTTTCTATTAGATCTTTTTATGAATATTTAAGTATAAACTAGATATGAAAAACATGTTTAACTTAAAAGATATCATTTCATCTATCGCTGATGTAGGCCAAAAACTATTCAAAAAAAAACAGCTTAAAAAAAATGATTTAGAAACAATATTGTCATTATGTGATGATTTAATTTCTAATAAAGGTGCAGCTTTTGGTATCACTGTTGCAAGGGACGTGACAGATCTTTATCAAACCCTCACATCTGAGAATAAACTAACATTTTTTAAGAAGATAAATGAGAAATTTAAACCTAGTCATACCAAGGTATCAGAAGCTATAGAAACTTATCAAAAAACCCAGAATGATAAAAATTTATTTAATTTATTTATAGTATCTGAGGGAAAGAGAAGAGAATTATTTAGAAGAATGAATATGGCTCCAAATGGAATTTCTACCATAGTCTCTTTAAGAGAAGATTTATTGAAAGTATTAAAAGAAAATTCAGAATTAAAACCTTTAGATGATGATTTAAGAGAATTATTTAAGTCATGGTTTAATCCAGGTTTTTTAAGATTAGCTAAAATTACTTGGGATACTAAAGCAGCTGTTTTAGAAAAAATTATGAAATATGAGAGAGTTCATAAAATTAAAGACATGGACGAACTAAAGAGAAGACTTGGAGAGGACAGAAGATTTTTTTCATATTTTCATCCAGCACTTGAGGACGAGCCCATAATATTTGTTCAAGTAGCCCTCACGAATGGTCTAGGTAAATCGATACAAGAAATTACTAAGCCACAAACAACAGGGAACAAAAAATATGATACCGCAACATTCTACTCAATCAGCAACTGTCAAGAGGGTTTATCAAGAGTTACTTTAGGAAATTTTTTAATTAAAAGAGTTGTTTATGAAATCCAAGAAGAATTACCTGACATAAAACACTTTGGAACCTTGTCACCTATACCAGGTTTTAGAGATTGGTTCTCATATTTAGAAGAAAATAAAATTAAAAATATTCTAGGAAACATTCCTTTAGAAAATATATCTTTCTTAAAATCCCCAGATTTAAAAATTGGTGACACAAGAATTGTATCTAATAAAGATGCAATTTTAAAATTAGTTGCTTACTATTTGATAAATGAAAAAAATCATAAACAATTACCTATCAATGATGTCACAAGATTTCATTTAGGAAACGGGGCTATAGTTGAGGATATAAATATTAATGCTAATGTTTCAGAAGTTGGTTTTAACAGATCTTTTGGTGTTATGGTTAATTACTTATATGAACTTAAGAATATCGAGAAAAACCATGAGGATTATATAAATAATAAAAAAGTAATAGTCTCAGATAAACTTAAAAAGTTTATTTAATTGGTACCCCATTTAACTTTATTCCATATCCTCTCGTGAAAATAATAGAAAAAGAGAGGAATGATTGAGCCAACTCCTAGTATCCCAGCACCAACAAATGTACCAGTATAAATATAGCCAAATATTACCCAATAAATAAAAATAAAAAGCCTCCAAGAAAAAGTTTTTGCAACTGATCTTATTTTTTTATCTGCCATTACATAAATATATAAGAAAATTAGAGCTTATAAATTAAACAAAAAAAAGAGGTGATTTCAGTCTCCCTCCATCACCTCATAATTAAATTTAGTCGATTCTTTTAATTTCTTTTAACACTTAATAGTTGAAAAAGTATGTTATAAACAAACTAAAATATCAACAATCCTTAGTTGTATTTAGTTTTGTGAAAAACTCAATTTAGCCACACATAATATTTAGTGTTATAAATCAAATTGGTACTTTGAAAAATGGTTTCAATAAAAAATAGTAATAAAAATATTAAAAAAATTTTATTTGATCCAATAGAAAAAACAAAAAATAAATTTTCCTCAGTTTTAAATAATTTAAAAAAAAAAAGAGTTAAAAAAGATTTAGCATTAAAAAAACAATTAGAAAAAGAAAAAAAAAGAGAATTAATTTTAGAAAAAAAATTAGCAAAAAAAGCAAAACAGGATGAAGTAAAAGAAGAAAGAAAGAAAATTCTTTTTCAAAAAAAATTAATTATTGAAAATGAAAAACAAAAGAAAAAAAATGAGGAAAAAAGACAAAAAATAGAAGCTCAAAGAATTAAAATAGAACAGAAAAAAATTAAAGACGAAGAAGCGAAAAAACTTAGGGAAGAAGCTAGAAAACTTAAGCAAGAAGATTTAAGGCTAAAGATGCTCGAAAGACAAAGAATTAGAGAAGAAAATTTTAAAATCAAAGAAGAGCAGCTAAAAAATAAAGAACTTGAATCTCAAAAGATAAGAGATGAAAAAGAAAAGGAAAGACAAGAAAAAGTAAGATTAAAAGAAATTGAGAGAAAAAATCGACTTGAGGAGGAGCAAAGATTAAGAGAGGCAGCTAGAAAATTGAAATATGAGCAAGAAAAACTTAAAGAAATGGAGCAAAGATTAAGAGATCTAGAAACCGAGAGACAGCAAGAAATTCAAAGGCAGATTTTAAAAGAAGAGACAGAACAAAGAGCCAAAGAAGAAGAATTAAGAATTAAAGAAAAAGAACTTAAACAAGCCGAACGTGAAAGAATAAGTAAAGAAAATGAAAGGCGTCAAAGAGAAAGAGAATTGAAAATAGAAGAGGAAAGACAAAAAAGAATTGAAAAAGAAGAAGAAAGAATTCGATTAAGTGAAATGGCCCAAAAACAGAGAATTGATGAGGAAAATAGACGAATGAAGGAGTGGGAAAAAAAATTTGATGAGGAGCAAAGATTAAAAGAGGAAGAGGTAGTTAAAAAATTTTACAGTGATGAAATTTACAAACAAGAAAATAATCACAATGATAATAATCTAGACACTAAAACTGATGAAGATAATTTAAAAAATTAAATTTTCTGGTCATATTCACCAACCTTACCTGTTTTTTGTAATAAATCGTCAATAAAGTCAAAGATTTTTTTCTTCCTTTCGTCTGATGTCGGACTTTCCGTAACAACTACTAAAGAAGGTTTATTTGATGATGCTCTGATTAAACCCCATGAGCCGTCCTCAAAAGAAAATCTAATTCCATTAACTGTTAAAATCTCTGCAATAATTTGATTATCAATTTGTATTTTATTATTTTTAACTTGCTCCACTTGTTTTACCAATTCTTCAACTACTTGATATTTTTCGGCATCTTTACAAAAAGGGGCCATTGTAGGTGATTGGTAAGTTATAGGTAATTCATCAATAATTTCACTCATTTTTTTATTTTGATTATTTAGTAAATGACAAACTTGAATTGCAGAATTAATCCCATCATCATACCCATAACCTAGTGGTTGATTAAAAAAGAAATGTCCACTTTTTTCAAATCCAGCCAAAGCTTTTTCTGTGTTAACTTTTCTTTTAATATGAGAATGACCTGTTTTCCAATAAATGGTATCGCAGTTGTTTTTTGCTAATACTTTATCTTTTGCGTATAAACCTGTAGATTTAACATCTACTACAAACTTAGAATTTTGGTGCTTGGTAGACAAATTTCTTGCAATTAATAAACCAATTTTATCTGAGAATATCTCATTACCTTTGTTGTCAATCACTCCAACTCTGTCACCATCTCCGTCAAAGCCAAATCCTATATCAGCATTATTTTCTTTTACAGATTTTGCTATTTCATGAAGCATTTCTAAATCTTCAGGGTTGGGATTGTATTTTGGAAATGTCCAGTCTAAATTACAATCTAGTTCAATTACTTCACAACCTATTCCCCTTAATATATCTGGAGCAAACACACCTGCGGTACCATTTCCACATGCAACAACAGCTTTTATTTTTTTATTAATTTTATTATTTTTAATTAAATCTTTTTTGTAAATTTGCTGGAAATTTTCGATTAGTTTCTCACTTCCTTGTCCTAATACAAATTTTTCATTTAAAGTTATTTTTTTTAATTCCTTCATTTCCTCAGGAGCATGAGTTAATCCCTTTTTGATACCCATCTTAACTCCGGTCCATCCATTTTCATTATGACTTGCAGTTACCATTGCAACAGCATCAGAATTTAAATTAAACTGTGCAAAATAAACCATTGGTGATAATGACAACCCAACATCTTCGACATTACACCCAGTCGATAGTAATCCTTTTTTTAGAGCAATTTTTATCTCTTCGCTGTAAGAACGATAGTCATGTCCAACTATAACTCTTGGGTTATTTTTTTTAGTATTATTAATAATTTGTGTACCTAAACCTTTTCCAAGATTCTCTATTCCAGCTTTATTTATGTCTTTTTCATACAACCATCGGGCGTCATATTCTCTGAATCCGTAGGGGTCGATTTTAATATTTTCTGTCATTTGATAATTTTTTATATCTTTTATGTTAATTAACCCTAATTTTTTAATTTTTTTTATTGATATATAATTTATCATGTTCTATAAATGTTCTATTGATTTACTGATTATATAGTATATTAAGTCAAAACGCCTACAACATGTAGTTGTTTTCGTTAAATAAACTAAATATAATAAGAGTTATGAACAAAATTTTATCGCAGGCTCTAAAGAAAGCTGTCTCTGAATATAGCCCTCAAGTTAATGAAGTTTCAAAAGACAAAAGACCCGATCTTTTCTCATTAAATAACGAAACTGAGCTATTTCAAAATGACAAGGGTATTATTATTAAGATTGATCGTTCAAAAGACAAAAATTTAACTGACTTTGGTAAAGCGACTTTAAAAGACAGATATCTTGGTCACAACGAATCTTTTCAAGATCTATTTGCTAGAGTTGCAAGCTCATACGCTGATGACAATCTTCATGCTCAAAGAATTTATAATTATATAAGTAATCTTTGGTTTATGCCGGCTACTCCTGTTTTATCTAATGGAGGTACCAAAAGAGGATTGCCTATTTCTTGTTTTTTAAACGAAGCATCAGATAGCTTGGATGGTATTTTAGATTTGTGGAGCGAAAATGTTTGGCTTGCGGCTAAAGGTGGTGGCATTGGAAGTTATTGGGGTAATCTAAGATCTATTGGTGAAAAAATTGGTAAAGTTGGAAAGACTTCAGGAATAATTCCATTTATTAAAGTTATGGACTCTTTAACTATGGCTATTAGCCAAGGCTCTTTAAGAAGAGGTTCTGCTGCTTGTTATCTTCCAGTTGATCATCCTGAGATAGAAGAGTTTATAGAAATGAGAAGACCAACAGGTGGTGACCCAAACAGAAAAGCATTAAATTTACATCACGGTGTTTTAGTTTCAGATGCATTCATGAGAGCTGTAGAAACTGATGAACAATGGGCATTGAAAAGTCCTGCAGACGGAACAGTTCAACAAACTATTTCAGCAAGAAATTTATGGATAAGATTATTAACTGCTAGAATAGAGACTGGTGAACCATATATAATTTATATTGATACAGTTAATAGACAAATACCACAGCATCATAAATTAGCTAATCTGACAGTTAAAACTTCTAACTTGTGCAGTGAAATAACTTTACCAACAGGAATAGATAAAGACGGTAGAGATAGAACAGCAGTTTGTTGTTTGTCATCTTTGAACTTAGAAAAATATGACGAATGGAAAGATGATCCAAACATGATTAATGATGTTATGAGATTCTTAGATAATGTTTTATCTGACTTCATAAATAAAGCACCTGATCAATTTAAAGATGCAAAGTATTCAGCAGAAAGAGAACGAAGTGTTGGATTAGGTGTAATGGGTTTCCATTCATTTTTACAAAAAAATAGAATTCCTTTAGAATCTGTAATGGCTAAGTCTTGGAATAAAAAAATATTTAAAGACATAGATGCAAAAGTAAATCAAGCTTCTAAAGACTTAGCAGAAGAAAGAGGTGCATGTCCCGATGCTGCAGAATACGGTTATCAAGAAAGGTTTTCTAACAAGACCGCAATTGCACCAACAGCTTCAATTTCTATTATTTGTGGTGGAGCGTCACCAGGAGTTGAGCCAATTGCTGCTAACAGTTATACTCACAAGACCTTGTCTGGTTCATTTAATGTTAAAAATAGATATTTAGAAGAAATCCTAGAAAGTCACGGAAAAAATGACGACGAAACATGGTCAAGTATTACAACAAATCAAGGCTCGGTTTCTCATCTAGACTTTTTAACTGATTTAGAGAAAGATGTTTTTAAAACAGCATTTGAGTTAAACCAAAATTGGATTATTGAGCTAAGTGGAGATAGAACTCCATTTATATCTCAAGCACAATCAGTAAACTTGTTTTTACCCGCTGACGTTCATAAAAAAGAACTTCATAAAATTCATTTTGACGCCTGGAAAAAAGGTTTAAAAAGCCTTTATTACTGTAGATCAAAATCAATCCAAAGAGCTGAAAATATTAATGATGCCAAATCAACAGATATTATGGCCAATGTTTACAAAAATAAATCAACCAAAACTGAAGAAACAGAATACGAGGAGTGTTTATCATGTCAGTAGCAGAAAAAATAAGTTCAGAAATCATACAATCTGAAAAAAAAGAAATTATTAAACCAAAAAAAATGGGATTATTAGTAGAAAACCCAGTTTATAAACCATTTAGATATCCTTGGTGTTATGATGCTTGGTTAACACAACAAAGAATTCATTGGTTACCTGAAGAAGTTCCTTTAGGAGATGATGTAAGAGATTGGCAAAAAAATTTATCTCAGTCTGAAAAAAATTTACTAACACAAATTTTTAGATTCTTTACTCAAGCTGATGTTGAAGTAAACAATTGTTACTTAAGACATTACACAACAGTTTTTAAACCTACCGAAGTCTTAATGATGATGACTGCTTTTGCATCAATGGAAACAGTTCATGTTGCTGCTTACTCACATCTTTTAGATACCATTGGCATGCCAGAGTCGGAATATTCTGCCTTCATGAAGTATAAAGAAATGAAAGATAAATATGATTATATGCAAAACTTTAATGTAAATTCAAAAGAAGATATTGCTAAAACTGTTGCCGTATTTAGTGCATTTACCGAGGGACTTCAGTTATTTGCAAGTTTTGCAATTTTGTTAAATTTTCCAAGACATAATAAAATGAAGGGTATGGGCCAAATTGTTACCTGGTCTGTTAGAGATGAAACTCTTCACTGTAATTCTATGATAAGAGTTTTTAAGGAATTCATTAATGAAAATCCTGAGATATGGACACCAAAACTAAAAAAAGAACTTTATGAAGCTTGCAGAACTATCATAGAGCATGAAGATGCATTTATTGATTTAGCTTTTGAAATGGGCCCAATGGAGGGTTTAACTGCAAAAGATGTTAAAGATTATATTCGATTTATAGCTAATAGAAGACTAGTTCAGCTTGGTTTAGAGGCAATTTATGATGTTGAAAAAAATCCTCTAGGTTGGTTAGATACTATGCTTAATGCTGTCGAGCATATGAACTTTTTTGAAGGTCGTGCAACAGAATATTCTAAAGCATCCACACAAGGAACTTGGGTAGAAGCTTTTAGTTAATTTGATTTATAAGAAATACTTTCGAAAGACCAGCTTAAAACAAAAAGGAGTTGGTGATTTTTTTTTAGAAGAAATCAAGTCTAGAAAACCAAAAATTTTCCTTGAGGTAGGGGTTTTTCATGGTGTTACAGCCAGAAATGTATGTGAATTACTTAACTCTATTCATGGAAATGACTTTAAATATATAGGTTTAGACTTATTTAATGAAGGTCAGGAAAATATTAATGAAATTATACCTAACACTAAGTTTAATAATCCATTAAAAACTATCTATTTTAATTATATTAAAAAACAAGATCCTTACAGTTTAGAGGCAGTACAGGATTTACTCAAAAAATTTAAAAATAACATTTCTTTGCTTAAAGGTAATTCGAATACAATTTTAAAAAAAATAGATATGTCAAAAATAGATTATGTTTTTTTAGATGGAGGTCATGAATATTTAACAGTATTAAATGATCTAAATTGTTGTATTGAAGTTATAAATAATAATGGGACAGTATTATGTGATGATTATGACTTAAGTTACGCTCCAGGTGTAAAAAAAGCTGTTGATGAATTTATCTTGAATAATAAATTTAGATGTCAGATTATTTGCAATAATAGATTTGCCAAAATAGAGAAAAGCTAAATTATCTCTGATTTAACTCCAAAACTTTTCTGTGCCTATTTCCTTTGTAACTAGCAAGAGGTCTAATAAGTTTGTTAGCAGCATGTTGTTCCATGATATGAGCTGACCAACCAGTAATTCTTGAAATTACAAATATGGGTGTAAAAAAATCAGTATCAAAACCCATTAAATGATACGTAGGTCCTGTTGGATAATCTACATTTGGGTGGATATTTTTTTCTTTAATCATAACTTTTTCAACAATGTCATATATTTTCTCAAATTTTTTATCTTTTTTAAGTTTTGCAACTTTTCCAAAATATTTTCTCATTGTAGGAACCCTTGAGTCACCTGACTTATAAACTCTGTGACCAAAACCCATTACAACTTCTTTATTTTTTAAAGCATTATTAATCCACTTTAATGCGTTCTCTGGTTTTTTAATTTTATTCATCATATGCATTACTTCTTCGTTTGCTCCACCATGTAATGGTCCTTTTAAGCTAGCAATAGCTCCGGTAATTGCTCCATGAATATCTGACAAACTGCTTGTTATAGTTCGTGCAGTGAATGTTGAAACATTAAAGCTGTGTTCTGCATACAAAATTAAAGAAACATCAAATGCTTTAACAATTTCATTTTGTGGTACTTTACCAAAACACATATAAAAGAAATTTTCGGCAAAAGTTAAGTTTTTTTTTGGTTTTATTATTTTTTTTCCTTTTCTAATTCTATAAAATGCTGCTAGAGCAGTTGGAGTCTTTGCAAAAATTCTTAAAGCTTTTCTGGTGTTTGCTTCTGGGGAAGAGTCTTGAGTTTCTTTATCTTCCAGTCCCATGACGCTTACAGCAGTTCTAGCTACATCCATTGGATGAGATTTTTTAGGCATATGTTTAATTATCTCATATAAATTTTTTGATAAATCTCTGTTATTTTTTTCTTCTTTTTCAAATTTTCTAAGTTCTATGGTATTTGGTAAATCTTTATTTAAAATTAAGTAAGCAACTTCTTCAAA
The DNA here is from genome assembly GCA_902604355.1 of uncultured Pelagibacteraceae bacterium. Taxonomy (GTDB): domain Bacteria; phylum Pseudomonadota; class Alphaproteobacteria; order Pelagibacterales; family Pelagibacteraceae; genus Pelagibacter. The sequence goes on from CACKYN010000002.1 coordinate 40,644, forward strand.
TCTACAATACTCGCATAAGTCTTGTGCGGCATACCCTCTGTAGGTAAGAGAATTTATTTCTGGCATAACTTTTGAAACTTCAGTTTCATCTACAACAATTCCTAGTAATCCTTTTTTTATATCTTCATTCATTATTCATGTCCTTCTGTACTAAAGTTGTAAATTTTTTCATCCAATGAGTTATATTTTTCGTATTCAACAAGCTCATAAAGTCTTTTTCTAGTTTGCATTTTATCAATTATGTTATTCTGATGTCCATTAACATAAATGTCTCTTAATCCGTCTTCTACATTTTTCATAGCTAATCTTTGAGTGGTTACAGGATAAATTACAATGTTAAATCCTATATTTTCCAATTCTTTATAATTAAATAATTTTGATTTTCCAAATTCAGTCATGTTAGCTAGTAAATAACAACTAAGTTCTTTTCTCACTACTTCAAAATCTTTTTCATTTTGCAAAGCTTCTGGAAAAATAATCTCAGCACCAGCATCTACATAAGCTTTACATCTCTCTATCATTTTATCTATCCCCTCAACACTTTTTGCATCAGATCTTGCAATTATTTTAAAATTTGGATCTTTTTTAGCAGATACACATTCCTTAATTTTTTTCACCATAGCTTCTGTTGAAATAAGTTCTTTATTGTCAAGGTGACCACATCTTTTTCTCTCAATTTGGTCTTCTAAATGAACTCCAGTTATTCCAAATTCCTCAAATGTTTCAATTGTCTCTTTGCAAGATTTAAAACCCGTATCTATATCAACAATAGTAGGAAGATTTGTGACTCTGGATATTAAGTACGATCTAGTGCTTACATCTTGTAAAGTAGTAAGTCCTATATCAGGAAAACCAAGATCATTAGCCATAACTCCACCAGAAACATAAACAGCATCATATCCAATTTCTTCAACTAATTTTGCTGTAAGCGGATTATAAGCACCGGGAACTCTTAATATTTTATTAGATTTTAATTTTTCACTAAAATCTATTCTTTTTTGACTTGGTTCTTTATCTATAAAATGCAATTTAAATACCTCGAATTCTTTTGTAGATGTTTTAAAGGTTAAATTAAATTAATCAATATTAAAGATAATTTGAAATGATTTTTTCAATTCCAACAAAATCTTTAATTAAGTGATTATGATAAATGTCATCAATATTTTTTTCAGTGTAACCATCTTCCAATAATATCATTGGTATTTCAGCAGCCTTTGCAGCATTAGCATCAGTTTCGCTGTCGCCGATCATAATAGATTTACTTTTCTCACCGTCTAAAATTTCAATAACCGTGGTTAAATGTCTTGGATCTGGTTTACAATATTCGAAAGTGTTATAACCCGCAACATATTCGAAGTAATCATGAACTCCGATTTTTTTTAGTAGATCAATAGCAAGATGTTCTGTTTTGTTTGTACATACTGCCATAGATATGGTCTCTTTTTTACACCAATTTAAAAAATCTTTAACACCTTCTAATAACTTGCTCTCATTTAAAATATTTTTGCCGTAGTAAGATAAAAATTCGTCAGTCATCTGGCTTTTTACTTTTTCATTTATAGATGTTAATTCTTTTTTTGCTTGACTCCATATGGATCTTCCAATCATTGCGCCTGCACCTTTTCCAACTGATGTTTTCAATTCTTCCAAAGATTTGGTAGGATAGCCAAATTTCTTCATTACGTGGTTGTGAGCATGCATTAAATCTGGTGCTGTATCAACAAGTGTACCATCTAGATCAAATAAAATAGTGAATTTTTGTTTCATTATAAAAGTATTTTAAAGAAATAATTTGTGAGTTAATTAAGTTCTATACTTAATATAATTAAAAACAAATGAAACCTTTAAATTCACAAAAAATCCAAAGTAAGTTAAGAAATAAATTTTTAAAAGAAGGTGTAAAAATGTTAGGGGGTGAAACAATTTTTTTTTCTAAAGATACAAAAATCGGTAAGAATGTGTTAATAGAGCCTTATGTTGTTTTTGGTCCAAAAGTAAAAATTGGAAACAATGTGACAATTAAATCTTTTTCTCATTTAGAGGGGTGCAAGATTGAAAATAAAGTTGAAGTTGGTCCATATGCTAGAATTAGACCTGATACACTTTTAAAAGAGGGATCTAAAATAGGGAATTTTGTTGAAGTTAAAAAAAGTACTGTAGGGAAAAAGTCCAAAGTGAATCATTTATCCTATATTGGTGATACAGATATTGGTAAAGCTACGAATGTTGGAGCAGGAACGATTACTTGTAATTATGATGGTATTAAAAAACATAAAACAAAAATCAAAGACAAAGTATTTATAGGCTCAAATTCTTCCTTAGTAGCACCTGTTATAATTGATAACGAAAGTATTGTTGGAGCAGGTTCTGTTATTACTAAGAATGTATCTAAAAAATCACTAGCACTTACAAGAGCTTTACAGACAGAAATTAAAAATTATGAGAGAAAAAAATAAATTATGTGTGGTATAATTGGTATTTCAAGTAATAAGTCTGTATCAGTGAGTATTATCAACTCATTGAAAAAGCTTGAGTACAGGGGTTACGACTCTGCTGGAATAGCAACTCTTTTTGATGGTGAAATAACGGAGGTAAAGTCTGAGGGAAGAGTAAATGTTTTAGAAGAAAATTTTGATTTAAAAAATTTAAAAGGTAATATTGGAATTGGTCATGTTAGATGGGCCACTCATGGAGCACCAAACAGTATTAATGCTCACCCACATTCTTCCGATAATGTTTCTGTTGTGCACAATGGAATTATTGAAAATTCAACAATATTAAAAAAATATCTGACAAGCAAAGGTCATATATTTAAATCTCAAACTGATACAGAAGTTATAGTCCATTTAATTACAGAAAATTTAAAAACTGATGAATTGGATTTAGCTATTACAAAAACATTAAAACAGCTTCATGGAAGTTTTGCCTTAGGAATTATTTTTAAGGATAGTCCAAACTTAATTGTTGGGGCCAGAAGAGGTTCACCCTTAGCTGTTGGTTATGGACCAAATGAAAATTATTTAGGATCAGACTCATATGCTTTAAAGGCGATGACAAATAAAATTACATATCTTGATGATGGTGAATTTTGTATTATTAGAAATGATCAAGTCCTTTTTTTTAATGAAGATGGAAAAAAGATAAATAAAAAAATTATGGAACTATCTTCAGATGAATCTAGTTATGAAAAAGGTGAATTTAAACATTTTATGGCTAAGGAAATCGAAGAGCAACCAACAACAATTAAAACTGGAATTAAAGAGTACATAGATAAAACAAATTTAGATATAAATATTTATAATTTTCCATGGAAAGTAGATGAAATTAATTCTATTACTTTAATTGGTTGTGGTACTGCTTACCATTCGTGTCTGATGGCAAAATATTGGTTTGAAAATTTAACTCAACTAGACGTAAATATTGATATTGCCTCAGAATTTAGATACCGAAAAAATAGATTTAAGAAAGATTCTTTATATATATTTGTATCACAATCTGGAGAAACAGCAGATACTTATGCAGCACTAGACCTATGTAACAGAAATAAAATGAAAACTTGTGCTGTAGTGAATGTAATTGAAAGCTCGATTGCAAGAGACTCTAATTTTGTATTGCCAATTCATTGTGGACCTGAAATTGGTGTTGCATCAACAAAAGCTTTTTTAGGCCAAATATTAATTTTATATATTTTAGCTTTAAAATTTGGAGACTTAAGAAAAGAAACTAACAAAGAAAATTATAAAAATAAGATTAAAGGCTTACTTAACTTACCAAGTTTGATTGAAAAGTCTTTATTAATGGATAATGATATTCAAGCAATATCTTCCACTTTTAATGAAGCAAAAGGCTCAATGTTTTTGGGTAGAGGTTTTTCATATCCAATTGCACTTGAAGGTGCTTTAAAATTAAAAGAATTATCTTATGTCCACGCAGAAGGTTATCCAGCTGGTGAAATGAAACATGGTCCATTAGCATTGATAGAAGATGGAATGCCGGTTGTAGTTTTGGCCCCAAGAGATAGTTATTATAAAAAAACAATTTCAAACATGCAGGAAGTAATAGCAAGAGGAGCAAAAGTTTTATTAATTACAAATAAGAGTAAAGATGAAATTATTTCTGAGAATATTTGGGAAACAATTGAAGTTGAAAATACAAACGATGATTTATTACCTTTTCTTTTGACTATACCTCTACAAAAACTAGCTTATTACTCAGCTCTACAAAAAGGATATGACATCGATAAGCCAAGAAATTTGGCTAAATCTGTCACTGTTGAATAAAGCATAAACTCTGTTAAAACACTTTCAGGTTGCATATGAAAAATTGGAAAAAAAATAGTTGGAGAAAATATCCTGTTAAACATATACCAGAGTATCCTGATAAAAAAGAATTGGATACTGTTCTGGATAAGATAGGAACGTTTCCACCATTAGTTTTTGCAGGAGAGACTAGACATTTAAAAGATCAACTTGCTGAAGTTGTAGACGGAAAAGCTTTTCTTCTTCAAGGCGGAGATTGTGCTGAAAGTTTTGCTGAATTTAATCCAGACAATATAAGAGACACATTTAAACTATTGTTACAGATGTCGTTAGTTTTAACATATTCAGCGTCCTTACCGGTTGTGAAACTTGGAAGAATTGCTGGTCAATTTTCAAAACCGAGAAGTTCACCAATTGAAACAAAAAATGGAGTTGAGCTTCCTAGTTATTTAGGAGACAATATTAATGGAATGGAATTTACTGAAAAAGCAAGAATTCCTGATCCTAAAAGATTATTTAAAGCTTATTCTCAATCAGCTGCAACGCTTAATCTTATAAGAGCATTTTCAAAAGGAGGTTTTGCAGATTTAAACAAAGTACATTTGTGGAACCTAGATTATATTAAAAAAAGTCCACAAGCTAAAAAATTTAAAGAACTTGAAGATAAAATTGCTGATGCAATAGCTTTTATGAGAGCATGTGGAATTACATCAGATTTTAATAACAGACTTTACACTGTTAATTTTTGGACGTCACATGAGGCATTATTATTACCTTTTGAAGAGTCAATGACAAGAACAGACTCTACGACAGGTGAATACCATGATACCTCAGCTCATTTTGTCTGGATTGGAGATAGAACTAGGCAATTAGATGGTGGACATGTTGAATTTTGTAGAGGAATAGAAAATCCAATTGGAATTAAGTGTGGACCAACTTTAAAAGCTGATGATCTTATAAATTTGTGTAAGAGGATTAATCCATCAAATGAAAAAGGTAAAATTACTCTAATATCAAGATTTGGAGCAGATAACGTATCAAAACATTTACCTAAACTTATTCGAGCAATTAAAAAAGAAGGACTTAATGTAATTTGGTCTTGTGATCCATGTCATGGTAACACTATACAAGCAGTTACTGGATTTAAAACAAGACCTTTCAATAAAGTCTTAAAAGAAGTTAAAGATGTTTTTGCTTGTCATCAAAGTGAAGGAAGCTATGCAGGAGGCCTTCATATTGAGCTTACTGGTCAAAATGTAACAGAATGTATAGGAGGTGCTCAAAAAATATCTGAGCAAGACCTATCATCAAGATATCATACTCATTGCGACCCAAGATTGAATTCAAATCAGGCTTTGGAATTAGCTTTTTTAATATCTGATGAGATTAAAAAGAATAGCTCTTATTCAAAAAATGCAAATAGAGCGGCATCTTAAAACATTGCAAAATCATAAATAATTAATATTTAAGTGATATGAATACTTCTGAAAAAGCTAAATTTATTTCTAATTGGATTAAAGATTATGCTAATAAGATGCCATCTAAAGCAGAGTCTTTAGTAATAGGTATATCAGGGGGAATAGACTCCTCAGTATCAAGCACTTTAAGTGCTATGACAGGTTTAAAAACAATTGTTTTATCCATGCCGATTAAGCAAAAATCCTACCAGCATGATTTAAGTTTAAAACATCAAGAATGGTTAGTTAAAAATTTTAAAAATGTTGAAGGACACACAGTTAACTTAGATGAATTATTTTTAGCTTTTAGTGCCAGTTTATCTAAATTTGATAACGAACATGGGATGGCAAATTCAAGAGCAAGATTAAGAATGACAACTCTTTACCAGGTAGCTGCTGCTAATAAAGGAATTGTTGTAGGAACAGGAAACAAAGTCGAAGATTTTGGAGTAGGGTTTTATACTAAGTATGGAGATGGTGGAGTAGATATATCACCAATAGCCGACTGTAATAAAACTCAAATTTGGGAACTAGGAAAGGAACTTGGAATTTTAAACGAAATAATTGAAGCTGCACCAACTGATGGATTATGGGATGATGGTAGAACTGACGAAGGTCAACTAGGTTTAAAATATGAAGAATTAGAGGAGGCTATGGCTAATCCCAATTCTCCGAATCGAGCTAAATACGAAACTATAAGAAAACAAAATATGCATAAAATGGAGCCTATTCCAGTATGCATAATTCCAAATTAATCAAATAGATTCACAAATCTATTTTTTAAGTATATTCCTAAAATCATGAGTGATGATATTTTTTTAACTAATAATCTAAGCAACAAAAAAGAAAAATTTGTTCCTATAGATAAAAAAAATATTAGAATGTACGTTTGTGGTCCAACCGTATACGACGATCCTCATATTGGTAATGCAAGACCAATAGTTATTTTTGATATTCTTTATAAAATTTTTAAGAAAAAATATTCAAAAGTTACTTATGTTAGAAATATAACTGATATTGACGATAAAATTATAAATTCATCAAAGAAAAAAAATATTTCAATTTCTGAATTGACCAAGACTATAATTAATAGTTTTGACAAAGATTGTAATTACTTAAATTGTGATATCCCAACACATCAACCTAAAGCAACAGAGTATATAGATATAATGATCGAAATGATTTCTGACTTAACAAAAAAAGGATTTGCTTATGAGGAAAATCAGCATGTGTATTTTGAAGTAAATAAATTTAAAGATTATGGAAAACTTTCAAATAAAAATCTTAATGAATTAATTGCCGGTTCAAGAGTTGAAGTAAGTGATAATAAAAAGAATTCACAAGATTTTGTTCTGTGGAAACCTTCTAAAGATGATGAGCCTTCTTGGGAGTCACCTTGGGGTAAAGGACGACCTGGTTGGCATTTAGAATGTTCTGCTATGTCAAAAAAGCTTCTTGGAAATGAGTTTGATATTCATGGAGGTGGTATAGACTTAATGTTCCCACATCATGAAAATGAAATTGCACAATCAAGGTGTGCAAATGATACAAAAGTTTTTGCAAATTATTGGTTGCATAATGCATTTATAACAATGTCCAATGAAAAAATGGCAAAATCGCAAGGTAATATTTTAAAAATAAAGGATTTTAGGAATAAAATAAGTGGTCAAGTATTAAGATTGGCTTTAATGAGTGCACATTATAAACAACCATTGGACTGGAATGATAAACTTTTAAAAGATTGTCAAAATACAATTAGTAAATGGTATAATATTTACTCATCTGATAATCATAAAGAAAAAGTTGATGATGATATTCTAAAACCACTTTATGACGATTTAAATACACCAGGCTACATTGCCAACCTCCATAAATTGTATGAGAAAGCACAAAAAGGTAATTCCACTGACAAAGCATTATTTACCTCTGCATGTAACTTTGTAGGTTTATTAAATGAAACAGAAATCGAATGGTTAGAATTTAGGAAAAATAAACTTTCAATAAATGAAGCTGAAATTTTAGATAAAATTAATCAAAGAAATAAAGCTAGGGAAGATAAAAACTATAAAGAAGCAGATAAAATAAGAGATGAGCTTTTCGACAAAGGTGTTTTAATAGAAGATAAAGATGATAAAACCACGTGGAAATTTAAATGATTAAAGAGCAACTATATATATTTGACACCACTCTTAGAGACGGAGCACAAACGCAAGGTGTAGATTTTTCAATTGATGACAAAGAGAAAATATCATCTTCTTTAGATGAGCTTGGTGTTGATTATATAGAAGGGGGTTGGCCCGGAGCAAATCCAACAGATACCGAATTTTTTAACAAAGACCACAATTTTAAATCAGCTAACTTGACTGCCTTTGGAATGACCAAGAAATCAGAACATAGCGCTGAAAATGATCCAATGTTATCTTCTTTAATTAATTCAAAAAGTAAATCAGTTTGCTTATTTGGAAAGTCATGGGATTTTCAAGTTGAAATAGCGCTTGGTATTTCAAAAAAGGACAACCTAAACAATATTACCGAAAGTGCAAAACACATCGTTAAATCAGGTAAAGAATTTATGTTTGATGCTGAACATTTTTTTGATGGATATAAAGCAAATGCTGATTATGCGCTTGCTTGTATAAAATCTGCTTATGATAATGGAGCACGATGGATAGTCCTGTGCGATACAAATGGTGGAACACTTCCTCATGAAGTTGAAAAAATTATCTCGGATGTCACAAAACATGTACCAGGAAAAAATTTAGGAATTCATGCACACAATGATACAGAAAATGCAGTTGCAAATAGTTTAACCGCAGTTCAAGCTGGTGTGAGACAAGTTCAAGGAACTATAAATGGGTTAGGTGAAAGATGTGGTAATGCAAATTTAACATCTTTGATCCCAACTTTTTTTTTAAAAAAAGATTTTTATGAAAATTACAAACTAAATATTAAACGCAAAAATTTGAAAAATTTAACACAATGCTCTAGATTATTAGATGAATTACTCAATAGAAAACCTAATAAGCACTTACCATATGTCGGTGCATCTGCTTTTTCTCACAAAGGGGGAATGCATGTTTCTGCTGTCCAAAAGGATCCAAAAACTTATGAACACATAAATCCTGAGGAGGTAGGAAACTCTAGAAATATAGTTGTTTCAGACCAATCAGGGCAGTCTAATATTATGTCTAGATTAAATTTAATAGGCATAAAGGTAGAGAAAAATGATCCTAAAATAAAAAAACTTCTTGAAGAGGTAAAAGATAGAGAATTTATAGGATATAGTTACGACGGTGCAGATGCTTCTTTTGAATTACTGGCACGAAGATTAATGGGCGACATACCAAGATATATTTCAATTAATGAATATGATGTTTCTGTTAAAAAGGACAAATCGGGAGAAATTATCTCTTATGCAAAGGCCAAATTAGAAGTAGATGGCCAAAAAATATTATGCGAGGGAGAAGGGAATGGACCGGTTAATGCTTTGGATAACGCAATTAGAAAAAATGTTAATAAACTTGATAAGTATTCTGAATATTTAAAAGATTTAAGATTAGTTGATTATAAGGTAAGAATTTTAAATACGGGAACTGAAGCGGTTACTAGAGTTAGTATTGAAAGCACCGACTCCAAAGGATTAAATTGGTTTACGATAGGTGTCTCACCAAATATTATAGATGCATCCTTTAAGGCACTCATTGATAGTTTAGATTACAAATTATTTAAAGATAAAGCTCCAGCTAGTCTTTAGGCATGAAGATTAAAAAATTTTCTACCAAACCCTTAGATATCAATGAGAGAATTGGTGCAAAACCAGTTGTTTGTTATCCAAATAATAATATTGAAGAAAAAAACTTAAATATTTTACATTTAGCTCGAAAAAATTTGAATAAAAAAGATGAAATAATAATTTCTCCAAGAGACGCTAAAACATTTCAAGTTAAAAGGGGCGAATTCTTTAGAATAGAAAGCATAGAAGGACCTCAAGTAGGAGATTTAAATCTTTTTAATTTAAATAACTTAAATGAAAAATTTTATTCTGGGAAAACTAGAGCACTTTATGGAACACACCTTTCAGTAGGGGATAAAATGTTTAGTAGTTTTCCTTATTTAAGATCTTTAGCAACTATTACATGGGATACATTAGATTGGTATGATTATGATAATGATGGCGGATCTGTACATGATGTAATTGGAACTAGATGCGATCCTTATACTTCAAAACTTTTAATGGGTAACGATTATCATTATTGCTGTCATTCAAATCTAACTAGAGCATTAGTTAAAGAAAAAAAATTTAAAATTGATGAAGCTGAAAAAATGGTTCATGATGTTTTAAATGTTTTTATGTTAACTGGATTTACTAATGATACTAAACAATATTTTATGAAGGCAAGTCCTGTGAGACCAGGTGATTTCTTAGAATTTTTTGCAGAGACTGATCTATTAGGAGCTCTATCAGCTTGCCCTGGTGGAGATTGTGGATCTGAACATTCCTCTGATGCAGCAAAATGTTATCCATTAAAAGTGAGTATATGGCAAACGGATGAAAAATATTTAAAAGATCTAGATACACCTGAAATTTCAAATTATGACAGAAGTCATGGTATAGAATAGTGATGTCAAATAATAATATTTCATTTATTTTACATAAACCTCAACTATCAGAAAATATCGGTGCCTGTGCAAGAGCTATGAAAAATTTTAATTTTCAAAAAATGATTGTTGTAGACCCAAAACCCATTTTCCCAAATGATAAAATTTTAGCTACATCTGTGGGAGCAAAAAATATAATAAGAAAAAGTAAAAATTTTAATACTTTGGAGACTGCTTTAAAAAATACTGATTTAGTAATTGCTACTTCAGCAAGATTTAGAAATAAAAATATTAAACATATTCAGTTAGAGGATTTAAGGAAAATTGATTATAAAAAAAAAGTGGCTTTCTTATTTGGATCTGAAGCTTCAGGACTATCAAATAATGAGATGAGTTATGCAAATTATACTCTTCAGATTCCAACTCACCCTGATTTTAAATCTCTGAACTTGTCTCATAGTTTAATTATAATTGCTCAATTTGTACATAGCATCATTAACTCAAAGGTTTTTAGATTTAAAAAATCTAAAAAAATAAAGTCAGCCTCAAAAAAAGACCTATTATCAATGACCAATTTATGTATCAAAAATTTAGAGGACATAGGGTTTTTCAAACCAAAAGAAAAGAAATCTATAATGCTGGAGAACTTAAGAAACATTTTTTATAGAATGGAATTATCCTCAAAGGAAACTCGTATTTTATCAAGTGTATTTGCGAGTTTAGGAAAAAAACGTTGATTGACAAAACAATGAGTAAGTTTATAACCGCCTCTATTAAATGACAAAAAGATTAAACTCTAAACATAAAGTAGATAGAAGGTTAAAGGTTAACCTTTGGGGAAGACCTAAAAGTCCATTTAACACTAGAGCTTATGGACCAGGTCAACATGGCCAAACTAGAACTTCAAAACCGTCAGATTATGGGATTCAATTACAAGCTAAACAAAAACTAAAAGCTTATTATGGCAACATAAACGAAAGACAATTTAGAAATATTTATAAAAAAGCAGTAATGCTCAAAGGTGATACTGGTGAAAATTTAATAGGTTTACTTGAAAGAAGATTAGATGCAGTAATTTATAGAGCAAAATTCGCAACAACGATATTTTCAGCTAGACAATTAATTAATCATGGACATGTTAAGGTTAATGGTAAAAAGGTTAACATTGGAAGTTATTTGGTGAAAGAGGAAGACTCTATAGAGATAAGAGATAAGTCTAAACAGTTAGCGATTATTGATATTGCTCTTGCTAATAAGGAAAGAGAAACACCAGAATATCTTCAAATGGATGAAAAGAATAAAAAATTTAAATTTGTAAGAATTCCTAAATTTGATGAAGTTCCATATCCAATTGTGATGGAACCAAACTTGGTTATAGAATATTACTCAAGATAATTGAGCTATAAAATTCAAAATACTAGTTTAATTTTATTAATAATTTATCTAATTGTAGGTATTTATTTAAGTATAAATACCGGAATATCACATGATGAATATCACGAACAATTAAATTGGGAAATTAACATCAAGGCAATAAAAAATTTTTATGAAACTGGTACTTATAAAGATTTATTAGAATACAAAGATAGATACCACGGAATTGGCTTTAATTTTTTAAGCCAACCTTTTCAATATTTAACCAAAGATCTTTTATTGAGTTACCTAGATGTAAGTGAATATGGGTCTATTTTAATATCTAAGCATCTAGTAATATTTACTTTGTTTTTTATATCAGGATTATTTTTTTACAAAATATGTCTAATTTTTTTTAATAATAAAAATTTTGCATTAATTTCTTTATTTTTATTTTTATTATATCCATACTTTTTAGGTCACTCTTTAATAAACCCCAAAGATATTCCATTTTTATCTTTTTGGATTATCAGTACCTTTATTACATGCAAAATTTTAAAAAAACTTTATAAAGAAGAGACAGTCCCAATTAAATATTTAGTTTATTTATCTATTTCTACCTCTTTTTTAATTTCCATAAGAGTTGTAGGTTTTTTGATTTTGCTACAGTTTCTTATTTTCATTATTACTTTTTGTGAAATTAAAAATAAAAGTTTTTTAAATCTTCTTAAAAGTAATATTAAAAATCTTATAATATTATTTTTTAATCTTGCTTTTTTTACATATCTTTTAAATCCTATTTTCTGGCACGACCCCAGAGAAGTAATCAACTCCTTGATATGGATGAGTAAATATCAACAAGATGTAAGCACCTTAACACTTGGTGAATATATGAAAGCGTTAAATTTACCAGCCAGTTATTATTTTATATGGCTATTTTTTAAGTTACCAATTTTAATAATTTTAGGATTTTTTTTGTTTCCTTTAATAGAAAAAAAACTTCTTAAAAATAACTTAAATAAGATATTAACATATTCACTAATTTTCACTTGTTTAATAATTTTGCTACTTTTCATTTTGCTTGATGTTGCAATATATAATGAAATTAGACATTTGATGTTTTTAATTCCTCTTATTTTCTTAATTTCATTAAATAATTTATATATGTGGAGTAGGAAATTTTTTTATTTTTCAGGTGTTTTATTTATTATTTTTTTTGTAATAGAAAATATTTCTATCAATCCCTATCAATATACATGGATGAATTCATTTTCAAAATTTTACAAAATAAATAAAAACTTTGAAGTTGATTATTGGGGTATTAGCAATAAGAATTTATACAATAAAATTGTTAAACATTCTTCTAAAAATAATTTCAATAAAAATAATTGTGTATATGGTGATCTGTACTCAAATGTTTTCTTAGAAAAACAAAACTTTAAATGTTTTAAAATGTACAGTGAATTAGATGCTGCTAAGCTGCGTCCTTATTATGTGATGAAAAATCATAGAAACCTTAAAAGATCTAATCCAAAAGATTGTAAATTAATCAGTAGTGAGCTTTATAAGTATTCATTTAGCAACCAAACAATTAATGTTGGATCTGCATGGTATTGCGATTAATTTTCACTATTCTTTAATTCAATAGTAATTTTTTGAATAAATTTATTTATTAATCTAGCATCTTCTTTTGACAGGTATCTATCTTTTTTTATAGCTTTTTTAATTTCTTCTCTTAACTTTTCTACTCCTTCTTTTCGGCCTTCTTTACTCAGAAAAATTTCACTTTGGTCAGTAATTTGTTTGATTTGTTTGGAAATAGTGAACTCATAAATGACAACAATAGCAATAATTACAATGATGGTTTTATAAATGAATTGTTTCATTATTTGTGAAGAGGATGTTAGTTTTTACTTTTAAAGTTAATACCTTTGCTTTCAAATAGTTTTGCTAATTCTCCAGTTTCAAACATTTCTTTAACTATATCACACCCACCAACAAATACGTTTTTAACATATAATTGTGGAATCGTAGGCCAGTCACTATAAACCTTGATACCTTCTCTAAGATTTTGGCTTTCTAAGACATTTATTCCTTTAAATTTTACTTCAAGCACTTTTAAAATATTGGATGTGGCCATTGAAAATCCACATTGAGGAGCATCTGGGGTTCCCTTCATAAATAAGCAAACTTCGTTATTTTCAATTTCATTTTTAATTAAATCATTCGTTTGTTGGTCCATTTTAATTTTCCTTTGTTTTTATTGCTAAAGCATGTAATTCGTTACCCATTCTACCTTTTAATGAATTGTATACCATTTTATGTTGTTCAATTTTACTTTTTCCTGAAAATTGAGATGAAGTTATGGTAGCAGAATAGTGATTTCCATCACCAGCTAAATCTTGTATTTCTACGATAGCATCGGGCATTGCCTCTTTAATTAAACTTTCAATTTCATTCAAATTCATTGCCATTAGCTACTCATATAATCCTTTAACCACTTTGTATTAAACCCTTTTAATTCGTCAATTGTAACTTTTGTTTTTTCATTCAATAATAGCATATTTTCGTTGATTGTTCCAAGTTCATCATAATGTACTGCATTTTTGTTTAATATATCAAGGACCTTTTTTTGATCTTTCTTACTAATTTCAATAATGTATCTTCCTTGATCTTCTGCAAAGAAATATTCTATTTCGCTGATTAAGTATTTTGGTTTTTTAAGATTAATACCTTTATTACCTTTAATACACATTTTTGAAATTGCAGTGATTATACCACCTAGAGAAATATCATGAGCACTTTTAATTAAATTTGCATCAATTAACTTTAAAAGTGTTTCTCCATTATTTTTTTCATTAAATAGATTTATTTCTGGTGGAGGACCATTTTTTTCATTTAATATAACTCTTGCAAATAAACTTTGATCAATATGACCCTCAGTTTTTCCAATAACTAAGACAACATTATCAACTTCCTTGAAATCCATAGTGATCATTTTAGAATAATCTTTTATAAGTCCAACTCCACCTATAGATGGAGTGGGCTTAATCCCTCGATCTTTTGTTTGATTATAGAAAGAAACATTTCCAGATACTACAGGAAATTTCAAATAAGAACTTGCTTCTCCAATACCCTGAACACATTCAACAAACTCACCCATGTTTTCCTCATTTTCAGGACTACCAAAATTTAAACAATTTGTAATAGCAATAGGTTTTGCTCCAACAGATATTAAATTTCTAAAACTTTCACATACCACTTGTTTTCCTCCAGTAAGAGGATGGGCCCAACAATATACTGCAGATGAATCCACCGATGCAGCAACTGCTTTATTGGTTCCATGAACCCTAACTACACCAGAGTCTCCACCAGGCTTTTGAATTGTGTCTCCCATCACAGTGTGATCATATTGTTGCCAGATCCATTCTTTACTACAGATATTTGGATTAGCTAAAACTTTTTTTAAAACCTCAATTATTTTTAAGTTATTTATATCATCTTTATTAATTTTATTTTTTTTTGGAAGTTTTGCTTTTTTCCATTTACGATCATACATTGGTGAATTTTCAACAAGAGTATTTACTGGTATGTCTGCAACTTTTTCTTTATCAAAAAAAAGTTCGATTTTTTTTGAGTTAGTTGTTTTTCCAATTATAGCAAAATCCAAGTTCCATTTATCAAATATTTTTTTTGCTAGATCTTCTTTTCCATTTTCTAAAACAATCAACATTCTCTCTTGACTTTCTGAAAGCATGATTTCATAAGGGGTCATTTTTGTTTCTCTACAAGGCACTTTATTTAAATTTATTTCTATACCCAGATTTCCTTTTGAGGCCATTTCAATACTTGAGGAAGTTAGACCTGCCGCTCCCATATCTTGAATAGCAATAATTGAGTCTCCTTCCATTAATTCCAAACATGCTTCAAGTAAAAGTTTTTCTGTAAAAGGATCACCAACTTGGACGGTCGGTTTTTTTTCCTCAATTTTATCATCAAAACTAGCAGAAGCCATACTTGCTCCATGAATACCATCACGACCTGTCTTAGATCCAACGTATATTACAGGCTTGTCTAAACCTGCAGCTTTTGAATAAAAAATCTTATCTTTCTTAACTAATCCTAAGGTCATTGCGTTTACTAGAATATTCCCGTTATAAGAACTGTCAAAACTGGTTTGTCCTGCAACAGTTGGAACTCCCATGCAATTTCCATATCCTCCTATTCCATGTACAACACCTCTTAATAGATTTTTTGTTTTTTTATGCTGAGTTGAACCAAAGTGTATTGAATTTAAATTGGCTATTGGTCTAGCACCCATCGTGAACACATCTCTCATTATTCCACCAACTCCAGTGGCAGCACCTTGATAAGGTTCAATGAAAGAAGGATGGTTATGACTTTCAATTTTAAAAACAATTGCATCATTATCTCCAATGTCCACTACTCCAGCATTTTCACCAGGCCCTTGAATAACTTGTTTACCTTTTGTTGGTAATTTTTTTAAATGTAATCTTGATGATTTATAGGAACAGTGTTCGTTCCACATTGCTGAAAAAATTCCTAACTCTGTAATGTTAGGAGTTCTCTTTAAAAGTTGACAGATTTTTTTATACTCTTCTTCTTTTAATCCATGATCGATAGCTATTTTTTCGTTTACAGTCATTTTAAATTATTAATTAAGTTTTTAAAAAAAAGAGAGCCATCTTCACCTGACAAAGAAGGGTCAATCATCCTTTCAGGATGAGGCATCATTCCCAAAACATTTTTTTCTTTATTAAAAATTCCAGCAATATTTTTTAAAGATCCGTTGGGATTAAATAATTCTTCAATTTTACCTTCGTTATTGCAATAATTGATTGCAACTTGAGCATTGTCTTCAATTTCTTTTAATTGATCATTTGTACAAAAATAGTTTCCCTCATTATGAGCGATGTGTAGTTCTAATATATTGTTATTAATATTTTTAAAATAAGCATTATCTTTATCGCTAATTTTAACAAAAACATTTTTACAAATAAATTCTAAATATTTATTTCTTAATAAAACTCCAGGTACTAATCCTGTTTCAACTAAAATTTGAAAACCATTACAAATACCCATCACCATTCCACCAGAATTTGCAAAATTAATTACAGATTGCATAATTTTAGATTTAGAGGCCATGCTTCCACATCTTAGATAATCCCCATAAGAAAAACCACCAGGTAAAACTACCAGGTCACTTTTTGGTAATTCAACATCTTGATGCCAAACCATTTTGTTTTTAAAACCAAACTTTTTCAGAGCAACATCCATATCTCTATCACAATTAGAACCTGGAAATGTAATAACTGCTGATTTCATTAATTACAGTGCATCAATAATTTTGTAATTTTCAATTACAAGATTAGCTAAAAGTTTTTTGCACATTTCTTCAACTTTATCTTTTGCTTTTTTAGGATTTGTTTCTTTAGTATCAATTTCAAAATATTTACCTTGTCTTACCTCATTAACATCATTAAAGCCCATACCATCGAGGGCTTGATGAATAACTTTACCTTGAGGATCTAAAACATCTTTTTTAAGTGTTATAATTACTGATATTTTCATTTGCGCTTTCTTTTAACTGAAGATAGTTTTGTTACGTTGACTGCGCTTAAATTGGATTGTTCATGAAGAATTCCAAGTCTTTTTGCGACTTCAGTATAAGCTGGAATTAGATCTCCAAGATCTTTTCTAAATCTATCTTTATCTAATTTTTTGTCAGTTAAACTGTCCCATAACCTGCAAGTATCAGGACTTATTTCGTCAGCTAAGATCACATCTTTTTTTCCATTAGTATCCAGTCTTCCAAACTCTAATTTAAAGTCTATAAGCTTTATTCCAACACCTCTAAACATTCCAATCATAAAATCGTTTATTCTTAAAATCATTTTTTTTACTTTTTCTATTTCTTTTTTAGATGCCCAATCAAAAGCAAGAATATGTTCTTCAGCAATTAATGGATCACCAAGTTTGTCATCTTTTAAGCAATATTCAATTAAAGGCTCTTTTAAAATAGTTCCATCTTCAATTCCAAGACGTTTTGTTAAAGATCCTGTAGCAACATTTCTTACAATAAATTCAATAGGAATTATTTCAACAAGTTTAACAACTTGCTCACGCATATTTAATCTTTTAACTAAGTGGTTTTTGATACCTATTTGTGAAAGGCTTGAAAGTATATGTTCAGAAATTCTATTGTTTAAAACACCTTTTCCTTCAATTGTAGATTTTTTTTGATTATTAAAAGCTGTTGCGTCATCTTTAAAATATTGAATTACTAAGTCTTTATCTGATGTAGCATAAATAATTTTAGCTTTTCCTTCGTATAATTTTTTCCCTTTTTTCATTATTTAAAAACTCTTCTAAAGATTAAGTTTACATTTTTAAAATGTTTAGAGTAACTGAAAATAGATTTTAGTCTTTTTTGAGAAATTTTCGTCATGATTAATTTATCCTTTAAAAGAACATCATATAAATTTAGATTTTCCGCAAAACACTTTTTTGCATAGCTCTGAACCATTTTATAGGATTTTTCTCTGCTTAACCCAGATTTTGTTAGTTCTAACATAACTTCTTGAGAAAAAATTAAACCTTTGGTTATATTTAAATTTTCAAGCATTTTTTTTGGATAAACAATCATAGTATCTAAAATATTCGCAAGTCTAACTAAAGCAAAGTCTGTTGTGATATTGGCGTCTGGACCAATGTTTCTCTCAACACTTGAATGAGATATATCTCTCTCATGCCATAGCGCAATATTTTCTAATGCAGGCATAACCATACTTCTTACCATTCTTGCTAGCCCAGTTAGGTTTTCACTTAAAATAGGATTTTTTTTGTGAGGCATAGCAGATGAACCTTTTTGATTTTTTGAAAAATATTCCTGCAATTCGTAAACTTCTGTTCTCTGCAAGTGTCTAATTTCAATAGCAACTCTCTCAATTGAACCTGCTATAATTCCTAAAACTGAAAAATAGAATGCATGTCTATCTCTAGGAATAATTTGTGTTGAAATTGGTTCAACTTTTAGACCTAATTTCTTTGCAACATGTTTTTCAACACCAGGATTGATGTTGGCAAATGTCCCAACAGCTCCTGAAATTGCACAGGTAGATACTTCATCGATAGCATTTGCCAATCTGTTCCTATTTCTCTTAAATTCCTCGTAAAATGAAGCTAATTTTAAACCAAACGTAATTGGTTCTGCGTGAATACCATGACTACGTCCCATACAAGGAGTGAGTTTATATTTTTTTGCTTGTCTTTTAAGAACCTTTAAAATTTGATCTATATCTTTTAAAATGATTTTTCCTGATTGGATTAATTGAATGTTAAAACTAGTATCCAAAACATCCGAGGAAGTCATTCCTTGATGAAGGTATCTAGCTTTAATTCCTGCTTGTTCAGTAACAGATGTTAGAAACGCAATCACATCATGTTTAACTTCGGACTCTATTTTATGAATTCTCGATACATTAATTTTAGTTTTTTTTCTAACAACAGATGAAACACCCCTAGGAATTTGTCCGAGCTTTTCCATTGCTTCTGCAGCAGCAATTTCAACATCTAACCAGATTTTATATTTATTTTCTTCTGACCAAATATCAGTTAATTGTTTACGCGAGTATCTTTTTATCATTAATTATAAGTATGGAGGCTTTGAATAACCTTTAGCAGATTCTGTAAAGATTTCATAACCATTTTCAGTAATTCCTAACGTATGTTCAAATTGAGCAGATAAAGATTTATCTTTTGTAACTGCTGTCCAACCATCATTTAACATTTTTACATCATATTTTCCTGAGTTAATCATAGGTTCAATAGTAAAAGTCATTCCAGGTCTAAGTTCCATACCTGTATTCTTGCTGCCATAATGTAAAATATTAGGAGCTTCATGAAATGTTGTGCTAATACCATGACCACAAAAATCTCTTACTACAGAAAAACCTTTTTCTTCAACGTATGACTGAATTGTGTATCCAATATCACCTAATTTTATTCCTGGTCTTAAAATTTTAATTGCTCTCATCATTGACTCGTAAGTTGTCTCGATTAAGTTATTTAATTTAACTGGAGTTTTGCCAACACAAAACATTCTACTAGTGTCACCATAATGCTCATCAACAATTGCGGTAACGTCTACATTAACTGCGTCACCATCTCTTAAAATTCTATCAGAAGGTATACCGTGACAAACAACATGATTTAAAGATGTACATAGTGATTTTGTAAATCCTCTGTAATAAAGTGGAGCAGAGTAACCTCCATTATCTCTTATGAATTCATATCCTAATTTATCAATGTAATCTGTACTTACACCTTCCTTAATGTTTTCTGTCAACATATCCAAGGTCCTTGCTGCAAGATTACCTGCAACTTTCATCTTTTTAAATTTTTCTTTATAATCACTCATCTATTATTTTAAGTTTTTGATCTATAAAAATTCTTTTTGAACTTATGTTGCATCTGTAAGCTAAAAAATTTACTCCTGCTTTTTTAGCTAGCAAATAATTTTTATAATACTGCTCATCTATATCTTTAGCTATTTTAAAATATTTCATATTTTGAATTTGAACTAAAAATAATAGATAGGTTTTATAACCTTTTTTTATGGCATCAATAAGGGTTAATAGATGTTTTGATCCTCTAGAGGTTACAGCATCAGGAAATTCGGCAGTGTTTTTGTCTCTAAATAAAGTAACATTTTTAACTTCTAGGAAGCTTTTTTGGGTTTTTTTTTCTAATAAAAAATCAAATCTGGTCTCTTTATTAAAAAATACCTCTGGTTTAATAACATCGTTGTTTTTAAGTTCATTGATTAGGTTATTTTCTAAACCATGCTGTGCAATTCTATTAGCCATGTGAGTATTAACTCCAACCAAATTCTTCCTTGAATTTATAATCTCTAGCCCAAACTTAAGTTTTCGCTTAGGATCATTATTTGGAAGTAAATAAACTTCGTTACCCTTATCTAATAAGCCTTTCATTGATCCTGTATTTGGGCAATGAGCTGTGACAGTTTCTTTTTGCAACTTCACATCAGTAAAAAATCTTTTATAGCGTTTGATTAATTTGCCTTTTATTAAAGACTTGGTAAATTCCATCACTAAATTATATATATAAAATGAGCAAAAAAACAAAAGTTAATGCCGCGATTTTGATTATAGGCAATGAAATATTGTCTGGCAGAACTCAGGATACTAACACTTCAACTATAGCTATTTGGTTAAACTCAATTGGTGTTAAAGTAGAGGAGGTTAGGGTAATTCCTGATGTTGAAAAAACAATTATTGATACATTAAATTTATTAAAATCAACTTACGATTATGTTTTTACAACTGGAGGTATAGGTCCAACTCACGACGATATCACAGCAGAATCTGTTTCGAAAACATTTGGTATAAAATATGAAATACATAAAGAAGCTTTTAAAATTTTAGAAGCATACTACAAACCAGGTGAATTTAATGAAGGGCGACAGAAAATGTGCTGGATGCCTGAAAACGCAAATTTAATTTTAAACCCAACAAGTGGTGCTCCTGGATTTAACGTTGAAAATGTTTTTTGCTTGCCAGGTGTGCCATCTATACTTAAATCAATGCTAGGGGGTCTAACAAATATTATAGTTGGAGGAGAACCAATTAAAAGTCATACGATAAGTTTAAGAACAGTTGAAAGCGAAATAGCAAACTCTTTAACCAAAGTACAAAATGATAATCAAGATGTTGAAATAGGAAGCTATCCTTTTTTTCATGCTGGAAAATTAGGTGTTTCAATTGTAATTAGATCTGAGGATCAATCAAAAATAGATTTATGTAATTCTCAAATTCTAAAATTTGTCAATGCAAAAAAAATTGAGGTAGTTGAGAGGTAATGCTTTATTTTGCATATGGAAGTAATTTGCATCACTTTCAGATGAAAAGAAGATGCAAAGACTGTATTTTTTTAAAAAAAATTAATTTAAAAGATTTTAGACTTACCTTTAGAAGTAAATACAGAGCTGCAGATATTGAAATTAAAAAAAATTCAATTGTACCTGGAGCCCTTTTTGAGATTTCAAAAAGTGATGAAAAAAAATTGGATGTATATGAAGACTATCCAACACTCTATAAGAAACATTATTTTTATTATTATGGAAAAAAAGTAATGACTTATACAATGGTTAAAAAATCACCATTTAAGTTTCCAACAGAAAGATATTTAAATGTTGTGAAAAGAGGATACAAAGATTGTAAGCTTGATAAAATGTATCTAATTAATGCCTTGAGACCTTAAAATTTATTATGTTTTTACATACAAAATTAGAAAATAGAAAGGATCCTATAAAAATTTGTTTTATTGGATGTGGTAAATTTGTGAGTATGTTTTTAGCTCAATACAATCATTTAGATAAAATTCAAATCGACAGCATTGTTGACATTAATATAGATCAAGCAAAGCAAAATTGCCAAAAAAGTGGTTTAAATGAGCGAACTGTTAGACAAATAAATTATTCAAGTTCATTAGAGGAAGTTCTAGATAGAGATATCGAAATCTTTATCGAAGCAACAGGCAACCCAATAGTTGGCACTGTCCATGCAGCTAAGATAATAAAAAATAAAAAACATGTAATATTAGTCAATGTTGAAGCAGATATAACTTGTGGGAAATATTTATCTGATCTTGCAAAAGAAAAAGGCGTTATTTGTTCAATGGCTTACGGAGATCAACCATCTTTAATTCTAGAACAAATAGAGTGGGCAAGATTAAATGGATTTTCAATAGTTTGCGCTGGTAAAGGTACGAAATATCACCCAACTTTTGAATATTCTACACCTGATACTGTTTGGGGTCACTATGGTCTAACTAAAGAACGAGCTGAGAATGAGTCAGGAATGAATCCAAAAATGTTTAATAGTTTTTTATGTGGAGACAAGTCTGCAATTGAAATGTGTGCAGTTAGCAATGCAGCTAATTTAAAGTGCCCCAGTAATGGATTAACTTTTCCTCCAGTTGGTGTTTATGATATTGCAAAAAAAATGATCCCAAAAAATGATGGTGGATTAATTGAGTTTGACGGGCAAGTTGAGGTTATTTCAAGTATAGACTTAAAAAAAAAAGATATTCCAAATGATTTAAGATGGGGTGTTTATATTGTTATTAAAGCGCAAAATGAATATGTAAAAAATTGTTTTAAAGATTATGGAATGGTAACAGATAAGTCTGGAAACTACTCAGCAATCTGGAGACCTTATCATTACATTGGATTAGAGTTAGCACAATCAGTTTATACAATAGCATTAGATAACAGAGCAACAGGCTATACAAAAAATTATAATGCAGATGTTGCAAGTATTGCTAAAAAAGATCTTAAAGCAGGTGAAAAACTAGATGGAGAGGGAGGGTTTTGTGCAAGAGGTAGATTAATTACATCTAAAAAATCTAAAAAAGAAATGATTTTACCGCTGGGTTTAACTGATAATGCAGTTTTAAAAAAAAATATAAATAAGGATGAAGTTATCAAGATTGATGATGTTGAGTTAAATCTTCCAAATGAAGTAACTGAGGCAAGAAATTATCAGTATAATTTATTAAACAGTTAAAGAAAAAAGAAATTAGTTATATTTTTTCTCCATTAATAGATCTAAAAATAACGAAGCAGTCCATGAAAAATTGTTTGCTCCAAATGCTTCTCCAGTTTTAAAACTATAGTATTCATAGAAGCCATTTTTTTTAATGAGATTGATTGTTTTTTCCTTAATTTTATCAGCAAATTTTTTATCTTTATTCTTTAACCCTTGATAGATAATCCAGTTACAATTTATCCAGACTGGGCCTCTCCAGTAGCGCTTTTCCTCAAATTTTCCATAATTTGGTTTAATACTAGAAAATAGATAACTTTCATGTTGGTTGTGATTTTTCAAATGTCTGATTATTTTTTTATTAATAAGTTGATTTTTTAAATCAGCAAATAATATAAAATAATTTGTAATTGAAGGAACAATAATTTTTTTTTTATTTTTTCTATCATAATTTACAAAGACTCCTTTTTTTGTATCAAATAATTTCTCAATCTGACTTTCCGACTTTAAAATAAATTTTTGTAATTTATTATGTTCTAAATTAAATGATTTAAGTAACTCTAATAAATCTTTATTTGCTTTTAAAAAGATTGAATTAAACCCTACATCTACCACATTAAACATAGATTTATCGTAAAGTTTTTTTGGGTTATATTTATTTTTTCTTAAATGATTTTTGATGGTCACATATCTATCATAATCTTCGTCTAAGGGTCTGTAGTCTGGATTTATAACTTTATTATCTCCTCTTTTATATTTTAAATTTTTTTCAACTTTAACTTCATTCATCGAATAATCCCAAAGAGGAGAATTATCATATCCACTCTCCCAAGGATGTAATATAGATACTAATCCAGTATTTTTTGGATCCCTATATTTAATTAACCATTCATGATATTTTTTTAATTTTTTAATTATTGATTTAATTTTTATTTTTTCAGAAACTTTAATTTTATTTTTATCTAAAATTTTTTTTAACATAATCGCTAGCACTGGTGGCTGAGTTATTCCTGAAGAATGTATCTTGTTTCCACAATTCCACACAGAATGATTTGGATAATAATTTGTGTTTAAATCGTGAAATAAAATATGAGGTATCATACCGTCTTTCCATTGGCCTTTTAAAAGGGTTGTTATTTCATCAAGGGCATATTTAAGATTAAAATGTGAATATCCTAAAGCAATAAAACCCGAGTCCCATTTCCATTGTGCAGGATATAGCTTATTATTTGTAGGTAATGTAAAACCTTTTTTTTTATTACCCAACAAAACCTTTTTTGCCTTTTCTATTAAATTTTGTCTCAACCTTTTACACTCCCTGCAGTAAGACCACTAACTAGATATTTTTCAAAATAAACAAAAATAAATAGAACGGGCAAAGTCACAATCACAGAACCCGCCATTAAATATTGTCTAGGCGTTTCTGCATCACCACTTAAATATTGTATGGCTCTTGAAAGAGTAAAAGAATTTGGGTTATCTAGAAACATTAAAGAAAATAAAAATTCGTTCCAAGCTATCATAAAAACATATAAAGCCACAGAAGATATTGCAGGAATACTAAGTGGAATGATAATTTTAGTAATTATTCCAAACCAACTAAGTTTATCTAATATAGCAGCCTCCTCCAATTCTTTAGGGATACTTTTAAAATATCCTTGTAGCATATAAATTGCTACTGGAAGAGTTGTGGCTGTATAAACAATCAACAAACCCTCTATAGAATTTCTTAGACCTAATTGACTAAAGATTGTGTATAGAGGAATTACCAAAACAATTGCAGGAAACATATAAATTATCAATATTGATGTCGACATAAATGTTTTTCCAAAAAAATTTAATCTAGCAATTGCATACGCTGCTGGTATAGCAAAAATAAGAGTTATGATTACAGTACCCACAGAGACGATGGTGCTAGTTAAAATATATCTACCAAAATTATAGGACTCAAAAATTACAAAATATGATTTAAATAAACCCTTCAAATCTTGACCAAAATTAATACTAAAGTCTAATGGATTAACTAATAATGCTATTTGAGTTTTAAAACTTG
Organism: uncultured Pelagibacteraceae bacterium; assembly: GCA_902604355.1. Classification (GTDB taxonomy): domain Bacteria; phylum Pseudomonadota; class Alphaproteobacteria; order Pelagibacterales; family Pelagibacteraceae; genus Pelagibacter. The sequence goes on from CACKYN010000002.1 coordinate 65,953, forward strand.
TTATTAACATCATATAAAAAGGAAAAAGTATAACAAAAGAAAAAAATAAAATTCCAAATAAAGTTAAGAAGTCAAAAAAGATAACCTGCGTTGAGTGTTGTTCTCTTAAATTTACAAAACTATATTTATTTATTTTATTAACAAAAAAATATAAAATTAAAAAAACACCAATATTATACCACAGCGGCAATTTTTGAATTAGGTAACCATCACAAATAACAAAAATTAAAGAAAAAAGAATTGATTTATAAAAATCTTTAATTTTATTGCCTATCCTTAAGTTAGCAAATGATATTAGAACACCAAAAATAAAAATTATTTGTAGGTTAAAGTTTTGAATATTTAAACCTTGTAATGTTGCTAATATTTTCCATATAGAAACTATAAATATCAAAAAAAATGATGATATTAATGCAAATAAAATTAAATTTTTAGTTTTCATCGACTCTCTTTCCTAAAAGCTTGAAGTACAAAAACATAAAAATTAAAAGTAAAGCAACTATTACTATAGAAACTGCCGATCCCATTCCAATATCAGATATTGCAAAACCTTGTTGATAAACATTAATTGGTAAAGTTCTTGTACCTGAAGCGCCACCAGTAAGTAAGAAAACATCTTCAAACTTATTAAAATTCCAAATAAATCTTATCATAAATAAAATCGATATAACTGCAGTAATTTGAGGTAGCGTTATATTAAAAAACTTCTGAAAAGGGCTTGCTCCATCAACATCAGCTGCTTCATATAATTCTTTTGGAATAGCTTGAAGTCTTGCAAGAATAAATAAAAAAGCTAAAGGAAAATATCTCCAAATTTCAAACATGATAACTGTTGTAAGAGCTAGTCTTAGTTTAAAATCGAACCCTAATATATTAATATTAATATATTTTTGGCCAAGTAAATTTATAGGGGTTTCAATAATTTGGTAGTTGATCAGTAAACTGTTTAAAGTCCCACTATTAGGATCCAATAAAAGTTCCCATGTATAAGCTAAAGCGACAACCGGAGCTACGTAGGGAAAAAGTAACACACTTCGCATAAATGTTCTTCCATAAAATTTTTGATTAACCATTTGGGCTGTTAAAATACCAAATATGATAGAGCCAACAGTGCCAAAAAATGTGTAGTAAAAAGTTGTCAGGAGTAGGTCAACAAATTCATTATCAAATAAAACTTTCTTGAAATTTTTTAAAGTAAAATTAGTATTAAGCAGTATGTTATCTGATGTACCGTTTAATGTAGGTTTAATTGATTTGAGAGCTTTTTTATCTATTTTTGAACCATCATTTGTTTCAAATTTTACTTGAAAATTTTCCCTATACTTTGCTGGCCAGTTTCCAAATTTACATTTTAGAGTGTACTTTTTGAATTCACAACGTGGATCTAATTTTTCAATTTCAAAATTTTTTGGAAATTTATCTTGAAACGAAACATCCCTAATTTCTTGAATTAAAGAGCTGTTTCTTAGTTTATATAAAATCTTTATTTTAGATGTATCTTCAGAAATAGATTTAACAATTTTTTTAGCCCTTGGTTCAGGTATTCTTATATCTTTAAGCTCAACTTCTTTAAAACTAATCCACACATTTGCAAAAATAGGAAATAAAATTATTGCAAAAACTAAAGCAACCGCAGGTAATGTTAGAATGTAAGCGGTTTTCTTTTCAGTATTTGCTAAAGTGTCTTTCATAAAAAAAGCGGATAAGTAATCTTATCCGCTTTTTTAATTAATTTAAATTATTAGAAACTAGCTAATCCAGCATTTATTTTATCTACTGCTTCATCAACTGAAATTTCATCATCAATGTATTCTCTTGTGATTCTATTTATGAATTGTGAATTAATAATTTTAGATGCTCTTGATAGCTCACCTTCTTTAACTCCCCATCTATTTGCGGTATCTAAACCAGCAACAATGTTATTAATAACATCAGGGTCATACAGATCTGACAAAGGAGCTTTTCTATCAACTCCAACTGGCAGTTTGCTCCAAGCTTTTGTAAATGCTTCAGGATCGCTTGCATTTCCTCTTCTTACTGGAAATTTACCTTCTGGAGCAATTGATAAGGTACTTGTATAACCTTCGTCCATTGAGTACATGATAAACTGCTTTGCTTCATCAGTATCAGCATCAGCTGTTATACCAAAGTATCTAATATCTGCCCATGCAGCACCTTTTTTGTTACTTGGTCCACTAAAATTAGTTATAAAACCAGTTTTAGATGCTAGTTCAGGAGATGTTGGATCACTATTTATAGTAGGTGGAGCTGAGTCTCTTAAACCTGCAAGCTCGTCCATAATAAATGGAGACCAAATTATCATTGGTGTCTTTCCAGCAAAATAAAGTGCTCTAGATTGTTTCCAATAAAGTTCACCCGGAGGACTTGCCTTCGCGATGACTTTATAAAACTCTAATGCTTCTTTTAATTTTTTACCTTGCTTCTTGATACCACCTTTTTTAACAATATTAACTCCATTTGCTAAAAGAACATGTTCTAAAACTTGACTCATAAAATTCTCATCAGTTTTAGTTGCTGCTACAAAACCAAACACACCATTTACTTTTGATAATTTCTCAACAGCTTTGACAATGTTGGCGTAACTTGTTGGTGGCTCTAGATCAGCGTTTTCAAAAAGATCCTTTCTGTAAACGACCATCTGTGTCCATCCATCAACAGGGACAGCAGCAATTTTCGATCCTGACTTAGCCATGTTAAGAGCGCCTGGAGCAAAAGTATTTTTGCCAAGTGCTTTAACCACAGCGTTATTAGCATCAACATCTAAAATTCCAGCCTCAGCCCAAGGTAAGACATATTGTAATGTGTGATAAATCACATCTGGTAAATCACCAGCCGCTGCTGCCGCTGTTGCTCTAGTACCCAAATCTTTTTCCTCGATTGGAATCACATCAACTTTGATACCTGTTTTAGCCTCAAAAGCTTTAGCCATTTCCTCTTGCTTAGCCATTCGAGCAGGTTGGACTTCTGTAGTCCAAAATTTAATATCTGCATAAACCGTGCTTGTAATGAATAAAGATATTATGCAAAATATTTTTAATATATTTTTCATTTCCCCTCCTAGATTTTTTAAAAAACTACTATATTTGACAGGATGTCGCAAATATTTGATTAATACTAATTTATATAAATTATTATCTAATTTATTAAAAAATTAAGTTTCATCAATTTAAAGTTGTATTAAAGTTTAACTCTAATCTTATTTTTATCAAAGATTAATAAATCCTGAAGATTAAAACCAATTTTATTTGAAATCTCCGTGTTGCTTGGAATTTTTGCATTTAATTGGTCCTTATCTTTTTTGAAGTAAATAATTTTTTCATTGCCAAGATTTTCAATCAACTCTACTTCTGGATCAAAAGTAAAATCACTTTTTTGGTTAAATTTTAAATGCTCAGGTCTAATTCCAATGTAATGTTTAGTTTTTTCAAATTTAAAATTATTAAATTTGATTTCTAAACCAAATAATTTTAATGCATTATCTGAAATAATATTTTCTTCACTAATTTCCAGTATATTCATCTTTGGTGATCCAATAAATTGAGCTACAAAAATATTAGAAGGATTATTATATATTTCATCAGGGGTCCCAACTTGCTCAATATTTCCTTTATTAAGAATTACTATTCTGTCGGCTAAGGTCATTGCTTCCACCTGATCATGGGTTACATAAATCATATTAGTCTTAATTTGATTATGTAGTTTTGATATTTCAACTCTCATTTCAGCTCTTAGCGCTGCATCTAAATTGGACAAAGGTTCATCAAAGAGAAATATCTTTGGATTTCTTGTTATTGCTCTACCAATTGCAACTCTTTGTCTTTGTCCACCAGATAATTCCTTTGGACGCCTATCTAAAAGCTCTTCTATTTTTAAAATCTTTGCAGCTTCTTTTACTTTTGAAGCAATTTCTTCTTTTGGTCTTTTCTCAATTTTTAATCCGAATGACATATTCTCAAATACGTTCATATGCGGATAAAGTGCATACGACTGAAATACCATAGCAGTTTGCCTCTTAGAAGGATGAAGTTCGTTTATCTTTTGATCATTTATAAATATTTCACCATTGTCAATTTTCTCAAGGCCAGCAATCATTCTTAATAATGTTGATTTTCCACATCCCGATGGTCCCACTAAAACAAGAAATTCATCTTCTTTACCCTTTAAATTAAAATCTGAAATTATCTTATTTGAACCAAAGGATTTATGAATTCCTTTAAATTGTATGTTTGCCATGTCTCATATCAATTATTTTAATGATGTAGATTAATTTATTTTAATAAATCAGGTATATCAATTAGAAAAATTTTTTAGCAAAATTGTCTTTGGCTAATTAAAGATAGTGTCTGTTGTCTTCATTAACAGCTTTTTCCAATCTTATTAAAAAATCTGGTATTGCACTTTTAACTCTACTCCATGTAGGAATAAAAGGAGCATCCATTGGGTTTAGATAAAAATCCTCTCCAGCTCTTATGATATTACTTGAAAATAATTCAACAGCTTTTTCTTCAGTGTGGGAGTCAAATTTTAAACCATTTATTTCAGCATCAGCTCTATAAGCGTCTATAAGATCTAAAGCAGATCGATAATATGTTGCTTTTAATGATCTTAATTGTTCTCTACTAAATGAATGACCTTGTGTTGCTAATTTTTTAATAAAAGTTTTTATGATATCTATAGACATTCTTGATAAGCCTTTTTTTTCATCATCTAGAGATAAATCTTGGTGCTTATGATCATACGTATCAGCTAGATCTACCTGGCAAATATTTTGAGGTGAAAAATTTCTCTGCATTTCTGATAAAATTCCTATTTCAATACCCCAGTCTGATGAAATTCTAAGTTCAGGTAAGATATTTCTTCTAAATGAAAACTCGCCTGCAAGAGGATATTTAAAAGATTTCATAAAATCTAAGTAATCACTTTTGCCAATAGTTTTTTCTAAAGCATTTAATAATGGAAACACTAATAGTCTTGCTACTCGTCCATTCATTTTATTATCAGCCACTCTTGGATAAAAACCTTTACAAAATTCAAAGTTAAAAAGGGGGTTTACAACTGGATAAAATAATTTTGCTAACATCCTTCTGTCGTAAGTTTTTATATCACAATCATGTAATGCGACAGATCGTGCACTATCTCGTGCAATAGACATTCCTATGCAATACCAAACGTTTCTTCCTTTACCATATTCATTTGGTGCTAATCCTTTTTTTTGTAACTCTTTATCTAATTTTTTTAAATTAGGACCATCGTTCCATAAAATAGTAAAAGGAGTTTCTAATTTTTCAAAAAAAGTCCAAGCCTTTCTCGCTTGTGACTCACTTGCTTGATCTAAGCCTATGATTATATGATGTATGTAATTAGTTTTTGATATCTCTTCGACAATCTTGGGTAACGCATCTCCCTTTAATTCTGAATAAAGACATGGCAAGATAAGCTCCATCTTTCTCTCTTTAGAAAAACCTAAAAGTTCCTTTTCTATTTGCTCTGAAGACTTTGTTCCAAAATCATGAAGTGTTGAAATTATTCCATTTTGAGAAAAATCACTCATAATGAACCTTAGTAATTTTTATTTATTTTAACCAGAGCCATTTTGATCACATCTGCCCAGCCTTCAGGTGATGGCTTATTTGTTGTTATTAAATCATTTATAGGGATTTGATCTAATGTAAATTTATCATTAAAGACAAGACAAGGAAAATCACTAATTTTAAGCATATCTAAATCGTTGTAGTTATCACCAACCGCAATTGTTTTTACATTTTTATTATTTTTTTTAAAAAATCTGACAAATACTTGAAGTGCTTTAGCTTTATTTACTTTATCAGTTAAATTAATAACTCTTCCACCTTCTTGTAAAGATAAACCTTTTTTTTTAACAATTTTGAATAACTCATTTTTTTCATTTTTGTTTCCCTCGAATATAAAAGGAATAGTGTATTTGCGATTTAAAGCCATTTTGAGCTTTTCGTCTTCTAAACCAAAAATTTTGCTTTGTTTCTTTTTATCCATCTCAGATAACCATTTACATTTAATTTGTAAATTTTCTGGGACTGATTTTTTAAAAATTTTTATTAAATTATCTTTTTCTCTACTTAGAATTAATTCTTTTGGTAAATTAGAATTTAGTAGTTCTAAACCTTTAATAGCTGCTCCATTTTCACAAATATAAGGTAAACTTGAACCTAGCTCATTGTTAAATTCTAAAATTTCCTTCTCTGTTTTGCTAGTATTAGGTATGATAAAAATACCTTTAGAAATTAGCTGTTTTAGATAGTCTTTTATTTCATCAAATTTGAAAGTATCTCTATGAAGAAGTGAGCCATCAAGATCGGTAAATATTAAAATTTTTTGCATGTTAGGTAATTATGGAATAATAACATTTATGGTCATGAAAAAAATTATTTCAATAGTTATATTTTTGTTAATCTCTACCCATACTGCAGTAGCTGTTGAAAAATTTAAGTTCAAATATAACTTGCATGAAAATTTACCAAAGAAATGGGTTACTGAATTTAATAATATAATTAATATTGTTCAAGAAGTTATGCCTATAAATGAGAACACTAACCATTGGGTTAAGAATAATATGACATTGATGAACATGAAACAGGGCTATGGAATGGATATCTATGCATGGAAAAGAACAAAAAATCCTTTTCCTGAAAAGCGAGCTAATATGAAAGGCTCATGTATTTGTGAGACTAATTCTCCAGCACCATGGGTGCAACTAGACATAAACCCAAAAGATTTAGCAGACTCAAGAAATAGAATTCGTACTTACTCTGTTATTGTTCATGAGTATTTTCATGTTTATCAAAGAGCACTTTCTCATGACAAATTTTCAGATAGAAACTCTCCTAAATGGTTATTTGAGGGTGGTGCTAAGGTTCTACAAGAAATTTATGCTAGACAATATTATAAAAAATATCTTTTAAAGAGCGACCTTCAGGAACAAAAGAGATGGAGTATTAAAAAGGTTTCTAAAGAACCTAACTTATATGAAAAATATAACACATCACCACAAAAAGATGGATTTGATAGCAATTACGCTGGCTCTGCTTTTATATTGCTGGCTTTAGTTAATGAGTTAAAAAAAAATAATATTTCTGAACAAAAAGCATTTGAGTTAGTTTTTAGAGAATTCTGGATACAGAGGGCTAAAAAACCTCAGGGCTGGAATTGGCAACCAGCTTTTAAGAATACTTTTGGAATGACCGTACCTGAATTTTATGAAAGATTAAGTAAATACAAAAGAAAAGATCTTAAAAAAATACTCCCAAGTAAGTCTTTAAAGATACAGGATATTTTTAGCTAACAATCAGCGTCTAGAAAGATAAAATAAATAAATTTTACTTATTCCTCTTGTTCAATTATAAATATTGGCATAAACACTCATGAAATTCATTAATGCCCTCGTGGTGAAATTGGTAGACACAAAGGACTTAAAATATTCCAGTCTTTCAATTTAATTAATCCTCACTGACCCACAGCGACCCAGGACCCTTATAAATATTAGCCTTCTTGTTTTGGTTGATTATATCTCAAACTATGAGACCGAAACTAAATGATAAAAAAGGAACACACCAGTTCCACACAATACAATTCACCGATAAGGCGATAATTAATCTTAAATACAATAAGAAGACCGAGAAGAGACAAAGAATAAGAGTTAAGTTAAAGAATGCCCCTAGAGGTATCTCTTTGAGATGGACACCTATAAGTAATAAAAAGGTATTCCAATTAGAGTTTAGGTTTAGAGGTAAGAAGTATAGACACGATTGTGGAGTGTTTACACCTGGAGTTTACACTTGTAATTCTCTTATGGATTACATGGTGAAGCTCAATGAGAAACACCTGGACACAGAAGGAAACTATAAGACTAATCCTAATGTTGATGTCATTACAAAGAAACAATTAAAGAATTCACAATTAAAAACTTGTAGAGAATGTATAGAGTTAATCCACAAAGATAATTACCCTAGGAAAAAAATAGAAGGAAACTTATCTGCGTTGTCACAAAAGGACCACTCCAGGTTTCTACTAGGTTATAACAAAAGAAGAGACCACATCACCTTTATAGATAATAATAAGGGATGGGGTGAAGCTATATTTAAAGATAAGTCCTCAATAAAAGACTGGGATACATTATTCAAAACATATCCTAAAGGTGTTGGTGTTGAACCTGGTGATGAAACCAGTGTGTACGATAGTTATTTGGGTGATGTAATAATTGATGATTTAAACCCTGGTGCCATTGAGATTTACCTTAATGAGAAGACTAGAAGTTATGGCCAAAAGGAAAACATAAGGAAGGCTTTAGCTTGTTTGTGGGGTTATGCGAGAGAAAGAGGTTTTATGGGTCCAAACCCTCCATTAAATCCAACAAGAAAAGAGAAGGGTGGAATTACAATTAAAAAAGCTGAAGAGAGTTTATGGGTGGGGAGTAAATACAATGAGCTTTCTTTTGATGTCACACAATTAGAAGCCATTGATAATGCCTTGTTTACATTAAGAGATAAGTTTCCATTTCAATCTGAATGTTTACGACTGATGTTGCACACTGGAATGAGAGCTGAAGAGTGCAAAAAGATAACTAGAGAGATGATAACTACTGATGAAGATGGTGACCCAATAATATTATTAAAAAGGTATATTGCCAAAGGCAGAACCCAACAACAACAAAAGGATATTACTTACGATATCACCACACCAATAAGAGAAGTATTAGATAGTGTTAAATACCAATTAGATAAACCTAAATATAAACCTTATCAGTTTGTCCCTTGGTTATTTCCAACAACAAGAATATCTATTGAGAAACTATCTGACCCTGACAAATACCCTGGTTATGCAGTGTCACATAATTGCAGAATAAAAAGCCTGGATGATTGTTGGGAGGCAGTAAGAGAGATAACTAAATTAGAAGGCAGTATTAAAACTTTGCGTAAAGCCTTTGTGAACCTGGCCAATGAGACACTTGGAGGTGCACATAAAGGTAAATCTGTGAGTAAACATAAGACTGAATTCACAAATAGTAGTGCTTATGATAAATCCAGTAGAAAGAACACCAAGAAGATGGCACAAAAAGTTGGCCAGGTGTTGACCTTTAAGAGATGAATAAGAAGGCAACAAAACCTTATCCCTTCATCATAAAAAAGAATGGAATTTTATATAAGCTAGTTTGTTTCTATGGTCGTTGCTATTTAAGAGAATGCGATAAGAATGGTAAAATATTCAAAAGAAATAATGTTGTAAAACTATTTGATTGAAGTTATCCCCTGAATTCATATAAGGGATAATATGGGAGTTAAAAAAGACATAATAGATACACCATTAAAAATTACAGAAATTTTTAGAGTAGGTCCTAGAGTAAAAGCACCTAGGGATAAAAGAGACTGGGACTTTCTTATTTATGAATTAAAGAAACTCAAAGTCACACCTGGGGAGGCTTATAGAATTATTGCAGAAAAAAAAGATAAAACCTCTTCAGTTAGATACGACTGGAAGATGTTAAGACTGACAATGTATGTATGGGAAAGATTACACGAAAGTGAGAAATTATTTAATAGACCCAAAATAGATACAATTAGAGAGGTTGTTGGTCATAGAAAATTTAGACAATTCTTTTATGGTTTCTTTCCTGACCTGGAGTTAGACCACGAAAAAGAAGTAAAGCTACTCTATAAATTAATTACAGAAAAACCAAACTATCCATACCTGAAAGAAGGTTATTATTTCTACCCAGGAACGAAAAAGGTGATACCTCAAAAGGTCCTGGACAAGATATTGTTTGATACCCCCAAAAAGTAAAAAAAGGGATAATTACCCCTTGAACTAATCCAGGGGGTAGTATATATATTATCTATGAGACTTTTAGGTAATATAAATGTTCAATTTTAACTATACGAAACCTTATTATTCGGAGGATGAGATATTAGAGTTATTTTCTCTAACTAAATCATCACTACAAAGAATGCGTGAGGAATGCCTGAAGAGTGGAGGGGACCTATTTTTAGAGATGGGTTATTTCCACATTAAAGGAATTAAGACTGCAATGTATGAGCCAGTTAAATTTTCTGCTTGGTTATTTGAACATAGAGTAGAGCCTGAAAGTAAATATGACTACGAGATTAATGAGACTAACAAAGTCAAAGAAGGATTAATTAAGTTGTCACAATATAAACCAATAACAAAGAAATGGAGTACTAAATGACAAAAGACTGGCGAGATGATTTTGACTGGACTGACCCTGATGATGTCCAATTAATGAGAGATATGTTGCCTGACCCTAAAGGTGACCAATCAAATGGCCTAGATACAAAAGAACTTGGTCCTGACAATAAAGAGGCTTGTAAGTTAATGGAAGCACAACAAAATCTATTACCTTATGAGAAGAAATATGAAGAGCCAATAGTTTCTGAACCTGGCGAATTCCAACAAATAGAAGGAGTGGGTAAAGATATTTATGGCAAATATTCTTATTCAGTTATGGAATACAAAGGCAAACAATATTTTGTCCAGGTGAGAGATTATGAAACTTACCAGGGTTATAACGAAATTAACAATGGCAAAATACTTGTTGGTGAGGCTAGGAAAGAGAGGGTTCAATGAGTAAACCTTTAATCTTAACTACACCTAAAGGTAAAGCTGAATGGCCACATTTAGTTGAACCTGATGTTGCTTTTAATCCTGAAGGTTTATTTCATACTAAATTGATATGTAAAAAATCTGAAAGTGTTGAAGTTAAAAAAGCTATTGATGACTTGATTGCACAAGAGATTAAAAAACAACACGACAAAGACCCTAAAAAAGAAATAAAAAAATCACTGCCTTACACTGAAGATGGTGATGACATTATTTTTAATTTCAAATTAAGAGCCAGTGGAACTAGAAAAAGTGATGGGAAACCTTTTACCCAGGAACCTAACATAGTTAATGCTGACCTTACTCCCTTTGACAAAAACCAAAAGATATGGAGTGAAAGTATTTTAAAAATTACTTTTGAGCCATACTCTTGGAATATGCCAGTAGGAATTGGATGTACTTTAAGAATAAAAACTATCCAGGTCCTAGAGCTTGTCACTGGGAAAACATCTAACACTTTGGGTGACCTTAAAGTTGAAACCATGGTGGAACCTAAAGTTAAAGAACAAGAAGAGGCACATAATAATTACTAAAGGTAAAGGAGGTAAATTATATGCCAGTAAATAATGTAGACAAAAGAATGGAAGGTAAAGGGACTATGAAGGTCGCTGAAAAAGACCCTCTTACACATATTGATTTAGAGTTGATGGACAATATGAAGAGAGTTTTTGATGAGGCGAAGAAGGAAGGATTTAAAGGAACCTTCAAAGACTTTCTTGATACTCTTTCTGAAGAGGACCTAAAAACTTTATTCTTGGAAAAAGGAGGACTGGTTGCAAAAGTCAAAGAACCAAAAGCAGTAAAAAAAATAAACATTGCTGAATACTTTGCACCAGGAAAAACAGTTTCCTCTCTCACTGATAACGAGAGAGCACAAATAAAAGCAATGCTAAATAAAATGTTGAAGGGAGTTAGTGCGAACTAATGGCTTACAATATGAGTTTCTATAAGGGGAGGTATCCTGGTGAACCTGGTTATGAAGAATGGACTGGGTTTGAAGTACAAATGAAAATTAAAGGTACCACCCCTAAAACTTATGTACCTATTTACCCATTAGATTTTCACAAAAAGATGTTAGACAATAGAACACTCCCACTCAAAAGAGGAACTAATTTTACAGATTTTCAAATAAGACTGAATATAGAGATGGCAAAAAATAATAGATACTTTCAACCAAGAGAGTGGGGACCAAATAAATTATTATACAATTATAATATGATGTACCACTCGGTTAATAATATGCAGTCACTTAACGACAGAATTATTAGAAACCTGAAGAGACACATAAAGAAACTATACGATAGTCCTAAATATAAAATTGAAGATAAGGACAGAATAAAATTAGAAGATGAGATTTACAAAGCTAGAGCCTTCTTCCCACAAGGAAAGGATTATTCACTATGAGTAATAATAATTATAACAAAGGTCCCTTTGAGAGCACTTTAGATAGAATACAAAAGAGACTACCTAAAGAATACAAAAAGCCTACACTCAAAGATAAAGCAGTGAGAAAACCAAATGCAGTCCCTCCAAAGACTAGAACTATAAAAATGAGAGATGGTGGAATTGCTATTAAGAAGAGACCTGAAAATATGGCCGAGAGAATAGAGAGAACAATATATAAGTATGAAGGAACCATACCTAAACCTTCAAACTATGATGATAAGTCTATTGTGGACCAGGAAAAATGGAATTCTATGACTGGCCTAGAGAAGAAGACACCAATAATTCAAAGACCAAAGAAGTTTGATAATAACGACCCATCCACTTACCCTATGAACCAAAAGAAGACTTTGAGTGACTGGGAAGCAGTATTACATAGCGCAAAGACCAACCCTAGAGACCCAAACACTATACAAACAAAAAGAATGTTAAGAAAAATTTACAATAAAAATCCAAAGCAATTACAAGATGATGAATTAAGAATAATCAAAAAACATCCTTCTCAAATGAAAAAGGAAGTAGAGAAACCCATAATTAATACTGAACCAATAGTACCTTATAATTATAAACCTTTTACTCCAACAGAAGACAAAAGAGATGTTAGACAAATTTTAAAAAATTCTTCCAGGATGAGACCTGGATTGAGTGAAGACCTTATAGGTTTACAATCTGCAATTAATAAGAATGTAAATTATGTATTGGGTAAGAAAGAAGAAAGTACTGAAAGTGATGAGAAGAGTATCAACAATAAGGAGGAAACTTATGACTGATAAATGGAAATATAAATCAGTTTCACTAAAGAATTCCACTTATTCAATGCTAAATGATTTGTCAAAAACTTTAGTACC
>CACKYN010000003.1 GCA_902604355.1 uncultured Pelagibacteraceae bacterium
CTGTATCAGCAGCTTGCCCAACGGTAGTTTTTCCTTTTTCTTCAATTTTAACACTTACTGTAGCTTGTGCGTCAGTTCCCTCTGTTACAGCATGCACTTGATATAATTGTAAATTAACATCATGTGGAAATAGTGTTTTAATACATTTAAAAATTGCATCAACTGGACCATCTCCAGTTTCTGATGCTTTTTTAACATCACCATATACGTCTAAAGTCATTTCAGCTCTTTGAGGTTCACCTGTTCCGGCAAAAACTTTTAAAGATTTAAGACTGATTGCGTTAACTTTGTTATCAATAATTAAACTATCATCTATAAGTGCAACAATATCTTCATCGTAAACATGTTTTTTCTTATCTGCTAATACTTTAAACTTAGCAAAAGCATTGCCAACAACGTCATCAGTCAAGTCTGGATAACCTAAACTATTTAATTTGTCCTTAAATGCGTGTCTGCCAGAATGTTTACCCATTACTAATGAGGTTTGTTTCACACCAACACTTTCAGGTGTCATAATTTCATAAGTTTGTCTATTTTTAAGCATACCATCTTGATGAATGCCTGCTTCATGAGCAAAAGCATTTTTACCAACAATTGCTTTATTGTATTGCACGGGAAAACCTGTTGCGTTTGACACAATTTTAGAAGCTTTACTTAAAAGTGTTGTATTAATTCCTGTTTCATAAGGCATCAAATCTGGCCTTGTTTTGATTGCCATTACAACTTCCTCAAGCGCTGCATTTCCAGCTCTTTCACCTAAACCATTTATCGTACATTCAATTTGTCTAGCACCAGCCTGAACTCCTGCTAAAGAATTTGCAACTGCTAAGCCTAAATCATTATGACAGTGAGTAGATAAAACTGCTTTATCTATATTTGGAACTTTATTTAACAAAGTTTGAATTATTTTTGTAAACTCAGATGGAATAGTATAACCAACTGTATCAGGAATATTTATTGTTGTTGCTCCATTTTTAATAGCAAGCTCTACTGTTTTGCACATAAAATCCATATCTGTTCTTGTTCCATCTTCGCATGACCATTCAACATCATCTGTAAATTTTCTAGCATAGGCTACATGTTGTTTAATTGACTCGTAGACATCTTCTGGTGACATATTTAATTTATGTTTCATATGAAGAGGACTTGTTGAAATAAATGTATGTATTCTAAATCTTGGAGCATGCTTTAATGCCTCATAAGCTCTATCAATGTCTTTTTTAGAATGTCTTGATAATCCTGCTGGAATTGATTTTTTTAAAATCTTACTAACTTCAGTTACTGCTTCGAAATCTCCAGGTGATGCAATCGGAAAACCAGCTTCAATAATATCTATGCCCAATTCATCAAATACTCTAGATATTTGGATTTTTTCTTCCAAACTCATAGATGCACCTGGTGATTGCTCACCATCTCTCATAGTAGTATCAAAAATTATTACTCTATCTTTACTGCTCATAAATAAATTTTATTGAAGACTTATATTACAATCTATGAGTGAGATTGCAAAATAAATGTTAAATTTTGACTATATTTTTAGGACCTTTTTGGGTCTTTATAAAAATCTAACTTTTGTCACTATCAACTAGTTTTTTTTTGCCAATCCATGGCATCATTGCTCTTAGTTCTGCACCAACTTTTTCCACAGAATGCTCAGCTAACTTAGCTCTAGTTGCTAAAAAATTTTTCTGACCGTTTTTACATTCATCCATCCACTCCTTGGTGAATTTTCCAGATTGAATATCAGACAATACTTCCTTCATTCTTTTTTTAGTCTCTTCCTTATTAATAATTCTTGGTCCTGATTGATATTCACCATACTCAGCTGTATTTGAAATTGAGTAATTCATATTTGCAATTCCACCCTCGTAAATCAAATCAACAATCAGCTTTACTTCATGTACAGTTTCGAAATATGCCATCTCTGGTTCGTATCCCGCTTCGACTAAAGTCTCATAACCATTTTTCATTAATTCTACCAATCCTCCACAAAGAACTGTTTGCTCACCAAATAAATCTGTTTCAACTTCATCTTTAAAAGTAGTTTCAATAATTCCAGATCTTCCACCACCAACAGCTGAAGCATATGATAATGCTAAATCTCTTGCTTTACCTGATCCGTTTTGGTGTACTGCAAATAAACATGGTACTCCTCCGCCTTTTTCATATTCACTTCTAACTAAATGACCAGGCCCTTTAGGAGCAACCATAAACACATCTAAATCTTTTCTTGTTTTAATTAAATCATAGTGAACATTTAATCCATGAGCGAATGCAATACTAGATCCTTCTTTAACTCTTTGCTCTATGTGATTTTTATAAATTTCTGCTTGTAATTCATCTGGTGTCAAAATCATTACCACATCTGCCCAAGCAGCAGCATCAGATAAATTCATGACTTTTAATCCTTTAGACTCCGCTTTTGCTACACTTGATGAGCCATCTCTTAGTGCAACAACAATATCTTTAACACCACTATCTTTAAGATTTAAAGCATGGGCATGTCCTTGACTACCATAACCAAAAATAGCAATTTTTTTATTTTTAATTAAATCTACATCTGCATCTTTTTCATAAAACATTTTCATATTGTTTCTCCATTATAATTAACTAAATATTTTGGCACCTCTTGTCATTGCCACAGCCCCGGTTCTAGAAGCGCTAATAAGTCCCCAAGGTTTTAATTTTTTACTAAGTTTATCAATTTCTCTTCTAAGCGCTGTTATTTGAAAAACTTTAGATGTTTTGGTTTCATCTAAAATAACTAAATCAAATTTTTTACAAGCATTTAGACACTTTTCCATTTTATTTTTTTTTCCAACAATTTTAAACAATGCCATTTCTTTAAATATTACATTTTTGTCTTCTCTTTTAAATTCTGCGACTTTATGAACAGGTACTAATTTAGTTAATTGAAGCTTGATTTGATCAATTACTTGGAGTGTTCCTGTTGTAACAATTGTAATTCTAGAAATATTTTTAACTGCATCTACTTCTGCAACAGCTAATGATTCAATATTATATCCTCGACCAGAAAATAGTCCAACTACTCTTGCAAGCACACCGGCTTCGTTATCAACCCAAACCACAAAGATATAAGTATCAGATTTCTCTTTTTTAGTTGGGATACTATAAGCTGATTTAGATTTTGGCATTCTGATTAGACTAAGGCTTTGCCTTTTCCTTTGATTTTGTTCTCATCTTGATCATTGGGTCCTAATATCATCTGATTGTGAGGTTTTCCTGAAGGTATCATTGGGAAACAATTTTCATTAGGGTCAACATGACAATCAAAAATAACTGGGCCTTTATAATCTATCATTTCTTGAATTTTTTCATCTAACTCAGATGGGTTTTCCGCCTTAATTCCCTTACAGCCATAAGCTTCAGCCATTTTTAAAAAATCAGGAAGTGCTTCAGAATAACTCTCTGAATAGTTTTTTTCATGTAAAAGCTCTTGCCATTGCCTAACCATACCCATGTACTGATTATTTAAAATAAAAATTTTAATTGGTAAGTTGTATTGAACTGCAGTAGACATTTCTTGCATTGTCATTAATACAGAGGCTTCGCCAGCAATATCAACTACTAACTTTTCAGGATGTGCAATTTGTACACCTACTGCTGCTGGTAATCCATAACCCATTGTGCCCAAGCCTCCTGAAGTCATCCATCTATTTGGTTTATTAAACTTGTAATGTTGCGCTGCCCACATTTGATGTTGACCTACTTCAGTAGTTACATAAGTATCTTTATCTTTGGTTAACTCATACAGTCTTTGAACTGCATGTTGAGGCTTGATACTATCATTACTGTTAACAAAATTAAGGGAGTCTTTGCTTCTCCATTTTTGTATTTGTTCCCACCACTTGGCAATATTTGATTTATTAGATTTGCTGTGGCCATTTTTTTTCTTCAATATTGTTTTATTTACTTTACTGATTACTTTCGTAACATCACCCACTATAGCAAGATCAACTTTTATAATTTTATTTATAGACGAAGGATCTATATCAATGTGAACCTTTTTTGAGTTTGGAGAAAATTCATCTATTTTTCCAGTGATACGATCATCAAATCTTGCACCAATGTTTATTAAAAGATCACAATCATGCATAGCATTGTTGGCTTCATATGTTCCATGCATGCCTAACATTCCAAGAAATTGATTATCATCCCCAGGATATGCACCTAAACCTTGAAGTGTAGAAGTTATTGGAAAGCCAGTTAATTCTACAAACTCTCTTAATGCATCACTTGCCTTAGGGCCTGAATTAATTACTCCACCACCACTGTAAATAACCGGTTTTTTTGCATTTTTTAATAAATCAATTAATTGATCTATTTGTTTTTGAGAAAATTCATTTTTAGATTTTCCATTTAATTTTTTTTCTTTTTTAGGTTTTTTATATTTAGTTTTCGCAAATTGAATATCTTTTGGAATATCGACTAAAACTGGACCAGGTCTTCCTGTGGTTGCAACTTTAAATGCTTCGTGCATTATTTCTGATAAATCATTTATATCTTTTACTAACCAATTATGTTTTGTGCAGGGCCTAGTAATACCAGTAGTATCACATTCTTGAAATGCGTCAGTTCCTATTAAATGTGTTGGAACCTGACCAGAAATACAAACCAATGGAACCGAGTCCATATAAGCATCTGTTAACGCAGTTACAACATTGGTTGCACCAGGACCAGATGTAACTAGAACAACTCCAGGCTTACCTGATGATCTTGCATATCCCTCAGCTGCATGACCAGCACCTTGTTCGTGTCTCACTAAGATATGTTTAATAGTGGAATGATTTTTAAGTTCATCATAGATTGGTAAAACTGCTCCACCAGGATATCCAAAAATATGTTCTACCTTTTGATCTTTAAGACATTTAAAGACAATTTCTGCACCTGTGTATAATTTTGGCATTTCTCAATCTAGCTGAAGTTGTACTGATTGGTCAAGTTTTGATTGAGAAATTTAAATTTTTTTTAAAAAATTATCCAACTCATTTGGTTTTAATTTGAACCAAGAATTCATATTACCTCTTGCCCAAGTACTTTGTCTTTTAGCGTATTGCCGAGTTTTTATTGATATATTCTCAATAATTTCTCCCAATTCTTTTTCATTATTTAAATATTGTCTTATTTCATTTATCCCAATGGCCTTATTAACGCTTTTGTCTTTTCTGACCTTTAGTTTGATAAAAGTTTTTACCTCTTTAATTGCTCCATTTTTAATCATTTCCTTAGATCTGACATTAATTCTCTCCATTAGTTCCATACGTGGAAAATCAATGTAGATTTTATAAAAGTCACTTTTTTGAAAATTAGATTTAGTATTTTTGTACCATTCATGAATTGATTTCTTGGTATAAAATTTTACTTCATAGGCTCTGATTGATCTATGAGAGTCTGTTGGATTAATCTTATTTTTAGAAGCTGGGTCAAGTTCCAAAAGTTTTTTATAAAATAGTTTTTGACCTATTTTTAATTGATGAGCTCTTATTTGATTTCTAATATTTATCGGTATATTTGGAATTTTTACAAGTCCATCTATTAATCCCTTAAAATATAAACCTGTACCACCGACGAGTATTGGAGTTTTTTTTCTTCTTTTTATTTCCTCAATTTTTTTTAAAACTAACTTCAGCCAATTTCCAATTGAAAAATTTTTTTTGACATCATGAAAACCGTATAAATGATGTTTAATTTTTTGATATTTTTTTTGATCAGGTCTTGCAGAAAGAATCTTTAATTGCTTATAAACCTGCATACTGTCCGCATTGATAATTTCTCCATTTAATTTTTTTGCAAGTTTAATTGCAAAACTAGATTTTCCCGAAGCAGTTGGTCCAGAAATTAATATTATCTTGGATTTAAAATCCATGATTAGTCTAACTTAATTCCGATATATCTTCTCTGGTTTAGATTATTATAAATTGCAAGTAATATCGTTTTCTGATTTGAATTTAAAACTTTTTTTGTAATTTGTTTTAAATCCTCAATAGTTTTTATTCTTTGTTTTTGGGCCTCAACAATAATGCTATTGACTTCAATTGAACCAGATAAAGGACTATTATTTTGAATACTAGTTATCACAAGTCCAGTAGTCTGATTTGGTAGTTTACGATTTTTTATATCTTCTTTGTTGAGTTGTCTTACAGTTATTTTTAAATCTTCAATTTGATCAGTTGTATCTGTTGTTTTTTGTTTCTCACTCAATTTAAAATCTTCAGATGTTTCAAGTCTTCCTAAGACAACATTTTTTATAATTTCTTTTTTATCTCTCCATATTTTAACTTCTACATTTTTACCGACTTGTGTCTTGGCAACTATCGATGGTAGTTCTTTCATTTGATTAATTCTTTGGCCATTGAATTCTAAAATAATATCACCAGCTTTTATTCCAGCTTTTTCTGATGGACTGTTTTCTGCAACACTTGCAACCAAGGCTCCTCTTGGTTTGTCTAATTTTTCAACCTCTGCAATTTCTTTAGTGACATCTTGTATTCTTACACCTAACCATCCTCTTTTAGTTTCTCCAAATTCTATTAGTTGATTAATTATAACTTGAGCACTGTTTGATGGAATTGAAAATCCAATACCAATTGAACCGTTTCGACCTAAAATAGCAGTATTGATCCCTATAACATTTCCCTGCATATCAAACAAAGGTCCGCCAGAATTTCCTGAATTAATTGATGCATCAGTTTGAATGAAATCTTCATATCTAGATAGACCAATTGATCTGTTTCTTGCTGAAATAATTCCAGCTGTAACTGTTCCCCCCAAACCAAATGGGTTTCCAATTGCAATCACCCAGTCACCTATTCTGGCTCTGTCTGAGTCACCAAAAGCAACAGGTATAAACTTTTCATCAGTTTCTAATTGTAAAACAGCTATATCCATTAGTGGATCAGCTCCTAATACTTTTGCCTTAAACTCTTGATCACCATTTACTCTAACGATTATATCATCTGCATCTTGAATTACATGATTGTTAGTTATAACAATACCTTTTTCATCTATTATAAATCCTGATCCTAATGCAGCTGATTGCCTTTCTTGAGGATCTCCAAACTCTTTAAACATGTCTCCAAAGGGTGATCCTGGAGGAAATTGAAATGGAAGTGGATTAGACTTTGTAACTACTGTTGTTGATGTAGAAATATTTACAACAGATGGCATTAATTTTTCAGCAAGGTCAGCAAAAGACTCTGGAACAGGTTTTGAATAAGATTTGTTAAAAAAACTAAGAGATATAATTATGGTAATAAATATAATTTTAATTTTTTTCATTTAACTTTTTATATAATAAATAATTATAAATCCTATAATTGCAAAGATAAGTCCTCCTGTTCTTAATTGACTATCTTTTAAGAATTCTAATTTTTTTAACATATTTTTCATTTTTGCCGGAAATATGGCGTATAAAATTCCTTCTATGAATAAGAATAAACCAAAAGCTATGGCTAGCTCATTCATTTAAAATTTATTGTTGAATTTCAGGTTTTATATTGCCAAAAAATTTGAAGAATTCACTATCAGGAGATAAAATTAAAGATGTTTCTCCGCCAATCAATGCTTTTTCATAAGCTTGCATTGCTCTATAAAATGCAAAAAATTCAGGATCTTGACCAAATGCATCTGCAAAGATTTTATTTCTTAAACCATCCCCTTCACCTTTCATTATCTCTGACTGTTTTTGAGATTCTGCTAGTATAACAGTGACTTCTTTGTCTGCAGTTGAAGTAATTGTGACTGCCATCTCTGCACCTTTTGCTCTAAATTCTTTTGCTTCTCTTTCCCTCTCGGTTTGCATTCTTCTATAAATCGCATCACTATTTGCTTGTGGAAGATCAGCTCTTTTTATCCTTACATCAACAATAGTAATACCAAAGTTTTTCGCTTCGTTATTAACACCTTCTTTAATCAAAGCCATTTGTTTTGATCTGTCCTGAGAAAGTAATGTTTGTAGTTCTTCTTGACCTAGAACATTTCTAATTCTTGAGTTTATAATTGTAGATAATCTTGATCTCGCTACCCTTTCGTCACCAACAGAAATATAAAACTGAAGTGGATCAACAATTTTAAATCTTGCAAATGCATCAACAATTAAACGTTTTTGATCAGATGCGATAACCTCTTCTGGTGGTGTATCCAAGTTTAATATTCTCTTATCGAGATAAACTACGTTTTGAATAAAAGGAATTTTGAAATTCAAGCCAGGTTTTGTAATTATTCTTTTTGGATCACCAAATTGAAGAATTATTGCCTGATTGACTTCCTTAACGATTATTACTGATAAGAAAGCTAAAAGACCTATTGCAATAATTAATCCACCTAAAATTTTTCCAGCTCTCATTTAATTAGTAACTTTCTTTTTTAATTCAGGGAGTGGTAAGTAAGGCACTACTCCTGAACCTGCGTTTTTTTCAATAATAACTTTATCAATATCGGCTAAAACCTTTTCCATCGTTTCTAAATACATTCTTTCTTGAGTCACTACTTTTGCATTTTTGTATTCATTATATATAGATACAAATCTGCTCGCTTCACCTTCCGCTTTAGCTACAACCTCTTTTTTGTAAGCTTCAGCAGCTTGTAAGATTTTTTGACCTTCTCCTCTTGCTCTCGGAATAACATCGTTTGCATAAGCTTCTGCCTCGTTTTTAGATCTTTCCATATCTGCTCTTGCAGCTTGTACATCTCTAAATGCATCAATTACTTGATCTGGTGGATCAGCTTTTTGAGTTTGAACCTGTGTAATTTGAATTCCACTTTCATAATCATCTAAGATATTTTGTATAATCTCTTGTGTTTCTACCTCAATTTTTGATCTTCCCTCTGTTAAAATTGGTTGAATATCACTTTTTGCTATAACTTCTCTCATAGCTGTTTCAGCAGCTGCTTTGACTGTACCTTCTGGGTCTTGTATCTTAAATAAAAAATTTCCCGCGTCTTTAATTACCCAAAATACTGAGAAGTCTATGTTCACAATATTTTCGTCACCAGTCAGCATTAAGCTTTCTTGTGGAACATCTGCAACTCCTCCACCAGTTGAAAAACCACTGTCTCTCTCAGATCTAAAGCCAATATCTATTCTATTAACTTTAGTAACTTTAGGTGTAAGCACATTCTCTACAGGAAAAGGTATGTGATAATTTAATCCTGGTTGAGTGGTTTTAATAAATTTACCAAATCTTAACACAACACCTTGTTCATCAGGTAGAACTCTATAAAGCCCACTTGCCAACCAAACAAAAGCTAAAACTAGTAATATTAATCCAACAGATTTACCGCCTGATGATTTTCCACCAGGTAAAAATTTTTTAATTTTATCTTGTATCTCTTTTATAATTTCATCTATATTCGGAGGTCTAGGACCTCTTCCTGAACCATTATTATTTCCACCACCTGGAGGTGATCCCCATGGGCTTCCACCCCTACCTCTGAAATCATCTGACATATGCCAAAGTATATAGTGTCTTTATTACAAAAAACAAGTAATGATAGTTGTATGTCAGATAAAAAGCCTGAACTTAGTGCCGCAATGAAACAGAAGCTTCAGCCTAAGAAATTCACAAAAAATCCTATATTAGGAACCAAATTTACAATCGCTATTTCAAGTGCAAAAGGTGGTGTTGGAAAATCTACTTTTGCTACAAATTTAGCTTTAGCCTTAAAACAAGTCGGTTGTAAAGTGGGATTATTGGATGCTGACATTTATGGTCCTTCTATTCCGAAAATGTTAGATATTAATGAAAAACCTAAAAGTGACGGCCAAAAATTAGAACCTATTGTTAAGTATGATATTCAATGTATGTCCATTGGTTTCTTAGCTGACCAACAGACACCAATGATATGGCGTGGACCAATGGTTACAAGCGCAATTAAAACTTTCACTCAAAAAGTTAATTGGAAAGATTTAGATTTTATAATTGTTGATATGCCACCTGGCACAGGAGATACACAGTTAACTTTTTCACAAGAAATAAAAATGGATGGTGCAATAATAGTTTCTACCCCACAAGAGGTTGCTCTTTTAGATGTTAAAAGAGGTATAAAAATGTTTGATAAACTTGGGGTAAAAATCTTAGGGTTAGTAGATAATATGAGTTTTTTTATTGGAGATGATGGTAAAAAATATAAAATATTTGGCGAAGGTGGTGTTAAAAAAACAGCAGAAGAATTTGAAAAAGAATTTTTAGGAGAAATACCAATTAATCCTGAAGTGGGAAAAACTTCAGATGATGGAAAACCCTTAGTAGAATCAAATCCAAATCACGAAATTTCAAAAATATATTTAGATTTTGCTAATAAAATCAAATCAACTTATCTTTAAGATCAAAGGCAATCATTAACTCATTCCACTCTCTTTTTGAAAGACCTGAGCTATCTAGATCAATATTTTTGCCCTTTATAAGTTTTTGAATAATTAATTTTCCTTTAGCTGAAACTTCTGTGCCTCCAACCCTATAATCCAAAAATGCTTCATAAGTTGTTGGAACCCATTTTTTAAGAGTATCTAACATTATATCTGCGTAAACTCTTATTTCATACTGTGCATGGCTATCTGCTCTAAGCCTTAAAAAATTCATAAGGTTTAGAAGGTCAGTTTTCCAGTACCATTGGGTATAAGTATTTAAAGTTAAATTCATTCTTGCAAGTTCTCTTGCTAGACCTTTTTTATTTTCATCTATAGTTGAGCCATCAAATCTTTCATTAAGCATTGTTTCATAATTGTCGTAGGTTCTCTCAGCATCACTTTTTAAAAGTTCTAAAACCTCTTCTGCTTGTTTACCCTCCAACACATCTCCTCTGCCTTGCCTATTACTGGTAGATTGAGCAGCTAAGTTTTCTTGCGTGGGTAAGTAAAATTCTTTATCTAAAATAGAATATCTTGCAGAGTATTCATTAACATTAGCTGTTCTGTGTCTAATCCATTGTCGAGCAATAAATATTGGTAACTTTATATGATATTTTATCTCACACATTTCAAAAGGAGTGCTGTGCCAATGCCTCATTAAATACTTTATCAACCCTTTATCTGTAGATACTTGTTTTGTGCCTTTCCCATAAGAAACTCTTGCAGACTGAACAATTGAGCTATCATCTCCCATATAATCCACCACTCGGACAAAACCATGGTCTAATGCAGGAATTGCCTCATAAAGAATATCTTCAAGCTCTGATACTGTAACTCTTTTAGTTTGATTACTTTGAGATTGTTGATTTTTTATTTCTTCCGCTTGTTCTTTGGTAAGTTTCATGATTATTATTGAATCTATTGTAATTCCTTTTATATTAATAGTGTTGGTTTTCCAACTACGACGATAAACGAATTTCGTAATAACCATTGCGGACGTGGGGGCAGTACCCACCACCTCCACCATACAACTTATGGGGGTGAACTAGATTCGACGGATGACTAAAAGCTATTCTTTCGTTCGGGATTGTTCCACCGTGACGGGCTAATTTATAATTGCTAACGAAAGTTACGCACTTGCTGCATAATTAACTTAGTTAATTAAGCACGGGGTCCGGGGCACCTGGCAACAGAACGCCCCTTCTCATTTGTTAATTTAGTTTGCAACATCAACGTTATTTAAAAAATACAACCAAAGGATTCGGCCTGTGTTCGGAATTATTTTTAAATTTTATCCAGGATATCTAATTGGACAAATAGAAACTTTAGAAACAGTAATTGCTTTTTGACCAGTAGGAGTATTGTAAGTACAAACTTTTGTTAAGCCTGCCATATTGTGAGAGTGTGTCAGTGGACAAATAGAAACTCTTGGAACAGTTATTGCAGTTTGACCTGTAGGTCCATTGTAATAGCATACTTTTGTAAAACCTGTTGTGGTTGAATATCCAGTGCTAGTAGTTGGAGTTGGAGTACTCAATGCTTGTCCTAAACCTATTAGACCTTCAGTTAATCTTTTATCTCTTAATGCCTTTGCCACATAAGGAGTACAATCAATACCTCTTCTTTGAATTGAGGCAGCTCTATCTGGTTTCCATATGTTATAGTCTGGTGTACTATAATAATCATAACATAATTGTGATGCCGGTTGAGAATCAAATTTCATAGCTGCTTCTTGTGCTGTCATGCAGCCATTAAGACCTAAAAAAATTATTAGTAAAAGTAATCTTCTCATGATTAATGTTACCAACTTAAAAATTAAATTACGAGTCGATTTTGACTCGGAATCTATTCGGAATTATTCGATTATTTGCATAATTTGATTGTTGCTAATTGTTGAAATATGAGGATTATTGAAACAAAGTTTGGGGCAACTGGCAACAGAACGCCCCTTTAAATTTTCATGTATGAATAAATATTTCACTTTTATCGATGGGCTTAGAGGATTATCAGTAATATTAGTTTTTTTTTTTCATATAAAGATACTTGAAAAAAATATTTTTCTTGAGGGAGGTTTTTTAGGTGTCGATATATTTTTTGTTATTTCTGGATTTGTAATTACCCATATACTATTAATTGATAACCTTAAACTTTTAGATAATAAAAAAGTTTTTTTTATTAGACGTTTTAGAAGATTAATTCCAGCATTAATAATAGTCTTATGCCTAGTATTATTGATATCTATTTTTTATACCTCTTTAAATGGAATAGAAAGAATTAATCAATCGGCTTTTGCTAATTTTTTTCAACTACAAAATTTTTTATTTTTTTTACAAACTGGTTATTTCGAATTAAATAGTAATGAGAGACCCCTAATACACACTTGGTCATTAGCAATAGAATGGCAATTTTATATTTTTTTTCCGCTTATTTTAAGAATATTAATTAATAATAGAAAACTATTTAGACTTATCATAATCATCTTGATTTTTATATCTGAATTTTTATCTAGAGTGGATAGTAACTTAAATTTCTATTTCACAATACCAAGAATATGGGAATTACTTTTAGGTTCATATATATATACGTTAGAAAATAAAGAGTTAGATTTTTTAAAAAAGATAAAAATAATTTTTTATCCATCTTTATTAGCTTCAGTCTTAATTTTGCTTAACGCAAATGAATTTGACAGACATCCCTCAATTATGACATTTATTTTTTTTATACCTCTAATTTTTATTCTTAAAGAAGAAATTTTATATAAAGAGAAAAAGTTTATTTACTTATTTATTGATAATAGAATTTTGACTAAATTGGGTAAAATATCTTACTCTTTTTACTTGATTCATTATCCCACTCTGTATTTTTTGAGATTGCACTTTAATAATTTAAGTGTGGTTGAATCTGCTGCTTATTCATTATTAATAATTTTATTTGTATCAGTTTTGTTTTATCATTTTGTTGAAACAAAATTTAGAAATACCAACATAATCTCAGATACTAAATTTTTTAAAATTTTTATCCCCTTAATTCTTGTACTAGTCATTCTAACATTTTCCAATCAACATTATTTAAACAAAAAAAAGTTGAATTTACCTGAAAAAATCATTTCTGAGTATGAAAAAGAATTTCCAATACAAAATTGTTTTGATGTAAAAAAGTCTCACCTTAAAATAAATGACTGGTATTGCGAATTAAATCCTAAAGCAGGTAAAGCTAAATTTATTGTGTTAGGTGACAGTCAAGCTTTTTCAACACTTCCTGGTTTTTTAAATTTTTCAAAAAATAAAAACATCAACGGAATTGCTATAACTCAATCAGGATGTATTCCTTTTCTACAAATTCATCTGAAAAATAAAAAAAATAAATTTGATTGTTATTTACATAATAAAAAAGTTTATGAATTTATAAAAGATAATGGTATTAAAAATATATTTTTAGTATCAAGATGGAATTACTATACAAGGTTTAGTAAATTAATTGATTTATATAATTCAAAACTATTTCCATCTGATGAAAATAAAAGACTGAAGATATTTGAAGCTGGTTTTAAAAAAAGTATAAATTTCTTAAAAAATGATGAAACTAACATCTATGTATTACAACAAATTCCAACTGCTAGCAAATACCCCTATGGTCAATATTTAGATCTTTATAGTAATGAATTTAATCTTAAAAAAAGATTTTTAAAATTAAGTACAAAAGAAATTGATTATATAGAAGAAACAAAAGAAATTAATGAGATTTTTAATAAAGATAAAAATTATGTTAACATTTTAAATACATCTAATGTTTTTTGCGATAACAATAGATGTAATATAGGTACTATTGACAGTATATATTATAGTGACGAACACCATTTGACATATAAGGGTGGAGAAAAAATATATGATGTTATTTCACATTTATCTTTTGATTAGTTTATTCAGCGTTCAGACATCCAATTAAAATTAAAATTTTAAAAATTAGTGAAAAAATTTTGATGTGTCATCATCTGTAATAAATCTATATCCCTTCATAAAATTCTCTCTATTTATCTTTTAATTCGGCTTGTGCAGCAGCCAATCTTGCTACAGGAACTCTGTACGGAGAACAAGAAACGTAATTTAATCCTGCTTTCGCACAAAAAGAAATACTTTTAGGATCGCCTCCGTGCTCTCCACATATCCCTAATTTGATTTTTTTATTTTGGCTCTTACCTTTTGCAACAGCAATCTCAACTAAATCTGAAACCCCTTCGTCAATTGATACGAAAGGATCAATAGAAAATATTTTATTTTCTAAGTAATCATTTAAAAATTTTCCACTATCATCTCTACTTATTCCAAATGTAGTTTGAGTTAAATCATTTGTTCCAAAACTAAAGAATTCTGCATGTTTTGCTATTTCTTTTGCCTTTATAGCTGCTCTTGGAAGCTCAATCATTGTACCAACCATAAATTCTATTTTTAATTTATTTTCTTTTTGAACCAAACTTGCTATTCTTTTAACTAAGTCTTTCATTATTTTAATTTCAGCCTCTGTAGAAACTAGAGGTATCATTATTTCAGGAAAAGCAGACTTAATTTTATTTTTTTTAAGCTCACATAATGCTTCAAAAATTGCTCTACATTGCATCTCATATATTTCAGGAAATGATATAGCTAATCTACAACCTCTGTGACCTAGCATTGGGTTTTGTTCATGAAGTTCCTCAATCCTTATTTCAATCTCTTTTACTGACAGATTAACAATTTCTGCTAATTCGCTAATTTCTTTATTTGTTCTTGGCAAAAATTCATGTAGAGGAGGATCTAACAATCTTACTGTAACTGGTAAGCCACTCATAATCTTAAAAATTGCAGTAAAGTCTTTTTTTTGATGTGGTAAGAGTTTATCTAAAGCTTTTGCTCTGTCCTCTTTAGTTTTAGAAAGAATCATTTCTCTAACAGATAAAATTCTCTCTTCATCAAAAAACATGTGTTCAGTTCTACAAAGTCCAATGCCTTCAGCACCAAAATCTTTTGCAGTTTTAGTATCCTTTGGGGTTTCTGAATTTGTTCTTATATTTAATTTTCTATAACTATCAGCCCACGACATTAATTTTGAAAAATCACCCGATATTTCTGGCTTTACGGTTGCAACACTACCTTCGATTATTCTTCCTGTAGAGCCATCTATTGTTATTATCTCTCCCTCTTTAATTTCCATAGATGAAGTTTTAAATGACTTATTTTCATAATTTATATCAATTTCACTCGACCCTGAAACACAAGGCCTTCCCATTCCTCTTGCTACAACCGCTGCATGGCTTGTCATTCCACCTCTTGCGGTTAAGATTCCTTTGGCTGCATGCATTCCTTGTATATCTTCGGGAGAAGTTTCTACTCTAACTAAAATTGTGTCCTGCATCATGGATGTTAGCCTTTCTGCTTCTTCAGATGTGAATACAACTTTACCACTCGCAGCACCTGGTGATGCAGGCAAGCCATTTGCAATTACATTTATTGTGCTTTTTTCATCTAAGGTTGGATGGAGAAGTGTATCAAGTGAGTGTGGATCAATTCTTAACACAGCCTCTTTTTTTGAAATTAATTTTTCTTTAACCATATCAACTGCGATTTTAACTGCAGATTTTGCAGTTCTTTTTCCAGAACGTGTTTGAAGCATCCACAGCTTTTTATTTTCAACTGTAAACTCCACATCCTGCATATCTTTGTAATGTTTTTCTAATTTTTTTAAGATCTTATAAAGTTGTATATAAACTTTAGGCATAGACTCTTCCATTGATGGAGCTTTAACATTAGCATTTTGTCTAGCTTTTTTAGTTATATATTGAGGAGTTCTTGTTCCAGCCACAACATCCTCTCCTTGTGCATTAATTAAATATTCTCCATAAATTTCGTTTTCACCGTCTGATGGATTTCTTGTAAAAACAACACCAGTCGCACAATCGTCTCCCATGTTTCCAAAAACCATTGATTGAACATTAACTGCTGTACCCCACTCTGCAGGTATATGATTTAATTTTCTATAGACTTTTGCCCTCTTACTGTCCCATGACAAAAATACTGCGCTGATTGCTCCCAACAATTGTTCATGAACATCTTGTGGAAAATCTCTATTTGCTTTATCTTTAACTGTTCTTTTAAAATCTTCAATTAGACCATCCCAGTCATTTTCATCTAAGTCAGTGTCCAACAAAACACCCTTTGTAAGTTTATAATTCTCAATTAATTCCTCAAAATGATACCCTTCAACACCCATTACTACATTGCCATACATTTGAATAAATCTTCTATAACTATCTTTGGCAAATCGACCATTAGAGGTTTTTGATGCTAGGGCTTTAACAGTTTTATCGTTTAATCCTAAATTTAAAATTGTATCCATCATACCAGGCATAGAAACTCTCGCTCCAGATCTTACTGAAAGTAATAATGGATTTTTTAAATCACCAAATTTTTTTGAAACTTCTTTTTCAACAGCCTTTAATTCTTTTTTAATTGATATAATTATATTTTTATTAAGTTTTTTTTTATCTTTATAAAATAAATCACACACTTTTGTAGAAATAGTAAATCCAGGTGGAACTGGTAATCCCATTCGACCCATTTCTGAAAGATTAGCACCTTTTCCACCTAAAAAATTTTTGGGGGTTTTAATTTTTTTGCTGTCTTTAGATTTAAAATTTAAAATTAGTTTTTTCATTTTTGGGAGTCTACTAAAGAAAAATTAACATAGTTGTTGAAGGTTTTACATAAGATTTGAATAAGTTCTAGTCTATTTTTTCGAATACCTGGGTCAACGTCATTAACTATAACATTGTCAAAAAATTCGTTAATTACTTTTTTGGCATCTAATAAGTTATCTAGACTTTCAGAATAAACTTCATCTTTATTGATTGAAGAAAAATATTTTCTTAAATCATTTATTTTTTTATACAAATTTTTTTCAAAATCTGTCTTGAAAATACCAGGGTCAGTTGTATTTGAAAGATCAAAATTCTGTCCTTTCAACTCACTTTCCAAGATGTTTGAGGCTCTTTTGTAGCTTGATATTATTTCGTTTCCATTTGATTTAGAAATTATTTTGTCTAAATATTTTGCCTTTTCAAAAATTACTACAAGTTGATCTAAATTATGTGAATTGATAGATGCTCGAATAATATCATTTCGAATATTTTCTTCCTTCATATAGAATTTTAGTCGGTCCATAAGAAATTCGAAAAGTTCTTTTTGAAGAAGTTTATTTTCAAATTTGAAGCCTTGATCAATATAAAGTGAAGCTGAATAATTGATCAAATCTCTTATTTTAATATGATTTTTATTTTCAACAATTATTCTAATCACTCCTAAAGTTAATCTTCTAAGAGCAAACGGGTCCTTAGAGCTTGTTGGCTTTTGGTTAATTCCAAAAAAGCCTACAAGGGTATCTATTTTGTCTGATAGAGCTAGTGCTATACTAAAAGGTTTTTTGGGAACCTTAGACCCATACCCTGAAGGTAAATATTGTTCACTTATTGATAGCGCTACATCCTTGTCAAAACCTTGTGCCTCAGAAAAATAACCACCCATTATCCCTTGAAGCTCAGGAAACTCACCCACCAGTTCAGATAATAAATCGACTTTAGAGATCGTTGCTGATAATTCTACTTTTTCTTTGCTTATTAATAGCTCATCTGAAAGCATTCCTCCGAGCTTTCTCATTCTTTGAACTTTATCAAAATAACTTCCCAAACCTTTAAAATAATTCATAGATTTTAAATTTGAGACTTGTTTTACTAAGTTTTGAGATTTGTCTTTTTGCCAAAAGAATTTAGCATCGGTAAGTCTTGCTTCTACTACTCTCTCGTTGCCAAGCTTTATTAACCCTTTTAGATCTTTTTTGTTTGAAACAACTAAAAATTCGTTCGTAATACTACCCTTATTATCAAAGGTAGGGAAATATTTTTGATGGTATTGCATGGTGATTATTAAAATCTCTTTTGGTATTTTTAAAAACTTTTTATCAAACTGACAAACAAGAATATTGGGCTGATCTATTAAGTCAACAACCTCTTCTAACAACTTTGGGTTTTGCTCTATAACAATATTTTTCTTTGTTAAAAGTGAATGAAATTTTTTTTCAATAATTTTTTTTCTTTCGACAGGGTCAATTATTATTTGTTTCTTTTTAAAGAAATTTTTATATTTTTTAAAATCAGAAAATTTTATTTTCTTTTCTTCAAAATCTTTATCTACAAAAGTTAAATTAGACGACTGAATATGATGAAATTTAAATATTAGTGTTTTTTTATTAAAGATTGCCAAAATAGACTTTAGCGGTCTACCCCAATTTAAACTAAAATCTCCCCAGCGCATTGATTTTTTCCATTGAATTTTATCTAATATTTTTGGAATAAACTCTTCTAATAACTGGTGGGTATAAAGTTTTTTTGATTTCGTTTTAAAGAAAAAAAAGTTACCTTTTTCTGTCTCTTTTTCATAAAGATTTTGTTGTAGAGTTTGATTTGATCGTACAAAGCCCTCTATAGCTAGATCTGGGGCTTTTGTGCTGGGACCTTTTATTTCCTCAGACTTCAAAATTGTTTGTTTTTGAAGCCCTTCAAATAATATTACCAATCTATTTGGGGTTGAATAGGAAGAACTTCTTTTAAATGGAATAGATTTCTCTTCAAAGAAATCATTAAAAGATTTCAATAGGTTTTCCCTTAAATTTTTTTGAAGACCTGCAGGTATTTCCTCGCTAAATAGTTCTAAAAAAAACTCAGACATTTTTTAATTTTGACTATCTATCCAAATCCCAGCAGCAGACTTAGTGATGTCACGAATTCTACCAATATAACCTGCTCTTTGGGCAACACTTATTGCTCCCCTAGCATCTAAAATGTTAAATACGTGGCTTGCTTTTAAACATTGATCATACGCAGGTAGTGAAACCTTTTTTTCAACTAATGATTTTGCTTCTGTTTCATGCATATCAAACATTTTGAATAATTGTTCGATATTGGCATGCTCAAAATTATAAGCAGAAAACTCCTTTTCAGCCTGGTGAAAAACTTCCCTGTATTTTATATCCTCATCATTCCACACTAAATCGTAAACATTTTTTTGTTGTTGAGTAAACATACAGATCCTCTCTAAACCATAAGTAATTTCTACTGAAACTGGTTTACATTCATAACCAGCCATCTTTTGAAAGTAAGTGAATTGAGTAATCTCCATTCCGTCACACCAAACTTCCCAACCTAGACCAGCTGCACCTAATGTAGGACTTTCCCAGTCATCTTCAACGAATCTTATATCATGATCATTGTGATGGATTCCAATTGTAGTAAGACTATTTAGATATAGCCTTTTTATATTTTCAGGAGAAGGTTTAATCAAAACTTGAAACTGATAATAATGTTGAAGTCTATTAGGATTTTCACCATATCTACCATCGGTTGGTCTTCTTGATGGCTGTACATAAGCAGCTTTCCAAGGTTGGGTGCCCAACGATCTAAGAGTTGTAGCAGGATGGAACGTACCAGCTCCAACTTCCATGTCATAAGGTTGAAGAATAATACAGCCTTGTTTACTCCAAAATTTTTGAAGATTTAAAATAGTTTCTTGAAAAGTTTGAAATTTTGGTTTTTGTTTTTTTTTATTTTTATTTTTAGAAACCATATCTTTGCCAGATTGACCTCTCATCTAAAATATTTGCAAATTGATCCATTTGATTAGAGGAAGAAAGTTTTTGACTTAACCATCCTTTGGTCTTTTCAAATTTTTTAATTATTACATCATCTCCAAATTTTTCTTTCAAAATTTCATGAGCGTTTCCTATTCCATCTACTAATCCCAACGTTTTTGATTTGCTACCTGACCAAAATTCACCTGAGAAAAGTTCAACTTCAGATTTTGTTAATTTAGTACCTCTGCTTTTTTCAACAACATCAATAAAATCTTTATGTAAGTCTAACTGTATGTTTTTAAGTCTTTCTATATCTTCATTTTTTTCTTCAAGAAAAGGATCGAGAGTACTTTTATTTTTACCAGCTGTATGAATTCTTCTCTCAACACCAATTTTTTTTATTAATTCTGTAAAACCAAATGATGAATAAATAACTCCAATTGACCCTATAATAGAACTTGAATTTGCATAAATTTCATCCCCAGCACATGCAATAAGATAGCCTCCTGAAGCAGCTACATCCTCTGCAAATACTATTACTTTTTTGTTATTTTTTTTTGCTTGATGTCTTATAAAGCTATAAATTAGATGGGATTGAACAGGAGATCCACCTGGTGAATTTATAGTAATTGCAACACATTTGGCTTTTTTCAATGAAAAAGCTTTTTTAATTATCTCCTCTTGGCCAGCAAAATCTATCCCTTGTTTAAATTTTCCTACATTTCCTATCACGCCACTAAGCTTTAAATGAGCTACAATTTTTTTCTTTTTAAAAAAAGAGAACATAAATATTTATTATAGAATTATTAATTGAATATAAAGACTACTTATAATTGAAGAATAAGGTGCGTCAATTGATAAGTAATAAATAAAAGTTAATTATACTAGTTTAAATTTTATATGGGATCGGTCGTTCAGCTTAAAAATCAGATAAATAATTCATATTTTCAGTTAAAGGACTCTCTTGAGGACAAGCTTATTTTAACTGAGGAAAAAATTAAAACTAAATTAATCAGTGATGTAGAACTAGTTCAAAAAATGACTAACTATCATATTAAAACTGGTGGCAAAAGGCTGAGAGCTCTTCTGACTTTAGGATCTGCAAAATTATGTGGTTATACAAAAGGTTCAAGAGATGTGAATTTAGCAGCATGTGTTGAATTAATTCACAGTGCAACTTTAATGCATGATGACGTTATAGATCAGGGTGAAGTTAGGAGAGGAAAGGAAACTCTAAATAAAGTTTGGAATAATCATTCTTCAGTTTTAGTGGGTGACTATTTGCTAAGTAGATGCTTTGAGATGATGGTTGAAGATGGCAACATAGAAGTTCTGAAATTATTATCATCTACTTCATCAAAAATAGCTCAAGGAGAAGTTTTACAGCTTCAACATAAAGGTGAAGTCGATATGTTGGAAGAGACTTATCTAAAAATTATTTCTGCAAAAACTGCTGAATTATTTGCAGCAGCAACAAAAGTTGGTGCAATTTTATCTGATAGTAATAAAAAAGAAAAAGATGCACTTGAATTTTATGGTAGAAATCTTGGACTTACTTTCCAAATTGCTGATGATACACTTGATTACAACGCTGAACTTAAATTATTTGGAAAGAAAATAGGACAAGATTTTTTTGAAGGAAAAATTACACTTCCAATAATTTTACTTTATCAAAAGCTAGAGATCGAAGAAAAAAATAATTTAATTAATATGTTCAGTAAAAATACTAGAGATAAAGATGATTTAGATAAAATAATTGCTTTAATTAATAAGCACAAAATTATAAATGAGTGCTACCAGAAAGCTCAACATTATATTAATCTTGCTTCAAATTCATTGAGTGTTTTCGAAGATACTAAAGAAAAAGAAATTTTAAAAAATCTAACAACATTTAGTTTATCCAGAAGTTTTTAAGGACTTAAAAGAGATCTGATCCATTCTCCTGTAGAATTTTTTGTATATTTTAATCTTTCATGAATTCTATTATCTCCATCAAGCCAAAATTCAATACTTGAGGGATTTAAGTTCCATCCTGACCAATAATTTGGTCGTGGAACTTTATTCTTATCTGCATATTTTTTTTTGTATTCTTGGATAGAATTTTCTAACTGTTCTCTATCTTTAAGTTCTTTACTTTGTTTAGATGCCCATGCTCCAATTCTGCTTTCATAACTTCTTGAATTATAGTAATTATCTGCAACCTTATTGGGCACCAATGAAACTGTGCCATTAACTCTAATTTGTCTTAGTAAACTTTTCCAATGAAAACACATTGCTACATTTGGATTTTGTTTTAATTCATGTCCTTTTTGACTATCTAAATTTGTATAAAATACAAATCCATTTTGATTGAAGTCTTTTAATAAGACCATTCTTACAGAAGGGACGTTATTTTTATTTGATGTTGCTAACGCTACTGCGTTTGGGTCGTTTGGCTCAGTTTTTTTTGCCTCTTCCATCCAAGTATCGAATAAATGTATTGGATCATCTAGATCCATAAAACAACTATTAAGCCCAAGTGAGTTTTTTTGATTCATAATTTAAACAAAATAATCTATATAATATAAATAATGTCATTTAATACATTTGGAAAGCTATTTCGTTTCTCTACATGGGGTGAATCTCATGGTCCTGCTATTGGCTGTATCGTTGATGGATGCCCACCAAATATTAATTTAAATGAAAAAGATATACAAAAAGAACTGGATAAGAGAAAACCAGGACAATCAAAATTTACAACACAAAGAAAAGAGGAGGATAAAGTTCAAATATTATCTGGAATTTTTGAAGGTAGAACTACTGGTACACCAATATCCTTAATTATTTATAATAAAGATATGAGATCTAAGGATTATGGAAAAATTAAGGATAAATTTAGACCTGGACACGCTGACTTTACTTACTTCAAAAAATATGGGATTAGAGACTATAGAGGTGGTGGAAGATCATCTGCAAGAGAAACTGCATCAAGAGTCGCGGCTGGTGCAATAGCTAAGTTGGTCTTACAAAATAAATTAGGTAAAAAATTCAAAGTTGTTGGTGCAGTTACACAATTAGGTATATTGGGGTGCGATACTAAGAAATGGAATGATAAAATAATTTCAAAAAATCCATTTTTTTGTCCCGACAAATCGATGATCAAACTTTGGGAAAAATATTTATTAGGAGTAAGAAAATCTGGATCATCATGTGGTGCAGTGATTGAAATAAGAGCGAGAGGAATTCCGGTAGGATTGGGCGCACCTATTTACTCAAAACTAGACTCTGATATAGCATCTAGTTTCATGAGTATTAATGCTGTTAAAGGAGTTAATATTGGTGCAGGGATGAACTCTGCTCAACTAAGTGGTGAACAAAACTCAGACGAAATTTCACAAAAAGGTCAAAAATTAAAATTTAATTCAAATAATGCGGGTGGAATATTGGGTGGTATATCAACTGGACAAGAAATTATTGCTTCATTTGCTGTAAAACCAACATCTTCAATTTTAACAACTAGAAATACTGTCGATAAATTTGGAAAAAATACAACAATATCTGTTACAGGAAGGCATGATCCATGTGTTGGAATAAGAGCTGTACCTGTTGGTGAGGCAATGATGAATTGTGTTTTATTAGATCACTATCTAATGAATAAGGCTCAGTGTCAGTAGAACAACTAATTTTTTACAACTTTGATAGAATTTTTGTTAAATAAAATATCTAAAATTTTCTTGGAAATTTGAGAAGCATTTAGTCCAGCAATTTCATACATCTTGTTGGGGGTATCGTGTTCAATAAACTTATCTGGTAAATGCATTGATCTAAACTTTAAACCTTTGTCAAATATCCCTTTCTCAGCTAGTAAGTTTTTTACATGCGAACCAAATCCTCCAATTGAACCCTCTTCAATAGAGAGTAAAATTTCATGCTCTCTAGCACATTTCATTATTAATTCTTCATCTAAGGGTTTAGCAAATCTTGCATCAACAATAGTAGTCGAAACTCCTTTTTGTTTTAAATGTTCCGATGCTAGCTTGCATTCTTCAAGTCTTGTTCCTAAGCTTAAAAGGCATACTTGACTTCCATTTTGAATTATTCTTCCTTTCCCAATTTCAATTTTTTCTTCTATTGATGGAAGTTCAACTCCAACGCCTACTCCTCTTGGGTATCTGATTGCACTTGGTCTATCGTTAATATCTACTGAAGTATTTATCATTTTAACCAGTTCAGCTTCGTCACTTGCAGCCATTACAATAAAATTTGGTAAAGTTGATAAATAAGTAATATCAAATGAACCAGCGTGTGTTGATCCATCAGCCCCAACTAATCCAGCTCTGTCAATTGCAAATCTTACTGGTAAACTTTGAATAGCTACATCATGAACAACTTGATCGTAAGCTCTTTGTAAAAACGTTGAGTAAATTGCAGCATAGGGCTTGTATCCTTCTGTTGCCATACCAGCGGCAAATGTTACGGCATGCTGCTCAGCTATGCCAACATCAAACATTCTATTTGGAAACTCTTTGCCAAATATATCCATTCCTGTTCCACCAGGCATTGCTGCTGTTATTCCAACTATTTTACTATCTTTTTTTGCATGCTTTACAAGAGTATTAGCAAATACTTTTGTATAGGATGGTAAATTAGATCCACTTTTATTC
The DNA here is from genome assembly GCA_902604355.1 of uncultured Pelagibacteraceae bacterium. Lineage (GTDB taxonomy): Bacteria > Pseudomonadota > Alphaproteobacteria > Pelagibacterales > Pelagibacteraceae > Pelagibacter. Next base: position 24,667 of record CACKYN010000003.1, read on the forward strand.
TGTTCTCCCGTGTCTACATTGAATTTCGAAACTCCATGATAATGATCTTTGGCTTTTTCTGCGTAACTATACCCTTTACCTTTTTGTGTTTTAATATGTATCATGATAGGACCTTCATGATTTGAGTCTTTTGCATTTTTTAAAATTGGAATTAAAGTTGATAAATCATGTCCATCAATTGGTCCCACATAATAAAAACCTAATGAATTAAACATAGTACCACCGGTAAATGCAGATCTTAAAAAATCCTCTGCTTTTCCTGCCTTCGCACTAAACCTCTTTGAAAATGCAGAAGTAACTAATTTAACAGTCTCTCTAAAGCTAAAATATATTTTTCCAGTCAATAATTTTGCAAGATACGTCCTCATTGCTCCAACAGGTTTTGCGATTGACATATCGTTGTCATTTAAAATAACGATCATTTTTGTTTTTGAAGCACCTGCATTATTCATTGCCTCATAAGCCATACCAGCACTCATCGCACCGTCTCCTATTACTGCAATTACATTTGAAGATTTATTCTCTAATTTATTTGCCTCGGCTATACCTAGTGCAGAAGAAATTGATGTTGAACTGTGAGCAGCGCCAAAAGGATCATATTCACTTTCAGTTCTTTTTGTAAAACCTGATAATCCATTACCTTGTCTTAATGTTCTAATTTTATCTTTTCTTCCTGTTAAAATTTTGTGTGGATAAGATTGATGTCCTACATCCCAAATTAATTTATCATTCGGTGTATCAAATACATAATGAAGTGCCACAGTTAGTTCTACAACACCTAAACCTGCTCCTAGATGACCACCTGTTTGAGATACAGCATCTATCATTTCATTTCTAACTTCATTTGCAACTTTTGGTAAATCCTTTTCAGAAATTTTCCTTAAATCAGATGGGAAATTTATATCTTTTAAAAATGTACTTTTGTGTATCATCTATCTCTGTTTAAAATATATTCCAAAGTTTGTTTTATTTTTTTTGAATTAGAGCTGTATTTTTGCAATTTTTTATTAGTATTTATAATTAAACTATTACAATATTTAACTGCATTATTATAACCAAGTAAACTAATAAGTGTTGCTTTACCTTTTTTTTGATCTTTTCCTGTTTTTTTGCCAGCAATTTTTGAATTTCCCTTATGGTCAATTAGGTCGTCAGAAATTTGAAATAATAAGCCTATATCAGATCCAATATTTTCAAAAAACCTAATCTCTAAATTTTTTTTATTTTTTATTATTGCTGGGGCTGCACAACAAAAACTAAATAACATTCCCGTTTTCTTAATTTCCATATCAATAATCTTATTCCTTGATACTTTTTTTTTCTCATAATTCAAATCTAGGTATTGACCACCCGCTATTCCAAGATGTCCTGAGCATTCAGATAATTTTTTTATTAAGTTAACTTTAGTCTTTTCAGATAAATCTAAATTTTTGTTTGCTAAAATTTCAAATGCCATTATCAAAAGTGAATTACCGGCTAGCACCGCTGTAGACTCTCCATATTTTATGTGCGTTGATGCTTTTCCCCGCCTAATTTTATCATTATCCATACAAGGTAAATCATCATGTATTAGAGAATAAGCGTGTATACATTCTACTGCTGCACCAATCTGTATTAAAGTTTTATATTTAATTGAAAATAAAGAACCAAAGTCTATTAGTATTTTTGATCTAATTTTCTTTCCTCCAGGAAATAAACCATATTTCATTGCGTTGATAAGATGAGAGCTATTCTGATTATTAATAAATTTTTTTAAAAAATAATTTGTATCTTTTACAATTTTATTAACTTCATTTTTCATTTTTTTTTACAATTTCCTTGATTTTATTATTAGTAGTTTCACTTATAGATTTGAGTTTTTTTTGAAATTTTTTTTCAATAAGATTATTTAATTTTAATAACTCTTGATAACTATCAACAGAATTATTTAAATTTTTTTCATTCTCTAATGACTCAATTATACTATTTGCTTTTTCAGTAAGCTCCTCTAAAGAGCTGTGTTGATAATCAAGTGGTAAATTTTTTTCTTTCATATATTAATAATTATTACATGAAATCTAATCAATCAAATATCAAAAAAGCAAAAAAATATTTAGACAGTAACGAATGTATAGCAGTACCAACAGAAACAGTTTATGGATTAGCTGGGAATGCTTATTCTGATTTCTCTGTAAAAAAAATATACAAATTAAAGAAAAGACCCTCTAACAACCCTTTAATTGTTCACTACTATAATCTCAAAGCTCTCGAACGCGATTGTATAATTAATGAGGATTTTAAAAAACTGTATAATAAATTTTCACCTGGTCCAATAACATATATTTTAAAATTAAAAAAAAATTCAAAAATATCAAAATTTGTAACCAATAATAAAAATACAGTTGCTATTAGATTTCCCAAACATCAACTGCTGCGAAGATTACTTAAAGTTTTAAGTTATCCGTTAGCTGCGCCAAGTGCAAATATTTCCTCAAAACTAAGCTCAGTACAGCCTTCGGATGTAAAAGAAGAATTTGGAAGAAAATTAAAATACATACTTAAAGGGGGAAGATGTTCAATTGGAGTAGAGTCTACAATTATTAACCTTGCAGATAATCCATCAATATTAAGACTTGGAGGTTTAAGTGTTTCAAAAATTAAAAAAATAATAAAAAAACAAATATTAATTAAGAATAAATCTAAGAACAAGATTTCACCAGGTCTGTTTTCTCTTCATTATTCGCCTGGAATACCTTTAAGGATGAATGTAAAAAAACCAAATGAAGGAGAAGCATTTGTATTGATAAAAAAAAGAAAAAAAAATTCCAAAAATTATTTCTTTCTTAGTAAAAATAATAATTTGATCAAAGCCGCGAGAAATTTATATCCTCTCATAAGAAAAATCAAAAATAAAGGATACAAAAAAATTGCTGTTGAAAAAATTCCTAATATTGGGATAGGACAAACAATTAATGATCGACTAGAGAGAGCGTCAAAATATTAAATGACAAATTCAATTGAAGTAATAAATCTCTCAAAAAAGTATAAATCAAAGAATGCTGTCAGTAATATAAATTTTAAAATTGGTGAAAATGAAATTGTAGGCTTATTGGGTCCTAATGGATGTGGAAAGACAACCACCATTGGAATGATATTAGGTTTATTAAAACCTTCTAATGGTGAAGTTTTAATTAATGGAAAAAATATTGAAACAAATAAAATATCTCTTCTACATAGAATGAATTTTATATCCCCTTATATAGAGCTACCTAAAAAATTGAAAGTTAAACAAAATTTAATTGTTTATGGAAAATTATATAACATTCACGATTTAGAAAATCGAATTAATTATCTTTCAGAGAAACTTAGACTATCTGATCTTTTAAATAAAATAACAGGTGAACTTTCATCTGGGCAAAAAAATAGAGTCAGTTTGGCAAAAGCATTAATAAATGATCCTACAGTACTGCTACTAGATGAGCCAACAGCTTCATTGGATCCTGAAACAGGAGATTTTGTAAGAACATTTTTGGAAAATTACAAAAAAGAAAAAAAAATTTCAGTTTTACTTGCTTCACATAATATGGATGAAGTTAAAAGATTGTGTGATACTGTTTTAATGATGAAAGATGGAATTATTGTAGATAGAGGAACGCCTAATGATTTAATATTTAAACATGGTAGAAAAAATTTAGAAGAAGTGTTTTTGGAAATAGCAAGAAATAAAAGATGAATTTTACAAGAATATATGGACTTTTTCTAAGACATTTTTACTTAATCACTAGATCATTTCCAAGAATTCTTGACTTAATATATTGGCCCTCAATTCAAATAACTTTATGGGGATTTATTTCAAATTTTTTTGCAGAGCATAGCACTTACTATAGTGGTGCTGTCGGTGTAATTCTATCATGTGCAATTCTCTACGATTTTTTATTTAGAACAAGTATTGGTTTCAACATGTTATTTTTAGAGGAAATATGGAGTAGAAATTTTACTAACCTTTTCATTGCTCCTATGAAAATTAGTGAAATTATTATTTCTTTAGTCGTTACAGCTTTAATAAGAGCTTTGATAGGACTGGTCCCAGCTATATTGCTCACTTCTCCTTTGTTTGGAATTTCTTTATTGGAATTAGGAATGCCTTTGGCTTTTCTTTTTTTAAGTCTATATATTTTTGGGATTACTCTTGGCTTATTTGTATCTGCTGGATTGCTTCGATTTGGACCCTCATTTGAAAACATAGCATGGTCTACAATGTTTTTGCTAGCTCCGTTTGGTTGCATTTATTACCCTGTTGAAATTTTACCAGGAGTCTTTCAATCTATTGCTTATGCTCTACCACTCGTTTACATATTTGAAGAGACAAGAAATATTTTAGTAAATAGTCAGGTAAATTATGAAAATATCTTTAATGCCCTTTATCTTAATATTTTTTATATAATTCTTGCAATATCAATTTTTTATTACTCGTTTGATAAAGCTCGTGACAAAGGAACTTTAATTAATATAGGAGAATAATTGGTGCGCCTGCTAGGAGTCGAACCCAGAACCTCCTGATCCGAAGTCAGGCGCTCTATCCAGTTGAGCTACAAGCGCATATAGTATTAATATTATATTTTATGGAAAAAAACATTAATTTTATTGTTCAACAAGAGGAAAATAATTCAAGAGTTGATATTTTGATAAACCAAAGAGAAAAGTTAATTAGTAGAACTAGAATCAAAAATTTAATATTAAAAAACAAACTCAAATTAAACAATATCATCACAAATAATCCTTCTAAAAAAGTTAATACTGGAGATCAGGTTGTTCTAGAAATTCCAAAACCGAAGTCATTATCATTAAAACCATTTGATTACAAATTAGACATTGTACATGAGGATGAAGACTTAATGGTTATCAACAAGCCAGCTGGTATAATTATGCACCCTGGAGCAGGCAACTATGATCAAACAATAGTTAATGCTTTAATGCATTATGATAAAGATTCTTTATCTAATATCGGTGATGAATTAAGACCAGGGATTATTCATCGAATTGATAAAAATACTTCAGGATTAGTAGTAATTGCTAAAAACAATCAAGCCCATGAAAATTTATCAAAGCAATTTAGCGAACATACTATTCTAAGGGAGTACCAGCTACTAATATGGGGAAAATTAAGACCATCAAAAGGACAAATAGTTACTTTCCTGACTCGTAGTTCAAGAAATAGGCAGCTAATGGAAGTCAGTCGCTCAAAGGGAAAGAAAGCAATTACCAATTATAAAACTCTTGAAATTTTTGAAAATAATAAGATACCCACATTAAGTCTAGTAGAGTGCAAACTAGAAACAGGTCGTACTCATCAAATTAGAGTCCATATGAACTATAAAGGAAACAGTATATTGGGTGATGATAAATATAAAAAAAAATATAAAAAACTAAAAAATATAGACTTGGAAGTTCAAAATTTGATATCTAACTTAACTAGACAATTTTTACACGCTAAAACTATTGGTTTCATGCATCCAAAAAATAATAAAAAAATGTATTTTTCCTCAAATTTGCCATATGAGCTAAATATTATTTTAGAAATGCTTAGAAACACTAATAAATAAAACATTGAAAATTATTTTAAATTAATTAAATAAATCCTGCTATGAATACTTCAGTAAGTAATAATTTACCCACCCTATCTAATGAAGGGGGTTTGTCGGCATACTTAGATCAAATCAAAAAATTTCCAATGCTTGCTGCAGAGGAAGAGTATATGTTAGCCAAAAATTGGAAGACTACAGGCAACATTAAGTCTGCTGAAAAATTAGTTACGAGCCATCTTAGATTGGTTGCTAAAATTGCAATGGGTTATAAAGGCTATGGTCTACCAGTTAATGAAATGATTTCGGAAGGCAATGTAGGTTTAATGCAGGCTGTTAAAAAATTTGAACCTGAAAAAGGTTTTAGATTAGCGACATATGCTATGTGGTGGATTAAAGCTTCAATTCAAGAGTATATTTTAAGATCTTGGAGTCTTGTAAAAATTGGAACTACAACAGCCCAAAAAAAATTATTCTTTAATTTAAAAAAGATTAAAAATCAAATTGCTCCACAAGCAGAGGGAGATTTAAGAAATGAGCATGTTGATCATATTGCTAACAAGCTTGATGTAAGTAAAGAGGAAGTTGTATCAATGAACAGAAGATTATCAGGTAAAGAGTTTTCTCTAAATGCTCAAGTTGGTGAAGATGGAGAAGAGTGGCAAGACTGGTTGGTTGATAAAGAATTAGATCACGACCTAAAGTATGCTCATCATGAGGAAATGGAGCAAAGAAAAGATTTATTAAAAGATTCTATTAAAGTCCTAAATGATAGAGAAAGAGAAATTTTATACTCAAGAAGATTAAATGATAATCCAACAACTTTGGAAGATTTAAGTCAAAAGTATAAAATTAGCAGAGAAAGAGTAAGACAAATTGAAAATAAAGCATTCGAAAAACTTCAAAAGCATATGCTTATTTTAGCAAAATCAAAAAATTTATTGCCAGCCAATTAAATATCAAACGGATTTTCAATTAATATCGTATCTTCTCTCTCTGGACTTGTAGATATACTTGAAATTTTTGCACCTATAAAATCTTCAATTGCAAAAATATATTTTTTTGCATTTTCTGGTAAAGCATTCATATTTTTTATACCACTTGTTGAAGCTTTCCATCCTGGAAAAATTTTAAATATTGGCTTTATTTTTAATTGATCCTCGACAGCTGCTGGCAAATAATCAATTTTTTTTCCATCTAGCTCATAATGTATACACATTTTAATTTCATCCAATTCATCTAATACGTCTAATTTAGTAAGTGCAATTCCATCAATCCCAGAAATTTTAATAGTTTGCCTAACTAAAACACCATCGAACCAACCACATCTTCTTTTTCTACTAGTTACAGTTCCAAATTCTTTCCCTCTAACACCCAATAATTCTCCAATATTATCTTTCAACTCAGTTGGAAAAGGTCCTTCTCCAACACGAGTGGTATATGCCTTTGTTATTCCTAAGACATAATTAATTGAATTTGGTCCACAACCAGTACCTGTTGCAGCACTTGAGGCTACTGTATTAGAAGATGTAACATAGGGATAAGTACCATGATCTACATCTAATAAAATTCCTTGGGCTCCTTCAAATAAAATTTTCTTTTTTTGTTTTTTAAATTGATCAATTTTATGCCATACAGGTTGTGAAAATTGTAATATTTTTGGCGCAATTTTTAATAATTCATCCTTCAATTTTTCTTTCTCAAAAATTTTTTTTCCTAAGCCTTTTCTTATAGCATTGTGATGAATCAAAACTGACTCTAACCGGTGGTCTAAATTTTGTTCAGACCTTAAATCCATTACTCTTATGGATCTTCTACCAACTTTATCCTCGTAAGCAGGTCCAATTCCTCTTCTTGTAGTACCAATTTTTCCTTTTCCCGCTGCGTCTTCTCTTATTTCATCCATTTCTCTATGAAATGGTAAAATTAAATTTGCAGATTCTGAGATAATAAAATTATCAACATTTACATCTACTCCTTTTAATTTGATTTCCTCTACCTCTTCAAGTAGTGCCCAAGGATCAACTACCACCCCATTACCAATTATTGAAATCTTGTTTCTTCTCACTATTCCTGAGGGAAGTAATCTTAATTTATAAGTTACACCATCAATAACTAGAGTATGACCGGCATTATGTCCTCCTTGGAATCTTATCACAACATCAGCCTGTTCAGATAACCAGTCAACTATCTTCCCTTTTCCCTCATCTCCCCATTGAGACCCAACAACAACTACATTTTTCATTATTTAAATTTTTTGTTTATCCTCATAGAGTTTAAATGATTTATAGGACCATGACCCTTGCCATAATTAGGATTAGATTTAATGGCCAAATTTACAAACTTAATTCCAAGCTCACAAGACTTCTTTACTGTTTTTCCACATGATAAAAATGTTGCCACGGCACTGGATAAAGTACAACCAGTCCCATGAGTATTTTTTGTTTTAATTCTTTTGCTATTAAAAATTTCAATATCTTTATTATTTACATACATATTATGAACTAATTTTCCTTTTAAATGTCCGCCTTTAATAAGAACATTTTTAGCTCCTAATTTTATTAACTTTTGTGCAGCAAAAATCATGTCCTGTTTGGTTTTTATTTTTAAGTTAGTTAAAATTTCTGCTTCAGGAATATTTGGAGTTATTATTAATACTCTCTTTATCAAAGCTGATTTGAGTAAATTGATTGCTTTACTATTAATTAATTTTGCTCCTCCTTTTGCAACCATAACTGGATCTAAAACAATATTTCTTACATTAATTTGATCTAAAGATTTGATAACTGATCTTATTACCTTTGTTGAATGTAACATTCCAATCTTTATAGCATCTGGTCTAATATCATTTGAGGTAAACATAATTTGATTATAAATTTCCTTTGGATTGATTGGAACAATTGATTTAACTCCAGTGGTATTTTGAATTGTCACTGCTGTAATTGTGGTCATTGCGTATGACCCTAGCGCTGTTGCAGTTTTTATATCTGCCTGTATTCCTGCGCCACCAGAAGAGTCAGATCCTGCAATAATTAATACTTTGGATTGTGGTTTCAATTTATTTGATTTTTCTTGTAATTATATTTATGCACTTTGCTAAGAGATCTAAATTTTCACTTTCACCCATCACTCTAATCTTTGACTCTGTTCCTGACTTCCTTACTAAGACTCTTCCATGCCCTTTAATTAATTTTTCAGCAAATTTAACAGATTTTTTTATATCTGGTTTGCTTATTATATTTTTGTCTTTTACGTCTATATTTTTTAATATTTGTGGGATTTTTTTAAAATTTGAAAAAAATACACTAGCTTTTTTACCTTTTCTCAATGCAAATAAGACTTCTAAGGCAACTAACAAGCCATCACCAGTGGTAGCGAATTTTCCTAGAATAATATGTCCTGACTGTTCTCCACCTAAGTTAAATTTATTTTTTTGCATTTTTTCTTTAACATACCTGTCACCAACATTTGCCCTTATAAATTTAATATTAAGAGTCTTTAAATATTTCTCTAAACCATAATTAGACATTAAAGTGCCAACCACTCCTCCTTTTAGCATATTTTTATTTTTCCATCTTGAAGCTAGAGCAGCAACAATTTGATCACCATCTATTATATTACTTTTTTCATCACACATTATAATTCGATCAGCATCACCATCCAATGCAATTCCGATATGAGCATTGTGTTTTTTTACGGCCACTTTAATATTTTTAGGATAAACTGATCCACAGTTTTTATTAATATTTAAGCCATTTGGACACGTCCCAATAGCTATAACTTTTGCACCCAGTGATTTTAATAATTCAGGACCAGCTTTATATCCTGCTCCATTAGCGCAATCTATCACAATCCTAAGTCCTCTTAAGTTAAATTCCTTAGAAAAGTTTTTTTTTAAAATATTAATATAATCTCTTGTTCCCGTTTCTAGTCTTTTAACTCTTCCTAATTTTTTAGGTTCAGATAAATTTTTTTCAATATTTTGATCTATTAGAAATTCGATTTTTTTTTCTATTTTGTCAGATAATTTCAGTCCATCTGGGCCAAACAATTTTAATCCATTATCGTAATGTGGATTATGTGATGCGGTTATCATAATCCCCATATTGGCTTTCATGGCTTTAGTAAGCATCGCTAAACCATTTGTTGGTAGTGGGCCTAAAGTATAGACGTGCATACCAGCTGAAGTTAATCCTGATACCAAGGCTGGTTCGAGCATATAACCTGATAATCTTGTGTCTTTGGCAATTATAGCAACTTGTTTGTTCTTTTTTTGTGATCTGAAAAAAGTTCCTGATGCGAGGCCGAACTTAAAAAACATATCTCCATTAATATTTTTACTATTTATTGCACCTCTAATTCCATCAGTTCCAAAATATTTTTTTGACATTAATTTTTGATCATTTCTTTATAAACTTTAATACCTTGAATAGTTTCATTGACATCGTGCACTCTTAAAATTTGAACTCCTTGGGTCATCAAATAAATTGAGGATGCTACTGTGCCTCCAATCCTTAATTTACTATCATTTATTTTAGATATATCTTTAATAAACTTTTTTCTTGAGTTTCCCACCAGTACAGGAAAACCAAGTGAATGGAAAATAGAAATGTTCTTTAATAAATTCATATTATGTTTCAAATTTTTTCCAAAACCTATTCCAGGATCAATAATTATTTTGTTGTGATTTATTCCAATTGATCTTAAAAATTTTAATTTCTTCTCAAAAAAATCATAAATATCCAATAATTCATTTTTGTAAGAGGGATTATTTTGCATGTTTTCAGGGCGGCCTTGGGAATGCTGTAATACAAATGGAATATTAGTAACCTTTAATACATTTGTAGTTTCTGGGTCATATTCTAAACCTGAAACATCATTTATTAATTTTACACCAAAATGAATCCCTTTTTTCATAATATTTGATTTTCTAGTGTCTAAAGATATTGGTAACTTTTTGCTCAATAGTTTTAAAATTTTATTTATTCTACTCCATTCTAACTTTTCACTTATAGATTTAGATCCTGGCCTTGTAGACTCTCCTCCAATATCAATTAAGTTTGCGCCAGATTTAAATAAACTTATAGCTTGTTCTATAGCTTGATCTTTTTGATTAAATTTTCCACCATCTGAAAAACTATCAGGTGTCAAATTTAATACTCCTAATAAATTAGGAAATAAATTAAATTTTAAATTACAAAAACCTTTTTTTTTTGGAGTAATTTTCCTTAAATCAGAATTGATTTTTTTTCTTAACAAGTGAGGTAATTTATTAATTTGATTAATAAATATTTTTTTTTTTGATTTTCTTGTAATTATTTCAATTTGATCAAAAGAAATTTCCTTAATACCGTTAAGTGGCAGTGATTTTTTTTTTTTTACAAGAATTTTCGATTTAGCACCATAATAGAAATTACACACCCTAGTGTAATATCTTATCATCTATTAGTTAGTGAACTATCTTTGGTTTAAGTCCTAATGAACTTAATGCAGAACCCTTTTCATTATCCTCAACTTTAATGTCTTCTTTGTCTTTTGGATAAACATTTTTATTAATCAGGTTTTCTATTTCTTCTCCTGACAGTGTTTCATAAGTTAAAAGTGCTTTGGCTAACTTGTGCAAATCATCAATTTTTTCTGTTAATACTTTTCTTGCTCTTTCGTAACCTTTATCAACTATTTTTCTAATCTCTGAGTCAACTTTTTGTGCTGTTTCTTCGGACATATTTTGTTGTCTTGCAACAGACCTACCTAAGAAAACTTCTTCCTCATTTTCTCCATATGCAACTGGTCCAAGTTCTTTACTCAATCCTGCTCTCATAACCATTGCTCTAGCTCGTTTAGTTGCTTGTTCAATATCGCTTGATGCACCAGTAGTAACTTTATCATCACCAAATATTATTTCTTCAGCAACTCTTCCCCCCATAGCAATAGCAAGTTGAGCATGTAATTGTTCACGTGTTTGTGATAATTCGTCTCTTTCAGGTAATTGCATTACCATACCAAGAGCTCTTCCTCTTGGTATAATAGTAGCTTTATGAATTGGATAAGCTGCACTTTCATTAATCGTTACAATAGCATGTCCAGCCTCATGATAAGCTGTTAAAGTTTTCTCTTCTTCTGTCATTACCATCGATCTTCTTTCAGACCCCATCATTACTTTGTCTTTAGCATCCTCAAATTCTACTAAAGTAACAATTCGTTTGTTTTTTCTAGCAGCTAGCAAAGCTGCCTCATTAACTAAATTTGCTAAGTCTGCCCCTGAAAAACCTGGAGTGCCTCTGGCTACAGTTCTCAAGTTAACATCTGGTGCCATCTTAATTTTCTTAACATGGACTTTAAGAATTTTTTCTCTACCAATTATATCTGGATTTGAGACAACTACTTGTCTATCAAATCTCCCAGGTCTTAATAATGCAGGATCTAAAACATCTGGTCTGTTAGTTGCAGCAATTATAATAACTCCCTCGTTAGTATCAAAACCATCCATTTCGACTAATAATTGGTTTAAAGTTTGTTCTCTTTCATCATTACCACCTCCTAAACCTGCGCCACGACTCCTGCCAACAGCATCAATCTCATCTATAAAAATTATGCACGGAGAATTTTTCTTTCCTTGTTCAAACATATCTCTCACTCTCGATGCACCAACACCAACAAACATTTCAACAAAATCTGAACCTGAAATGGTAAAAAATGGCACTCCCGCTTCACCAGCAATCGCTCTAGCTAAGAGAGTTTTTCCTGTACCAGGAGGTCCAACTAATAGTGCTCCTCTAGGTATTTTGCCTCCAAGTCTACTAAACTTTTTAGGATCTTTTAAAAATTCGACAATTTCCTCAACTTCTTCTTTAGCCTCTTCTACCCCTGCAACATCGTTGAATGTAACCTTTCCTTTAAGTTCATTCATCATTTTTGCTTTTGATTTTCCGAAGCCCATTGCTCCACCTCTTCCACCTTGCATCTGTCTCATAAAGAAAATCCAAACAGCAATTAACAGCAACATTGGGAACCATGAAAGTAACACCCCAAATAAAGATGGCATTTTTTCTTCCAATGGTGCAGCTGAAATACTGACACCTTTCTCAGAGAGTTTTTCTATCAAATTTGGATCACTTGGAGAGTAAGTGGAGAAGGAATTACCGTTAGAATAAACACCTTTAATATTGTTACCTTGTATCTCAACCTTTAAGACTTCTCCATTATCTACTGATGTTAAAAAATCTGAAAAAATTATTTGATTACCTCCTCTAGGAGTTGGTTGAGGATTTTTAAACATATTGTAGAGACCTATAGTCAGAAAAACTATAATTCCCCACATGGCAAGATTTTTTAAATTCATAGGTTTAAAATAAGAATTATTATCAATTAAACAAGTGACAAAATATCAATAAAAATATTGTATTTAGTGCTCATTTACAACAATGATTGACTGATTCGCTTTATGTATGACACAATTTCCGAGTGTAAATTTGAGAGAAGTTTTATTCTCACCTTTTAATTTATCAATAATGGTATCAACTTTCTTTCCTCTAACAGAGTAATAATTTTTACCGACAAATTTAATTATTTCCATAAAAGATCTAAAAATTATTTCATGAGGTTGTCTAAAAAATTCCTGATTTAAAATAATTTTTCTTTTATCTTTATAAATATATGAATTATCTTTTAAATTTTTTGAAACATAAAATTTTATAGTCTCATTAGAATCTGATAAATTTTTAATTGTTAATAGAAATTTATTCTTATCCAGCCCATCGTTCTGAAGATTTTTTATAAACTTTCTTATTCTTACTCTCTTAAATTTATTATCCTCATTAGATGGGTCCTCAATATAAAACCTAAAAATTTTTGTTGTGACGTAATTTAAATCTTTTTTTTCAAAACTTAACAGTGGTCTAAGTATATTCAATTTATTTCTCTGGGTTTTTTCACTAAAAGAAACTAAGCCCTTAAGACCACTTCCTCTAGAGAACCTTATAAAAAAATTTTCATACAAGTCGTCTATGTGATGCCCTGTTAAAATATTTTTAACATTTAATTTTTTAGCTTGTTTAATTAAAAGACTATATCTTTTATTTCTAGCTAAAGACTGGACATTACTGTTAGGTTTTTTTCCATACCACCTCAAGATATCTGACTTTATCTTGTGCTTTTTTAGCAAATTTTTGACTGATAGCGCCTCAGAGGATGAATTTTTTCTTAGTTTATGATCAACGATATAATAATAAACATTTAATGATTTTTTAATCGAGTAAATTTTAGTTAAGAAGCATAAGGCTAAACTGTCTAGACCACCTGAAACCCCAACAATAAAATCTTGATTTAAATTAAGAATATTTTCAAATTTTCTATAAATTTGAAATATTCTTTCGTCACTTAATTTGTTCAGTAAATTTTTATGAGTCTTGTTTGATACATTCAAATTTTTTGGACTCATATTTTGCTTTTTGTATAACTGATTGATTTGCATTAGGATATTGTAGCTCCACACCTTGTATCATTTTACATCCTTGATCTTTCTCCCCAATTTGTACCATTGATACACCTAGTTTTAATAGATTAATTGGTGCTTTTTTACCTTTTGGATATTTTTGATATCCCTCTAAATAAGCTGTTGCAGCATCTGTATATAATTGTCTTATTCTAAATGTTTCTGCATACCAATATTGTGCACTTCCTGCTAACTCATGATCAATATTAGTTAAAACAAATTCTCTAAAAGCTCTCTCAGCTGTACTATAGTCCCCAACTTTTAAAAAACTAGTTGCAAATTCATACTGCTTTTCTGGCGAAACATCTTGGGGTAATATTTTATCTTCTGATTGAAAATTTTCAGTTAAGATTGTTGCAGTAGTTTCAACTGATTGAATTTGTTGAGATGTATCTGAAGTTTCTGTATCTTTATATGATATTGAACCAAGATCTTGAGGCTCAGAACTTCCTGGAAGAATTTTATTTTCATTTATTTTTGGTTTTAAACTTAACTTAGATGAACTTTCAGTTAACGCACCTGAGTTAAGTGATGACTCAATATCTTGAAATCTTACTTGATTATCAGCCTGAATTTTTGATTGTCGACTGGAAAGCTTATCTAATTTAAAATTTATTTCTTCAAACTTATTTGTTAACTCTCTAAATTGACTTTCGATTTCAGACAATTTAAGTAAATGTCTTGTAAGGACGTCCTCTGAATTTGGATCTATATTTAAGTCTGAGCTACTAATTTCTTTATTTTCTATTTCAATTGATCCTGAATAAACTGCTCTCTCAAGAGTTTTGAGGTCATTTTTAATAATTTCTAAAGTTTCATAAATATTATGATTGTCTGCAAAAGTATTACTGATTATGAGAAAATTAAAAACAACGATAATTTTTAATATAAATATTTTAAATATAAGTTTCATTAAATTTTTAACTTATGATTATAAAAATGGCAAAAAAAAGACCCCAAAACTACCGATGTAGTTGGGGTCTTTATATTAATATTTCTAATTTGCTTTAACAGTAACTGATCTTCTGTTTTTTGACCAAGACAATGGATTTGAACCAGAGTCAACTGGTCTTTCTTTTCCATAACTTAATACTGTAATTCTGTCAGAAGATATCCCATAAGTCATTAAATAATCCTTAGCTGCATTAGCTCTTCTTTCTCCAAGTGCTAAATTGTATTCTCTAGTTCCTCTTTCATCAGCATGGCCTTCAAGTACTACATTAATACTTGAATTTTTTCTTAACCATGCGGCTTGTGCTCTTAAAGTTTCTCTAGAAGCAGTAGTTAAAATTGACTCATTTGTTGCAAAGAAAACTCTGTCAGGAACACCCTCAGCTAGATATTCAACTGTATCTGTTCCAGTGTAAACATCACCCTGCATTGAACCTTTAATATCTGATGCAATTTCTTTTTTAGTTGCACAGGCTGATAAAACTAGGCATGCTGTTAATATAAGAAGTGTGTTTTTAAAAATTTTGCTTAATATCATTAAATTGCTCCTTGCTGATAATTTCTAAGTATTACTTTTTCACAACTAGTTAGAGGTTTCAAGTCTAAAAATCAAGAAATTTTAATAATTCTATGGTTAAATTTATATTAATTACTCAATAAAGATGACCATGATGGGTCAGATGCATCAGTACTCGTCTTTATTTGACGCTCATTATAGCCAGTTAGATCAATAGACCACAACTTTGCAGTAAACCCCTCCCCTTTGTCGTTGGTTTTAGTCTCTCTATAAAAAATTAAAACTCTACCATTTGGTGACCATGAAGGAGCTTCTTGATAATAATTTTCTGTCAACAATCTCTCACCTTTTCCATCTGTTCTCATAACACCAATGTAAAATTTACCCTTATGTAATTTTGTGAATGCTATTAAATCTCCCCTAGGAGACCAAACCGGTGTTCCGTAAAGCCCATTTCCAAAAGAAATTCTTTTAACATTACTACCATCATTTTTCATTATATAAATCTGCTGATAGCCACTTCTGTCAGAGTTAAATGTTATATATTTTCCATCTGGCGAGTAAGAAGGTGATGTATCAATTGATGGATGATTTGTAATCCTTTCTACAATTCTATTTTCTAGGTCCATTGTGTAAATATCGGACTTACCATCTTTTGCAAAGCTCATAATAATTTTTTTTCCATCAGGAGAAAATCTTGGTGCAAATGTCATTCCAGGAAAATCTCCTACGACCTCCTGTGTTCCTGTCTCAATATCTAATAAGTAAACTCTTGGAAGATTTTTAAAATAAGATAAGTATGTAACCATTTGACTTGTAGGATTAAATCTTGGAGTGAGCACTAATTCGTTACCTAAAGTTAAGAATTTATTATTGGATCCATCTTGATCCATGATTGCTAATTTTTTTATTCTTTGTGTTTTAGGACCTTCCTCAGCAACATAAATAATTCTAGTATCAAAATACCCTTTTTCTCCAGTCAATCTTTCATAAACTTTATCAGAAATGATATGACCTACTCTTCGCCAATTACTTGGAACTGTGGTGAATGCTAAAGCCATCATTTCTTTGGCAGCAAGTACATCCCATAATCTAAATTCAACTCTTAATTTGTCATCTATATAATTTACTTTTCCTGTTATTAGGGCTTGTGCTTTAATCAAATTCCAATCTTCAAATCTTGGTTTAAGATTAGCAATATCAGGAGCTTGTAAAAAAGCCTCCTTATTTAAAGGATTGAATAATCCAGATGTACTCAAATTATTTTCAACGATAGTTGAAATTTCTTCTCCAATATTTTCTTTTTTAAGGGCTTGTTCAAAACTTTTTCTTGATTTTTCATCAATAGATAAAGGCGATACTGCTATAGGAAGAGGATTTAGATTACCTCTGGTAATATCTACCTCAATTAATGCATATGAATTAATTGGAATTAAAACTAAAAATAATGTAATAATTTTTTTTATCATATTAATATTATATTAGCCTTCTAACATCTCTCTTGCATCAAAATTTAACTGTAATTCTTTCCATCTTTCATAACCTGTTGTTGGAACTCTTAAAGGCTGACATAACTTTACAGCCCTTAAAGCGCTTTCAGCTAAAACTTTATAAAAGCCTTGTCCAGGTTTGTTCATCCTTGCATGATCTAAAATTTCAGTTTTTGTTACTGATCCATCTGGTTTTAATTTTAATTTAATTCTAACTAGCAAGTTTTCATTATAAGGCAAGCCTAATGGAATACTCCAACAACCAAAAATTTGTGCTTTAAGTGCATCTTCTTCACTTAATGTAAGTCCTGAATTCTCAATATTTCTTTCCTGGTCTTGAGAGATGTCGTTATTTTTTTTTATCACATCAGCACTTTCCTCCTTAGATTTATCAATTAATGCTGCAATATTATTTGGATCAAATAAGTCTTTTTTTTCAAACTCTGAAACCTGTTTTATTTCTTTTTCAACTTTTTCAGGATTTTGCTTATTTTCCTCTTTTGTTTTAATTTTTTTGACAGTTTTATCTGGAAGAGGAATTGCTTCAGGTGTCTGATTTTCAATTTTTTTATTATTTTGATCTGGGGAAACTACAGTTTTTGTCTTTGTTTTTTTGACTTTTTTTGGTGGAGCTTGTTCAGAAACCAATTTTTCTTTTTCTTTAACTTTCTCTATAATTTTTTTTGCTTTTGGGGCAAATGGAACATTTGTTTTCTCAGCTATCTGAATTAATTCAACCGATACAATAGGGGGGATATCTAAGGGCTTTTTTTTCAAAAAAGGAAGACTCATTGCTGTAACAATAATCAACAGAACATGAAAAACAGAAGAGATAATTATACTTCTATTCACTTTAACTACCTCTGTTTATAAGGTTCTGATATTAAGGCTACCTTTGTAAATCCTGATCCAGAAAGAAGCCCCATTATTTCAAGCACTCTTCCATAATTTATTGTTTTATCGCCTCTAACATAAATTCTTGTATCAGTTCTATTTTTTGAAACTGCCAAAACTTTTGCGATAATATTATTATACTCAACTTTAGTTTCTTGAATAAATATTTCTCCTTTTGCATTTATAGATAATGTAAGTGGCTCTGTTTCCTCTGGAAGAGAGTCTGCTGAACTTTCTGGTAAATCTACTTGAACGCCAACAGTTAGTAGGGGTGCTGTTACCATAAATATAATCAAAAGCACTAACATTACATCTACAAATGGAGTCACATTAATTTCACTCATTGGTTCTTTTGAGGAGCGATTTAATTTAAACGCCATTTAAATTATAGTTAAAAATCTTTTTGAAAAATTTTCTAATTTTTCAGAATATTTTTTAGAATCGTTATTAAATTTATTATACGCAACAACCGCAGGTATTGCTGCTAATAAACCTAATGCAGTTGCAAATAACGCCTCGGCAATTCCTGGTGCCACTATAGCAAGACTAGTATTTCTCGAAATTGCTATTGATTGAAATGAATTCATTATTCCCCAAACAGTTCCAAATAAACCTATAAATGGTGCAGTGGAACCAACTGTAGCTAAAAAAGTAAAACCTTTATCAATTTTTGCCATTTGTTTCTCAATTCCGCTTTCTAAAAGTGCGCTCATTCTTTCACTTAAATTATTTCTTGTTTTTTTCTTCAACAAACCTTCCATCGCATTTTGAAAAACTAACGCCATAGGATCCTCGATTTTAGATGGTAAACTATTATATAAGTTTTCAGCAGACTTAGAATTCCAAAATTTTTCCTCAAATTCTTGAGAGGATTTATTTATTTTTTTAAATAACCTAAATTTATCTATAATAACTGCCCAAGAATACACTGAACAAAGAATCAAAATAATCATTACTAATTTTACGATTATGTCAGCTCTAATAAATAAACTAAATAAAGAAAAATCTGTGTTGGTGCCAAGTTCTACAGCTTTTGCTGCTATGTCTGCTTCCATAGTTACTCTTCACACTTAAATGTGTCATGAATTTGACTTGAATTATGCTGATATTACTCTTCTTTATATGTTTCATAGAAAAAACTAGCTATTAGAATAGCGTCTGCCTTATTAGAATCCTTTTTCTTAGAAAGATGAGACGAATAATATGGAAAAATTTCAATTGCCCTTGTTCTGCTCGCATCTTTTTCAGAATTAATCAAATTAAAATATTTTTTCCACTTTGCAGGCCTAACATAATAGACTGGAAGTTGCATTGCGCTACAAATTCCTTTGAGTATTCCAAAAGATTGACCAAAATTGAACATGCTAGTTACGCCTTGGCCTGGCATTGCTGTAACATGTTCTATCACCACTTTTATATTTTTTTTGTCAATATTTTTTATTTTCTCTGATATTTCATTAAAAATCTGAGATCCATTCACTTGCTTCTTATTCTTTTTACCTTCAATCATAGTTGGCATTTCCAAGACATCTTGTATTACCCCATCTTGAAAGAAACAAACTGAACCTGATATTCCCGGATCAATTCCTATTATAAGCATCAATTACCCCTAAATTTACATTAGAAAAAACATTTTGCACATCTTCATCATCTTCTAAACTATCCAGAAATTCTATTACTTTATCTTTTTTTTCGTTATCAATGTCTATACTATTTAGAGGTATCCATTCAATTTCTGTAGAAATAAAATTATTTATTTTATTTTCTAAATTTTTTTTAACATTATAAATCTCGCTCATGGGACAATGAATTTCATGAAAATCCATATGAGATTTACATTCATCAGCTCCAGCTTCAATTGCTAATTCCAGAATATTGTCATCAGAAATTTCTTTTTTATTAATTTTAATAACTCCCAATTGTTTAAAATTGTGAGATGCAGATCCTTGGGTTCCTAAACTTCCCCCATTTTTTTGAAAAATCGTTCTAATATTTGAGGCAGTTCTATTTTTGTTATCGGTTAATGTCTCTACAATAACAGCTATTTTATCTGGTCCAAATCCCTCATATCTTAAATTTTCAAAATTAGAGCCAATTGCTGTGGAAGATTTGTCAATTGCTCTCTCAATATTATCCTTAGGCATATTTGCAGACCTAGCTGCTTGAACAGCAGATCTTAACCTGGGGTTCATCGTTGGATCTTTATCACCAAGTTTTGCAGCAACTGTAATTTCTTTTGATAATTTTGAAAAAATTTTAGAACGCTGTTTATCTACTTTTCCTTTTTTATGTTTTATTCCAGCCCAATGAGAATGTCCTGCCATAAGTTTTTATTTAATTAGCAAATTGATTTCCATATATGTAACTTTGGATACTATTCGCTAAGCCTGTATTTATATTACATTCAACTATAACACCACACAATGTAGCATCACCAATGGCAGGAAAATGTTTGGTAGAATCTTTTTTTAAAAATCTATTTAATGAATTTTCTTTATTCATACCAATAACAGAATCATAGTCACCACACATACCAGCATCGGTTAGATAGCCTGTACCACCTTTTAAAATTCTTGCATCATTAGTTGGAATATGAGTATGAGTTCCTACTACAAGCGTAGCTTTACCATCAAAAAAATGGCCTATAGCATTTTTTTCACTTGTAATCTCACCATGAAAATCAACAATAAGAATATCATAATCTCCTTTTAATTTATTCTCATTTAAAAATTTTTTTGAAACTTCAAATACATCTTCACACTTTTTCATAAAGACGTTTCCCATTAAATTAAGAACACCAATTTTTAAATTGTTACCTGTTGTATAAATATTAAATCCTTTTCCTGGTGCAGGTTCGAAAAGATTTTTAGGACGTAATAATTTTTCCTCCTTATCAATATACTCCATGATTTCTTTTTGATCCCAAACATGATTGCCTGTTGTAATAACATTTACTCCACAATTAAAAAAATCTTTACATATTTCTTTTGTAAGTCCTACTCCTTGAGACGCGGCGTTTTCACCATTAACAATCACAAAATCAATATTTTTTGATTTAATTTCACCTATAAGATTTTTACTCAACTTTGAACAACCAGCATCTCCAACCACATCACCTAAAAATAATATTTTCATTAAATAGTATCTTTCTCAGTTATGATTATATCTAATTTCTTATCATGTTTGTTTACTGGAATTTTTTTAAGTTTTTGAAAAGAAAAAGCAAGACCAACTTTTACTACTTTTTTTTTCTTTGATATCTTTTGAATATAACGGTCATAAAAACCGCCTCCATAACCTAATCTATTTAATTTTTTATCAAATGCCACCAAAGGAATAAATAAGATATCAGGGTAAACTCTATTGGTGGTTTCTGGTTCTGGGATACCGTATTTATTTATTAGCAAAGGATCATTTTTATACCATTTATAAAATTCCATTTGATTTTTTTTTTCAATTTTTGGGAGTGAAATTGTAGAACCTCTTTTAAAAAAATAATTTAAAATTTCTAAATCGTTAATCTCATAGTTTGATGGATAGTATCCACCGATTATTTTTAAATTATATTTTTTTTTTTTAAGATATGAATAAATATTACTTGGATTTATATTAATTGATTTTTTTGACTTACTTTTTCTTAATTTTAATACTTTATCTCTTAACTTTGATTTAATCACAATTTTATTGGGATAGATTATCTATTTTAGACTTTTTGACAAAATTTGATATTTGATCAGCTGCTTCATCAATTAACTGCTCATATCTTTTTTGATTATTTTCAATCTCAATTCTAAAATCTTCATGATTTAAATTAAGTTTTTTTATCTCATCCTCTTTCTTGTCTCGATATTCATAAATTAAAGATTTAAGTTCTTTAAATTTATTTGACAAATTTTTGAATTCATCTTTTCTTTGCTCTACCTTCTTTTTAGTCTCATAATACTCATCCATAATTTTCACTGCTGTAATCAATAGAAGTTTATTTTCACCTAAATTGCCTAAATCATTTTTTAAATTATTAAACTTTTGACTTATTTGGATTAGTAATTCTTCTAAATGTTCTTCTTGTCCATCCTCACAGGACAATATGAATTCTTTATTATTGAATTTAATAGTTATATTTCCCATTTATCAATTTCTTCCAATAAAGTATCTGTTTCTTGATTTAATTCATCAATTTTCTCGGAAAATTCGATTTGTTTTCTTTCTTCTTGTTTTTCTTTATTTTTAATTTCCTCTAATTTCTTCGATAGCAAGCCATGTTCATCTAGTAGTTCTTTATATTTTATTTCTAACTCATTTTTTTCAATTTCTAATTGATTTTTTTGCTTACTTAAATTTTCAATATCATTTTGTAATTTTGGATTGGTTATGTCTAAATTTTTTAATTCATCTAAAACTGAAATTAATTTTTTTTCTTTTTCGTTTATAGAATTCATATATATAGATATAGTATTAAATAGATTCTTCTTAGTCTAGTCAGGATAATTTTGAATAAACTACATAATGATTTAGCAAATTGCATCAGATTTTTATCAATAGATGCAGTTCAAAAAGCTAATTCTGGACACCCAGGCATGCCAATGGGTATGGCGGATGTTGTAACTGTACTTTTTAAGAATTTTTTAAGATTTAATCCTAAAAATCCAAATTGGATGAATAGAGATAGATTCGTTTTATCTGCAGGTCATGGATCAATGCTTTTATACTCTTTGCTGTTTTTAACTGGATATAAGAGTGTTTCATTAAATAGTATAAAGAAATTCAGACAACTAAACTCAATATGTGCCGGTCATCCTGAATACCATCCAAATTCAGGTATCGAAACAACAACTGGACCTCTTGGACAAGGAATAGGAAACGCAGTTGGATTTGCAATCTCAGAGGAAATTTTAAAAAAAAAATTAGGAAATAATTTAATTAATCACAAAACTTATGTTTTAGCTGGAGATGGGTGTTTAATGGAAGGAATAAGTCATGAGGCAATGAGTTTGGCGGGACATTTGAAGCTTAAAAATTTAGTAATGCTTTTTGATAACAATTCAATTTCAATTGACGGTCCAACTAATCTTGCTGTTTCAGATAATTTTAAAAAAAGATTTGAGGGTTATGGTTGGGATTATATTTTAATAAATGGACATAATGAAAAAGAAATATTTAAAGCGTTAAAAAATGTTCAAAAAGCAAAAAAACCAACTGTTATTTCTTGTAAAACAAAAATAGGATATGGCTCACCAAATAAATCAGGTAAAGCGTCCTCACATGGAAGTCCCCTAGGTTTAGAGGAGATTGAACTTGTTAGAAAAGCCCTAAATTGGAACAATAAACCTTTTAATATTCCAGATCAATTTTTGAAGGAGTGGAGAAAAATTGGTCGAAGATGTGAAACTCAAGAAAAAAAATGGATCAAGATATTTAACAAAAACAAAACAAAATTTAAAAATATAAAAAAAAATAATTTAATAAGTATTTTAAAAAAAGAAAAAAGAAATGCAATTTTGGACCCGAAAAATTTGGCTACAAGAAAATGTTCTGAGATGACTCTCAATGCATTAACAAAACAAAATCATAACTTAATTGGTGGCTCTGCTGATTTAGCAGGATCTAACAATACAAAAACAAAACATCAAAAGATAATTAAGCCTGGAGATTTTAGTGGAGATTATATTCACTACGGAGTAAGAGAGCATGGAATGAGCGGAATAATGAATGGTATTGCACTCTATGGGAATTTAATTCCATATGGCGGAACTTTTTTAATTTTTTCTGATTATTGTAAACCTTCAATTAGGTTATCTGCGTTGATGCAAAAAAGAGTGATATATGTAATGACGCATGACTCTATAGGACTTGGAGAGGATGGGCCAACCCATCAGCCAATCGAGCAGCTCTCAGGTTTAAGATCAATTCCAAATTTAAATGTTTTTAGGCCAGCAGATAGAGTTGAAACAATTGAATGCTGGGAACATGCTTTAAAAAGTTCTAAAACACCAAGTATTTTATCTTTAACTAGACAAGGCCTAAATCCCATAAGAAAATCATTTACAAATATAAATAAATGTTCTCTAGGAGCCTATGAAGTTTTGAGAACTAGTAATAAAATTAATTTAACAATATTTGCAAGTGGTTCAGAGGTTAATTTGGCAATTGAAGCTAGTCATAAATTAGCCAAAGATAAGATATACTGTAAAGTCATATCAATGCCGTCTATGGAGCTTTTCGATCTACAATCAAAATTATATAAAAATAAAATTTTAAACGAAACTAAATTCAAAATTTCAATAGAAGCTGGATCAAGTGATTGTTGGAAAAAATATGTAGGGAGTTCAGGTTTAACATTTGGAATTAATGAATTTGGCAAGAGTGCACCCTACAAAGATATTTTTAAACACTTTGGACTAACAGTTTCAAATATCGTCAGCAAAACCAAAAAAATGATAGGTAATTAAATATGGCAATCAAAATTGGAATTAATGGAATGGGTAGAATTGGTCGTATGATTGTCAGGTCAATTTTTGAAAATCGAAATAAAAATTTAAAGATTCAACATATTAATAATAGATCAAATTCAGAGGCTACAGGTAAGCTAATTAGATACGATTCTATACATGGAAAGTTTGATGCTGATATTAGATTTGATAAAAATAATTTAATAATAAACGAACAAAAAATTTCATTTTCTCACCAGCCTAAGATTGAAAAAATTAATTGGAAAAAATATGATGTTGACTATGTTTTAGAATGCACGGGTAAATTTAACTCAAGAGAAAAACTTGTAACTCATATTAAAAATGGTGCAAAAAAAGTGATTGTGTCTGCTCCATGTAAAAATGCAGACAAAACAATAGTTTTTGGTGTTAACGAAAGCACCTTATCTAAAAAAGATAAAATAATCTCAGCTGCCTCTTGTACTACGAATTGTTTGGCACCACTTGTAGATGTAATTCACAAAAAATTTGAAATTGAA
The DNA here is from genome assembly GCA_902604355.1 of uncultured Pelagibacteraceae bacterium. Taxonomy (GTDB): domain Bacteria; phylum Pseudomonadota; class Alphaproteobacteria; order Pelagibacterales; family Pelagibacteraceae; genus Pelagibacter. The sequence goes on from CACKYN010000003.1 coordinate 49,541, forward strand.
AAAGGTTTTATGACTACGATTCATTCTTATACTAGTGACCAAAGAATTTTGGACAATTCTCATAAAGATCCAAGAAGAGCTCGATCTGCAAGCCAGTCGATTGTTCCTACATCAACTGGAGCATCAAAAGCAATAGGTGAAATAATCCCAAGTTTGAAAGGAAAATTAGAAGGTGTGGCGATGCGAGTACCTACACCAAATGTTTCTCTTATAGAATTAGTTTTTTGTACTAAAAAAGAAATTAATATCAAAAATATAAATAATGAATTTGAATTAGCTTCAAAAAAAAAATTAAAAAGAATTCTAGAAGTTACGTATGAAAAATTAGTTTCTGTTGATTTCAATCATCATTCAGCCTCTGCAATCGTTGATGCATCTTTAACGAGTGTGGTTGGAACAAATATGGGCAAAATTTCAGCTTGGTATGACAACGAATGGGGTTTTTCTAACAGAATGTGTGATATAGCTGAAAATCTGCATAAAATCTCTTAATGAGAAGTATTAAAAACGAAACAAATCTACGTGATAAAAAAATATTACTAAGATTAGATTTAAATGTCCCTATAGTTAAAGGAAAAATAAGTGACACCACTAGAATAGATAAAATTCTACCTACTATAAAATTTCTTAATAAACAAAAAGCTAAAATTATTATTATATCACATGTGGGTAGACCAAGAGGTAAGGTTTTGAAAGAACTTTCATTAAAACCAATTTGTGAAAATTTAAGGGAACAGCTAGGTTTAAATGTGAAATTAATTACACAAAATATAAATGAAATTAAAAATAAGGATTTCTTTAATAATATTGATGAGGAAGTCCTAATGTTAGAAAATATTAGGTTTTATGCAGAAGAAGAAAAAAATGATAATAAGTTTGCAGAGCACCTAGCAAGTTTTGGTGATATTTATGTTAATGATGCTTTCTCTTGCTCTCATCGTTCACATGCTTCAATTGTTGAAATTTCTAAATTCCTGCCTTCATTTTCTGGATTACAAATAGATTTAGAAATTGATGCCCTTACTAAAATTACCTCTGAAATCACTAAACCAATATCCTGTATAATTGGAGGATCTAAAATTTCGACCAAAATTGATATTATTAAAAATTTAATACCTAGATTTGATAATATTATCATTGTTGGAGCTATGGCTAATAATTTTATTGAGTACTTTGGTCACAATATTGGAAAATCGATTAAAGAAAAAAACTGTAATTCAGTCATTCAAGAAATTATTTCACTTTCGAAAAAAGAAAAATGTGAAATAAGTTATCCAGAAGATGTGCTTGTATCTAAAGACTTAAATGGATCATACAAAAAAAGAAAATTAAATGAAATTTTGAACGATGAAATGATTTTAGACATTGGCCCAAAAACTATTGATAAAATAACAAATATTATTAATTCTAGTAAGACCATATTATGGAATGGACCTGCTGGATATTTTGAAAACCCTAACTTTGCAAACGGCAGCGTTGAAATAGCAAAAACAATAATTAAAAATAATAAATTAAACAAAATTTTTTCAGTTGTTGGTGGAGGAGATACAGTCTCATTATTAAAAAGTATACAGGCTGTTGATGATTTTAACTTTGTTTCAACCGCAGGTGGAGCCTTTTTAGAATATCTTGAAGGTAAAAAGCTTCCTGGTATAACCGCGTTAAATCAATAGATGTCAGAACTAAATAAAATTGCTCTAAAAATAATTTCTAACGGTAAAGGTATACTTGCTGCAGATGAAAGCAATGGTACTATGACTAAGAGACTTAAAGCGGTAAATGTAAATTCTACACCAGAAAATAGACTATTATTTAGAGAAATTCTTTTCACATCTGAATGCATGCAAGATTGTATTGGTGGAGTTATTCTTTACGATGAAACAATAAACCAAACTACAAGTTCTGGAAAATCAATCCCTGAACTAATTTCAGCCTCAGGTGCCGTGCCAGGAATTAAAGTTGATACAGGTGCTAAAGAATTAGCAAACTCTCCTGAAGAAAAAATTACTGAGGGTTTAGATGGTCTCAGAGATAGATTGAAAAAATATTATGAACTTGGAGCAAGATTTACAAAATGGAGGGGGGTTTACTCTATTAGTAATAAATATCCAAGTATGCTAGCAATTAACAGTAATGCTCATGCACTTGCAAGATACTCAGCTTTAGTACAAGAAAGTGGTATGGTCCCAATAGTGGAGCCTGAAGTATTAATGGATGGAGCGCATTCTGCAGATGTTTGTTTAAGTAAGACATCAGAAGTTATAAGTAAATGTTTTGAAGAATTAATCTTACATAAAGTTGATCTTTCAGGAATTATTTTAAAACCAAATATGATATTGTCTGGCAATCAATCAAAAGAAAAAATCTCCAGTGAAGAGATTGCAGATAAAACACTTGAGTGTCTTAAAAGTTCAGTTCCTAGTGATGTGCCTGGGATTGCCTTTTTATCTGGAGGTCAGTCCGAAGTAGAAGCTACAGAAAATTTAAATTTAATAAATAAAAAAAATAATACTAATTTTATTATGACATACTCATATGGGAGGGCTCTTCAACAAAGCTCTCTCAGGGTATGGTCAAAAAATACACAAGATATAGAGATAACTCAAAAAACTTTTAATCATAGAGCTAAAATGTGTACATTAGCGGCTCAGGGCGAATGGATGAGCGAACTTGAGAATAAATAAAAAAAAATTTATTTATCTTATTTCCCCTAATAAAATATCAAAAAGATTTTATTATAATCTTAAATTGTTACTTAAAACTGGAAAAATTAAATACTTTCAATTGAGGCTAAAAAAATATTCATTAAATAACAAAATTTTAATTGGAAGAAAAATCAAAAATATTTGTAATAAAAACAAAGTGAAATTTTTAGTAAATGACGATCCACAACTTGCATTAAGATTGTGTGCGGATGGTTGTCATTTGGGTCAAAAAGACATGAATATAAAAGAAGCTAAGAAGATAATTGGCAAAAAAATTATAGGTGTTACTTGCCACAATTCTTTAAGACTAGCAAAAAAAGCTCTTAAGTATAAACCAAGTTATTTAGCTTTTGGTGCTTTTCATCCTTCGAAAACTAAAAAAACTAAATATGTGGCAGATATAAAAATTATAGGTAAAATTAAAAAAATTACTAAAACTCCAGTTGTAGCTATTGGAGGGATTAATTCTGAAAATTATAAAAATCTGTTATTGAACAATGTAAATTTTTTAGCTATCTCAGGCTACATTTGGAATAATAATAAATATAAACCTTTGGAAGCTTTAGAGAAATTTAAATGAAAATTAATGCTGGTGAAATTAGGGTTGGAATGCTTTTGGAGTACAAAAATGATTTATGGCAGGTTTTAAAAACTCAACATGTTAAACCAGGTAAAGGTGGTGCCTTCGCTCAAGTTGAAATGAAAAGTGTAGGAAAAAATACAAAGTTAAATGAAAGATTTAGGTCAAGTGAAACAGTTGAAAAGGCTTCTTTAGAGGAAACAAAATTTAATTATCTTTATGAAAATGAAAATTTTTATTTTTTTATGAACCCAAAAAGTTTTGAACAAATAGAAATTAAAAAAGAAGTGATTGGAGATCAAGGGAAACTTTTATCAGAAAATCTTGAAGTTTCTGTAAATTTTTATGATGAGAATCCAATTTCGGTAGAACTTCCTAATCAAGTAAAGTGTAAAATAGATACAACTGATGTAGCATTGAAAGGACAAACAGTTTCTTCATCTTATAAACCTGCGACTCTTGATAATGGATTAAATATTCAAGTGCCTCCATTTATTGAGTCAGGAGACGAAGTAATAATTGATTCTAGAAATTTAGAATACATAAAAAAAATTTAAATATATGATTTCAATATCCTCAAATCTTAATCTAATGATAAAAGCTGTCGAGAAAGCATCCAAGTTTGTAATAAGAGATTTTGGTGAAGTTGAAAAATTACAAATATCTAGAAAGGGTCCTAGAGATTTTGTTACTAAAACAGATAAACGTGTTGAAAATATTATTATTGAGGAACTGAGTAAAACAAAAAAAAATTACTCTTTCCTTTCTGAGGAAATTGGAAAGATAAAAAATAAAGATGAAGAAAATATTTGGATTATCGACCCAATTGATGGAACAACAAACTTCCTTCATGGTATACCTCATTTTGCAATTTGTATTGCATTACAATCAAAGAAAGAAATAGTCAGTGGTTTGATCTTTGATCCCATCAAAGATGAAATGTTTTTTGCTGAAAAAACAAAGGTTCTTATCTTAATAATCAAAGATTAAGAGTATCAAAAAAAAATACTGTAGATGATTGTTTGTTTTCAAGTAATCATAAAGGAGTGAAGTTTAGTAATTTTAATATGCGTTACACTGGTTGTTCAGCTTTAGACCTTGCATATGTGGCGGCTGGAAGATTTGATGGTTTCTTTCATAATGATATTAATATTTGGGATGTAGCAGCTGGATCACTTATGGTGCGTGAGGCTGGCGGTATTGTTAATGATCTAAATAAATTCAATAATAATGCAATTAATATTAGAGCCTCAAGTGATGGAATTAACGACAAAATGCTAAGAGAATTAGAGAACTTTTAATTGTGTTCTGAATTTCCTTTGCTATAAATCTCGTTATGAAAAAAGATATTCACCCAAACTACCACACGATTAAAGTTGAAATGACAGACGGTAGTCAATTTGAAACTAAGTCCACATGGGGGACTGAAGGAGACTTATTAAAATTAGAGATTGATCCTAAATCTCATTCTGCGTGGACAGGTGGGAAACAAAAATTAATGGATAAAGGTAGAATAAGCAAATTTAATAAAAAATTCCAAAATTTTAAATCAGAAAAGAAAAATTAAATGTCAAATGCACCTTTGATGCCAATGGCTACAGCTGTTTGGCTAGTTGAAAATACAACATTAACATTCAAACAAATTGCAGATTTTTGTCAATTACATGAAGTAGAAATTCAAGGAATAGCAGATGGTGAAGTAGCAAAAGGTATTAAAGCTTACAACCCTATAATATCAGGTCAGTTATCAAGAGAAGAAATTGAACTTTCATCTAAAGATGAAAACAGACCATTACAAATTAAAAGTAGCGACATTGAAATATCAAATTCTGAGAAAAAAATAAAAAAATATGTACCACTTTCAAAAAGACAGGATAAACCTGACTCTGCATTGTGGCTTATACGACAACATAATTTGCTAAAGGACTCCCAAATAGCAAAACTCGTTGGAATAACAAAAAATTCAGTTACTTCAATCAGAAACAAAAGCTATTGGAATTACAACAATTTAAATCCAAAAGATCCTGTTGCATTAAATCTATTCACTCAAAAAGATTTATTAGATGCTATAGAGAAAGCTGAAAGAAGAATAAAAAGAGAAAAGAAACTGAAGGAAAAAGAAAAACTAAGTAATCTTGCATCTGCATAATGAATAAAATTTATAGACATAAAATTATAAAAGTGGTACTTAACCATTTTTTTGGAGGTAGTTATTAAAATAGAAGTTAAAGATAATAATATTGAACAAGCCCTAAGAGTTTTAAAAAGAAAACTTCAAAGGGATGGTTTTTTTAAAGTAATAAAATTAAAAAACACTTATGAAAAACCATCAGAAAAGAAAAAAAGAATCCTTCAAGAAAATATTAAAAGAGTTAAAAAACTAAATAAACTTAAGAATAGAATTTAGGTATACCGCGGGGTGGAGCAGTCTGGTAGCTCGTCAGGCTCATAACCTGAAGGTCGGCGGTTCAAATCCGTCCCCCGCAACCAATTCAAAAACTAAATTATAAAATTAGATTTTTTACTATCAACTAAAAAAGCTTTAACAGTTTCTTTTGTAAGTTGATCAAAGGTTTTTCCAAATTTTTCTATTTTTTCAATAATTGCTGGTGGCGCAGTAATGATATCGCAGCCCAATTGTTTTGCTTGTAAATAATTATAAGGCTCTCTAACACTGGCCCAAAGTATCTCAACATTTTTAAATCTTTTAGCTAATTTAATACTTTTCGCAAATTCTGGCACAGGATCCTTTCCTACGTCACCTGCTCTTCCAGCGAAAATTGAGATGATTACTTTAGTTTTTTTATTAATCAACTTTAAAATCTTTTCAGCTTGTTTGGCGTTATAAACAGCTGTTATATTAATCTTAATTTTTTGATGATTTAATTCTTTGATAATACGACCCATAAATTTACCCTTTGAATTTGAAACTGGCACTTTTACATAAACATTTTTACCCCAAGTATTTATCTTCATTGCTTGAATTTTCATCTCACTATAGTCATCAGCAAATACTTCGAGAGACACTGGTTTGTTATTACAAATTTTTAGAATTTTTTTTGAATATAATTTGTAATTTTTGGCTCCAGCTTTTCTCATTAAGCTTGGATTAGTTGTGAATCCTTTAACAATTTTTTTTTTATTAAATTTTCTAATTTGATCTAATTCTGCAATGTCACAAAATATTTTTGTATTCAAATTTATACCTATAGATTTTTAGTAATATCCTCAGTCATTTTTTTTGCATCTGCAAACAACATTAAAGTATTTTCTTTATAAAATAGATCATTATCGATGCCAGCATAACCAGGGGACAAACTTCTTTTAACAAACAATACTGATTTACATTTTTCAACATCAAGAACAGGCATTCCATAAATTGGGCTTTGTGGGTCGGTTTTTGCTACTGGATTTGTTACATCGTTAGCACCAATTACAAAGGCAACATCTGCATTAGCAAAATCATTATTTATTTCCTCTAATTCAAATACCTCATCATATGGAACATTTGCTTCAGCTAATAATACATTCATGTGTCCTGGCATTCGACCTGCAACAGGGTGAATTGCATATGAAACTTTTATGTCATTTTTTTTTAAGGTATCAACCATTTCTCTTAAAGCATGTTGTGCTTGCGCAACAGCCATACCATAACCCGGAACAATTATTACGGACGAAGCATTTTTCATTAAAAAAGCAGCATCATCTGCGTTTCCACTTTTAACAGGTTTTTGCTCTCTGTTTAATACAGAAGCTGATTGCTCGGTCGCACCAAATCCACCTAAGATCACATTAAAGAATGATCTATTCATTCCTTTGCACATTATATAGGATAAAATTGCTCCAGAGGATCCTACTAGCGCACCAGTAATTATTAATGCAGTATTTTCTAAAGTAAATCCAATACCAGCTGCAGCCCAACCTGAGTAAGAATTTAACATTGAGATAACAACTGGCATATCTGCTCCACCGATTGGAATTATTAATAAAAAACCAATTAAAAATGATATTGCAAGTAACACCCAAAATAAATTTGAGGATTGAGTTGAACAAAGAAGAAAAGTAATAACGATTATTGTAATTAAAATTAAAGCATTTAATAGGTGCTGACCTTTAAATGTTATAGGGGAACCAGACATTATTCCTTGAAGTTTTAGAAAAGCAATAATTGAACCTGAAAAAGTTATTGCTCCAACAGCTGCACCAATTGACATTTCAATTAAGCTACCAAGTTTAATGTTTCCAGGTGACCCTAAATTAAAAGCTTCTGGATTTAAAAAAGCAGATATTGCAACAAACACAGCCGCAAGACCAACTAAACTGTGAAAACCAGCAACTAATTCTGGCATTGCTGTCATTGGAATTTTATAGGCAATAAAAGCACCAATTAATCCTCCTATTAAAATAAAGATTAAAACGAATACAAATCCTGTTGAAAAATTGCCTATTGATAAAAATGTAACTGTAACTGCAATGGCCATACCCAAAATTCCAAAAAAATTGCCTTGTCTTGATGTTTCTGGTGAAGAAAGCCCTCTTAATGCAAGAATAAATAATATACCTGAAATTAGATAAAATACTGCCGATAAATTTGAGGAAATCATTATTTACCCTTTTTCTTTTTTTTATACATTGCAAGCATTCTTTGCGTTACTAGGAAGCCCCCAAAAATATTAATTGCTGCCAATGATATTGCTAAAAACCCAAAGATACTTGAAGTGTTAAATATATTATTAGAATTTCCAGCTAAGCCTGCAATAATTGCGCCAACAATAATTACTGATGAAATTGCATTAGTAACAGACATTAAAGGAGTATGCAGTGATGGAGTTACACTCCAAACCACATAGTATCCTATAAAAATTGAGAGGATAAAAATACTTAATCTAAATATGAAAGGGTCTATTTCCATGATTTTATTTTATTAAAGTTTTTTCTATTATCTCGTCTTCTAAATTTATATTTATTTTTTTATTCTCTTTATCATATAAATTTGAGACAAAATTAAATACATTTTTTGCGTATAAATTTGATGCGGAAGTTGGAAGTCTATTTAAAATATTACTTTCCCCCATTATTTTAACTCCATTTTTATCTATGATTTCATCAACTTTAGTGTGTGCTGTGTTTCCACCTTGTATTGCAGCCAGATCATAAATTATTGAACCAGCTTTCATATTATTAATCATATCTTCTTTAATAATAACTGGCGCTTTTTTTCCAGGAATTAAAGCGGTACAAACTACAATATCTATTTTCTTTAAAGTTTCGGATAATAGTTCTTCTTGCTTTTTTTTAAAATCATCTGATGCTTCTTTAGCATAACCCCCTTCAGTCTCAAGATTTTCTGCACCCTCAACTGTTAAAAATTTTCCTCCCAAACTTTCAACTTGTTCTTTTGAGGCCATTCTAACATCTGTAGCAAATACGACTGCTCCCATTCGTTTTGCTGTTGCGATAGCTTGTAATCCTGCAACTCCTGCACCAACAACTAATACTTTTGCTGCAGGAATAGTACCTGCTGCTGTCATCATCATTGGGATTGCTTTTTCATAATTAGCAAATGAATCTACCACAGCTTTATAACCAGCAAGGTTTGCTTGTGAGGATAATATATCCATAGATTGAGCTCTTGTGATCCGAGGAAGTAATTCAAGTGAAAACGCATTGATATTTTTTTTTACTAAATTATCTATTTCTTCTTTATTATCATATGGATTTAAGACCCCAATAAATGTTTGATTTTGTTTTAATATAGAATTTTTGTCCTCACTCAATAAACCTAATTGAACAATAATATCTGCATTATTTAGAATTTCTTTTTCATCATTAGAAGTTGACACTCCTAAATCTTTATATTCCTCATCTTTAATTCCAAGATGATTTCCATAATTTTCGGATAATGAAACTTCTAAACCAAGAGATATGTATTTTTTTGCAATCTCAGGAGTAATTGCTATTCTTTTTTCAACTTTTTGATTTTCTAAAATAGAGGCAATTTTCATAAGCTAATTTTATAGTAAGAATATTGCCATTAAAACTAAAACACAAATAACTGCGACTGTTCCCCACAACACAAACTTTGTAAAATTATTCCATGTATTCTTATGGTTTTCATTATCCATAAAAATTACTTTTGTCTTGCTTTAAATTTAGGATTTGTTTTATTTATAACGTAAACCCTACCTCTTCTTCTTACTAGTTTAGAGTTAAGATCTCTTTTTTTAATCGATTTTAAAGAACTTTTAATTTTCATAATTTGTGGTTCTTAATAAAGGAACTTATATAATCTTTCAATTCTAATTTACCATATTTTTGAATTATTTTATTATTATTAGTCAATTTTGTTAAAGCAGAAGCATATCTTTCACCCAATCTTGGTTTCAAAAACGTAAACTTGCATCTAAACATTTTAGCAACCTCTAAAATTGTGTAAGATTTTTTACTGCTAATACTGTAATATGTAGATTTGTTTAGTCTAAAGGCCTCATAACATATACTTACCGTGTCTAGAATATGAGTAAATCTCCTTGTTTGGTTACCAGGCTTTACAATCGTAAGTGGTTTCTTATTTAAATATTGATTTTCAAATATACCTATGACGGTCGCCATATCCCCAACTTTTATTTGATTTGGTCCATACACATTATAAAAAAAAATTACTTCAAATTTAAAATTAAACCACTTTTTTAAATTTTCTAATAATTCTAAATTTTTAGATTTAGTAAATGCATAAGGTGAAAGATTTTTATCTTTGCCATTATTTCCTAAACTTGCTGATGTTGCAGAATAAATAAGTTTTATTTTATTATCTAAACAAAATTTAAAAACTGCTTTTGACCCTATTGTATTAGATTTGTAACATTCATCGAACTTTTTAAAACTTTGAAAAATTCTTGAAAATTCTCCAAAATGAAAAATAGATTTAATCTTATTTTTTTGTTTATTCAAAATTTTATTGATATTTACAGTACTACCTTTAATATATTTCACTCTTTTATTTGCTACATGATTTTTTTTTAAACCAGTTGAATAATCGTCTAAACTTAAAATTTTAAATTTTGTTTTCTTTAGCAAGAGGTAAATTAGATTTGACCCTACAAAACCAGCACCTCCAGTTACAACGATGAAATTTTTCATTTTAGATATGCCTGGCAATGTCCTACTCTTCCGTATCTTAAGACAAAGTACCATCGGCGCAGAAAGGCTTGACTTCCGAGTTCGGAATGGGATCGGGTATGACCCTTTCGCAATAATTACCAGGCAATGCGTTATACTTAAATTAACTTTTTAAGTCCAGAAATATTTTATATTTAAACTAACTTTAGTTTATCTTCTTTAGAGGGATAGTTGATTAAAACTGCGTTTCTAGAGCCTTTGTAAACAAATAAACTTCCACAAGAAATACCAATACTTCCGTATTTCTCGATAGCTTCTTTAAGATCTAGCAGACTTCCAGCTCCACCCAAAATAGTAACCGGAACTTTTATATTATTAATTATTGAGTCAATCAATTCATAATTAAAACCTTTCATTGTTCCATCTTGATCAATTGAATTAATAACTATTTCTCCGACTCCTAATTCTTGTAATTTTTCTATCAATTCTAAAATATCAATATTTATTTTTTTTTTTCCATTATGAATAAAAATTGAAAAATTCTCATTTACCTTCATAATATCTATAATTACAACTGCACTATTTGATCCTGAAAAATTAGATATTTCAGACACAATGTTATAATTTTCAAAAATAATTGAACTTACAGCAATCTTTTCAACACCATAACTGAATATTTTTTTAGCTTGTTCTAAATTTTTTATTCCTCCACCGTAACAAATTGGCATTCTAGACTCTCTAGCAATTTTTTTAATTAATTGAAAATTTGGCTCGTACTGTTTAACTGTTGCATCTATATCTAATAAAAAAAGTTCATCTGCTTTTTTCTCATTAAATATTTTTACAGCATTGATTGGATCTCCAATATAATTTGGATTTCTAAAATTAATAGTTTTTACTAGATCATTCTTTGAAAGTAATAAACAAGGAATAATTCTTGGAAGAAGCATTACAACTGAGCAAAATTTTTTAGTATCTTTAAACCGCTGTCATGACTTTTTTCAGGATGAAACTGTATTCCATAGATATTATCATTTTTTATAACACATGGAAATTCATGACCATAATTTGTTTCTGCTAGAATATTTTTTTGGTTTACACAATTAAAATAATATGAATGACAAAAATAAAAATACTCATCTTCTTCTAGGCCACTTAATAATAAGTCATTGTTAGTAATTTTTATTGAGTTCCAGCCCATATGAGGCAGTCTTAAATTATTTTGATTTTCTGAATTTATTTTTCTTACATCTGCATTAATCCATTTTAAACCAGAATTTTTTCCTTCAGAGCTATTCTTAGCAAAAATCTGCATTCCAACACAAATTCCAAGTATTTTTTTATTTTTTTCAAATATTTGTCTCTGAATTTCTAAAATAAAGTTAGACTTATTTAATAAAGTCATCGCACTATCAAAAGCTCCAACTCCAGGAAGAATAAATTTTTCCGATTTATCAAAATCTTTAGGGGAGCTTATTATTATATTTTGAATTTTTAATTTGTTATAAATATTTGATATTGCATTAATATTTCCTAGACCATAATCTATAATTCCTATCATTGGATTATTCTTTTTTCTAATCTAAAAAGCCTTAATAATTTTGTAAAAAAATTAATTAATCTATAATTAGACTCATAATCTCTAAATGTCTTATTATTTTGAGTCAAAAATAATTTTAGTTCATCAACTGATATTTCTAGCTTATTTGCATGCTTTATGATTGGATCATTTCCGGGTTCTTTATTTAATCAAGTTATTGGCGCTACAATAATTAGTAAAAATATTAGTTTAAGAAAAATACTTTATCCAATGTTTATATTTAGCTTAATAATTATACTATACTTATCAACAAAAATTCCATTAGAGATTTTTGTAAATTCCTCAAATTTTTTAATTAATGATAAGCAAATTATTATTTATCTTACTTTGTTTTTTTCAATCATAGGGCTAAATTTTATGATCATAGCCCTTTATTTTAGACAAAAAAACATATTCTCAAATGTTTCAAGAGAAAATTCATTTATAGTGGATATGTATTATAGCCTAAGTATTATTTTAATTGTTCCGACAATATATTTGATATTTGGAACAAATGAAATTTATTATTCAATAGGTTTTTTAATAAGTTCAATTTTAGCGTTAATTTTTTATATTTCCCCAACTATAAATTTAAAACAAAGAAAAATTTTTAAGTTTCTTATAACTATAATTTTAATTCCATTTTTTATAGTTTACTATGATCAAGATTTAAAATTTTATCTAATTAGTTTTGATTTTATAGACTCTATAACTCTTGACAGTACAAAAAATAGGCTTAGTAATTTTTTAATTTTTTTACCTGTAATATTATATTTAGGTTTAAAAAATATTGGGAATAAAATAATTTCAACGAGTTATGTCCTTACAGCAATATTATGTATTGCAAGCCTAAATTTATTTAGAAATCAAGTTACGATTGAAACTCATTTAAATCTTGTGCAAATTCTTATACCAATGACATTTCTAATCTTAGGTGATTTGTTTTTTAAAAAACAAGATAATATATTTATATTTTATCTATACTCATTTTCTATTTTTTTTGCATATATTGTTACTTGTAATGTATTAACTTTTATCGATTTGGAAATATTTAGACAATATTCAAGTATCGTGTCTTCAAGATTATACCATACACAAACGTTATTTATTTTGTTTTTTTCTTTTTTTTCATTAATCAAAATTATAAAAAAAAAAATTAATAAATATATTCTTAATTTTTATATAATAAACTTATTGATTTTTTGCATCATGCAATCTGGTGCTTATTTAAATTTAGCTATTATATTTTTATATTTTTATATTTTTTTTGTTTACACCAACAAAAAAAGCACTGTGTTATTTTCAATAATATTCATTATTTCTATTTTCTTTAATTATCAAGACATTAGTATTGTGATCAATACTTTTACAGACTCATTTATATTTTATTTAATTAATATTTTTTCAAATTTACACTCAATACTATTTGGTTTTAATTATTTTAATGAGATGTATGAAATTCAAGCTGCAAGTAATTTTTATTTAGATTTTATTTATAATTTTGGTCTATTGGGCTTAATGCCCTTTTTGTTTTTAATAATCCATACCATTAAAAAGATAAAATCTCCCAAATCAGGATATTTAAATTTTGATATGATTTCTTTTATTTTTTTTATTTTAGTTTTTCCTTCATTTACTTTATCTTTAGGAGATATATTCATAGGAAGTATAGTTTATTTGCACTGGTCTATTTTATTAAAAAAAAACGATAAAAATTATTTAAAAGAAAATGTTCAGGTATCTTAAATATATATTTATAACAGTATTCACAATTTTATTTTTTATCGGATTAGATAATTATATTGGATCAAAATTATTGTATACTTTATTTAGTATTTTAGCACTAATTATGGTTTTAATTCCTTTTAAAAAGGAATTTTATTTTTTTGAAATTTTTTTTACAATTATCATTTTTACAACTTTTTGGTTAGATTTTGTGGTTACAATATCTTTTTTAAATTCTAATTTCATTGAAGGACGTGGAGCATTTGATTTTTCAGCAAATTCTTTCGATAAAATTTTAATTATTGTTAATTATTTATTCTTATCAATAATTATCTCAATTATTACAAGATCTTATTTTTTCCCAAAAAAAAAATTATTTTTAAATAAATTAAATTTACTGAGTCATTCACGATTATTTTTTGAAAAAAATCGATTTCTTCTTTTTTTTGGGTTAATTTCATTCGTATTTATTATTAGTTATATTAATTTTTACTTTTCGATATATCAAAGAGGTGTAATTTCAAAAATTGAAATAAACTTTTTAATAGAGGGAATAATAAAATGGCTTTTATTATTTGGGTTTTCGTCTTTTTTTTGTATTTTAATTGATCTATTGATTTCAAATAAAATTTATAAAAAAACTCATATTTTTTTTTATTCTTTTTTTCTTATTCTAGAAACATTTATGTCTAATATTTCAATTTTAAGTAGAGGTAATTTTCTTAATTCTTCCTCAATTATTTTTGCAGTTTATAAACAGATGAATAAGCACAGAGATATATTTTTTACCATCTCTAGTTTAATTATTTTTTTATTTTTTTTAGCGGGTATTATTATTTTAACTCCTTTAAGAGGTGAACCACTTCTCACAAATGTTCAAGAATTTAACAAACTAAACATCAGCTTAGATCAATCTATTATTAAAGAAAAATTTTATATTTTTTACAATTTCGTTGAGTTGATATTTTCTCGTTTATTTGGAATAGAAGCTTTAATGGCTGTTTATTCGTTAGATAATTTAGGATTTGATTTATTATTTGAGGCAATGAAAGATAAACCTGAAATTGGAAAAATATCATTTTTTGATAGTCTAAAACATGATTATAGAATTAATAACTCTGATGTAGTCTCTATTACACTGCCTGGTATTGTGGGATTTTTGTATTATTCAGGTTCTATATATTTCCTTTCAATATCAATTTTTTTAATAGTACTATTTTTCTCTTTTTTTGAATTACTTATTTATAGATTTTGCAATAATAACTTACTTTTGTGTTCGTTATTTTCGCAAGTGATAGCATATAGATTATGGCATTTTGGTTATAATTTTTCAAATACATACTTAATAATTTTAGCTATATTTTTTAATATCTTAATTATAATAATTTTTTACAAGATTATAAAATATAAAAACAAATAACTTTTTTTGTGAAATTAAATTTAAATAATATTAATTATTCCCAAAATTTAAACTTATCCTTACTCTTTATAGCTCTATTCTCAAGTTTTTTTTTATGGGATCTAAAAAATTTTTATTTTGATTTAAGATTTTTAATAATTATTTGTTCATTAGTAATTTTAATAATAAACTTTAGATCCTTAAATTTTGTTAAATACTATATTGTTAGTATAATTTTATTTATATTAATTCACTATTTTATAAATTTAATTTTAAGAGATCTCAGTTTTGAGATAAATATAATAATTTTCTCATTTTATTTATTAATTTCATATTATTATTTGGATTATAACAAAGAACAACTCACAAAAATATTTCCAATATTATCTAAATTTTTTTTAATTTTATCTTTTTTAATTATAATTTTTAATTTTCGAAATTTAAATTATTTAGAAGTTTCTCAATCAGGTGCTTGTGGATTATTCACTAACTTTTCAGATTTAAAGTTTAAACATTTTATTGAAAATTCCCATTTTGGTATGGTTGCACCTGCTGCAATTTTTTGTTTTTTATTTTCAATTAAACAAAATGAATTTTTAAAACCAAAAAACTTATTACTCTATATTGTTATTTGTTCTCTTTGCATTTCAATTTTTTCGATGACACTACTTCTAGGATTATTAGTAGGATATTTAAGTTTAATTTTTTCAATTAATAAAAAAAACTATTTATATTTTATTATACCCACTATCTTAATTATACTTTCCATTCTATCTATAAATTTTAAGGAAAGTTGTTCATCAAGACTGGAAAGAATTTCAATAATAAAAAATGTTGAATTTTTAGAGCTAAAGGAGGATTTTCAAACCGAAACTCTTTCTCAAATAGCGATGTTAAAAAATTTAATCAATGAACACAAAAATGATGAAAAAATTAATAAATGTTTAAAGCTAAATTCACTTCTAGATGAAGTGAGGAAAAAAGAGATGGAGTTAAACTCTATTAACAAAAAAATAACTACAAACTTTGAGCAAATTAAGAAAATGAAGAATGCTTCTGATAAGATGTTTTCATTACAAATGGAGACTAAAATTTTAAAAGATCGCAGAGAAGATATATTAAAAAAAATATCAAATTTGTTTGCGATAAATATTTCATCAGATAAAATTAAAAGTTTATGCAGCATTGATATTAGTGATGAATTTTCTTCTTATTTTAACTCGATAGAAAATTATCAAAATCTTACAAAAGATTTTAGACATAAAGCTAATGTTATCTTTGAAGCTGATAAAAAATATAAAAATCCGAATATTACAACTCAGGTTTATCAGATTGCCTTACTAAATACCTATAAAAGTATAAGGGAAAATCCTTTCGGATGGGGATATGGCAATTATTCATACTCCCATTTTAATTATGTATTAGACAATATTATAAAATTAAATATCGATACATTTATAGGCCCAAAATCTGAAAAAACTAAAGATATGTATAATGTAAAAGATAATATGCAGGATCCAGATGTGTTCTATCTAAATTATAATGATGGAAGAAATAATTTTTCTAAGCTGTTAACAGAGTTTGGGTATTTAGCCCTAATATTGTTCATCTTTTTAATTATTTTTGGTCTATCTCAAAAAATAAGTTTAATAGATAAATCTTTTTTGCTTCCATTAATTGCTACACAATTAGGTAGTGGCGCAGGATATACAAATGGTGGTTTTGCTTTAGCGATAATTATAACTTTTATAATTTACAAAAATCAATCAAGCAAAATTAGCTGATGAAAATATTAATCTTATCACAAAGATTTTGGCCAGAGCACTTTAGAATAAATATTATTGTAAATATTTTAAAAAAAAAACACAAGGTTTTTGTTTTGACAGAAAAGCCAAACTACCCAAATAAAAATATCCCTAAAAAATATAAAAAAAAATTTTTTTATGATGAAAAATATAAATCTATAAAAATTTCAAGAATACCTACAATTACGAGAGGTGAAAATAATATAAAGTTATTTTTGAATTATCTGAATTTTATATTTTGGTCTAGTATTAAAATTTTTAGGTTTAGTAAAAAAATCGACCTCATATTCATTTATGCCACTAGTCCAATTTTTCAAGCTATAGCTGCTATTATATTTTCTAAAGTGTACAAAATTCCTTCAGTTTTGTGGGTTCAAGATTTGTGGCCTGATGTCATAGAAGATTTAAATATAGTAAATAATAAATATTTTATAAGTATAATTAATTTTTTTGTAAAATTAATATATAAAAATGTAGATCACATACTGGTCCAGTCAGAGTCGTATAAAAAAAAAATTAGTCAAAATATAAAAAATAAAAATATTAAAGTTTTTTTAAACCCAGAGAATTCAAACTTCAAAAAAATTAAAAAAATTAATAAATATAAAAATTTCAATATTACTTATGCTGGAAATCTTGGTAAGGCTCAATCTATTAATTGTCTTATAGATGCAGTAAAAAAGGTAAGAAATGAGAAATTTATTATTAATATATTTGGTGATGGATCAGAAAAAAAAAAATTAATATCTCTTATTAAAAAAAACAAACTTGAAAATAAAATAAGATACTTTAATTCATTAAGCTTTCAAAACTTAAAAAAATATTTGCAAAAATCTGATGCGTTTATTTTATTTCTTAAAAAAGGTAAAGCTTTATCGAATACTTTACCTGCCAAAGTACAAACTTATTTATCATTTGGAAAACCAATTATAGTAAGTGCTAATGGTGAAGCACAGAATTTTGTCAAAAAAAATAAAATTGGTTTTTATGCTAACGCAGAAAATTCAGATGAACTATCAAAACAGATAATTAAATGTATAAAGTGTAGCTTAAAAGATCGACACAAAATTTTTAACAATTCACGAAATATTTTTTTTAATGATATAGAGCTAAATAAATGGACAAAAAGATTGATTTCTCATTTTACCTCTATTACTAGAAATAAGATTTGAATATAATCAATATTAATTTATAACAATTCCCATTACTTATGAAAATTCTAATTGTTGGTGGTGCTGGCTATGTTGGTGGATACGTCACAGATCTATTAGTAAATACTGAAAACGAGATTATTGTTTATGATAATTTGCTTTATGAAAATCAGTTCCAGAAAGATGTTAAATTCATTTATGGGGATATAAGAGATTATAAAAAAATACAAAAATACTTTAATTGGGCAGACGCTGTAATATGGATGGCTGCATTAGTAGGTGATGGTGCTTGTTCTATCAATCCATCTATAACTAATGAGGTAAACTTTGAAAGTGTAAAAAATCTTACAAATAATTTTAATGGAAAAATAGTTTTCTTTTCAACATGTAGTGTTTATGGCGCACAAGATGATATTTTGGATGAAAATTCTAAGACAGATCCATTATCTGTGTATGCGTCCACCAAACTATCTGCAGAAAAATTACTATTAAAAAAAAATTCACTAATATTTAGATTAGGAACTTTATTTGGTGTTGGAGATGCATTTTCTAGAATTAGAATGGATCTAGTTGTTAATGTTTTAACAACCAAAGCAATTACAGAAAAAAAATTAACAGTCTTTGGAGGAAGACAGTTTAGACCTTTGCTTCACGTGAAAGATGCTGCAAGAATGATAATTGAAGCAATAGCATCAGAAAAAACTGGGATTTATAATTTACATTCTGAAAATATTAAAATTATTGATCTCGCAGAAAGAGTTAAAAAAAAATTTGATAATATTTCAATAGATAAAGTAGACATTAAGTTTCAAGACGCAAGAAATTATAGAGTTAACGGAGATAAATTAAAAAAAGATTTTAATTTTATACCTAAATATTCTGTTGAGGATGGTATAAGTGAAATAAAGCAGCTTATTTTAGAGAAAAGAATTAAAGATATGAATGATCCAAGATATACAAATCAAAAATATTTAGAAATTTTTAAATCAAGTTTGGAATATAAATGATTAAGCCGTTGCTATATGAAGGTGGAGTAAGTTTTGATCAACGAGGTAGCGTTTCTTACAATAATAAATTACTTTTAAATAAAGTTAAAAGGTTTTATGTAGTTCAAAATAAAAAAAATAATTTCGTAAGAGCCTGGCATGGTCACAAAAATGAGGCTAAATATATTATGTGTATAAAAGGTAGGGTAAAAGTTTCAGCAGTCAAAATTAAAAATTTCAAAAAACCCAATAAAAAAAGCAAAGTTTACTCTTGGATAATAAGTGAAAAAAAACCTTCTGTTGTTTATATTCCTCCTGGTCATGCAAATGGTACAAAATCACTCCTGAAAGGAACAAAGATTTTTGTACTGTCAACTTTGTCTCTTGAAAAAAGTCTAAAGGATGATTTCAGATTTGTTAAGAATTTTTGGAAAATATAAATGAGTAGGAACAATGTTCTTATATTAGGTTCAGCTGGAATGTTAGGAATTGAAATTTTAAAAGAATTTGTTTTTAATTCTGATTTATCAATACATGCTACTTATAGAAAAAAAAAAGATTTAAATAAAATAAAAAAAATAATTGGAATAAAATTTAAAAATATTAAATGGCATAAATTTGAAATTTTAAAAGATTTTGAAAAAAACTTAGTTAAAATTGTAAGAAATAAAGATTATGTTATAAACTGTATTGGTATAATCAAACCTTATATAAATGAGTCAAATCAACACAGTGTTCAAAACGCAATTAATATTAATTCAATATTTCCTCATTTTCTATCACAAACTTGCTCTACATATACAAAAATTTTTCAGATTGCTACAGACTGTGTTTACGATGGAAAAAAAGGAAATTATTCTGAATTAGACAGTCACAATGCAATTGATATTTATGGAAAATCAAAAAGTTTAGGAGAAGTAAATAATAAAAATTTTTATAATCTTAGATGTTCAATAATTGGTAAAGAAATTAAAAGTTTCAAATCATTAATAGATTGGTTTTTATCTAATAAAAAAAATACATCAGTTAATGGTTTTACAAATCATATATGGAACGGAGTAACAACACAATATTTTGCAAAAATATTATCAACTTTGATTAAATCAAATACTGATATACCAAATTTAATACATATAGTTCCCAAAAATAAAATAACCAAATATGAGCTTTTAAGGTTATTAAGTGCAAAATATAGTAGATCAGATCTAATTATTTCAAGGTTAAAAACAAAAACTAAAGTTGATAGATCTATTAATACAATACATAAAAAACATATACTAAAGTTGAACAAACTTATGGGTTTCAGAGAAGTACCAACAGTATCTCAAATTATTAAAAATTTTTTATAAGCACCTCTTTATGAAAGAGAAAATAATAACTATTTTAGGAACAAGGCCAGAAATTATAAGATTATCAAGATTAATTCCTAAATTAGATCAGGAATTCAATAATCTAATTGTTCATACCGGTCAAAATTATGATTACGAGTTAGATAAAATATTTTTAGAAGAATTAAAAGTAAGAAAACCAGATTATTACTTGAATGCAAGAGGTTCATTTGCTGAACAGATATCGATAATAATTTTTAAGCTTGAGAAAATAATTAAGAAAGAAAAGCCTTCGAAGTTTCTTGTTTTAGGTGATACTAATAGTAGTGTTGGTGCAATTGTTGCAAAAAGAATGCATCTCAAGGTTTTTCATATGGAAGCAGGAAACAGATGTTATAGCAGTAAAAGTCCCGAAGAAGTAAATAGAAGAATAATAGATCATTCAACAGATATACTTTTACCCTATACAAAATATAGTAAAAAAAATCTTTTAAATGAAGGTATCAGCAATAAAGATATAATAATTACAGGTAATCCAATAACAGAGGTCATTAATTATAACAAAAAAGATATTGATAAATCCAATGTAATTAATCGATTAAATTTAGAAAAAAAAAAATATTTACTCTTAACATTGCATAGGGAAGAAAATGTTGACGATTTTTATAAACTTAAATCTTTCATAAAAGCATTTAACAATATTGTAAAAGTATTTGACTTGAAAATAATTTGGCCAGTACACCCAAGAACAAAAAAGGCTCTCAAAAATAATAGATATGTAATTGATAAAAGGATAATTTTATTGAAGCCTTTAGGGTTTATTGAATTTATCAGTTTAGAAAAAAACTGCCTAGCCACGATAACAGATAGCGGTACTGTTCAAGAAGAAAGTGCAATCTTTAAAATTCCTTGTTTAGTAGTTAGAGAATACACAGAGAGGCCTGAAACAGTTATAGCTGGAAGTGCTGTAGTATTAGATTGTAATATAAAAAAAATGATTAATTTAATTAAGAAAGCGATTAAGTCCAAAATTAAAATAAAAAAAATCAAGGATTATTCAAGTATAAATGTTAGTTCAAAAATATTGAGTATAATTAAAAAAAAATAATGGATTCTATATTAAATAAAAAAAATATATTTTCTTTATTAATAATTTTATTTCCAATTGCTTTAGTTACAGGTCCCTTAATTCCTGAATTAATTTCATTTTTATTATTGATTTATTTTTTTTTTAATTTTTCATCAAAGAAAAGTCTAAAAATTTTCCAAAGTAAAATCATCATTTTTCTACTACTGCTTTATTTTTATCTTTTAATAATCTCTCTTAGTAAAACTGAAATCTCAGAGGTTTTAAAAGACCAATTTTTTTACTTCAGATATATTATATTTTCAGTTGCTATTTATTACTTGGTAAATGAAAGAGTAAAAATTCTTGATTATTTAGGTATTACTTTTCTAATACTATTTTTGATATTAATTTTTGACGTTTTTATTCAATATTTATTTGGGCAAAATATTTTAGGAATGGTAAGTTCAACAGAAAACCGTTATTCAGGATTATTTGGAGATGAGCTTGTTCTTGGAAGCTATTTATCAAGATTTTTTCCTTTTTTATTAGGATTAATATATATAAATTTTTCGCTTAAATATAAATCTCAGATACTTTTCCTTCTTTTAATTATTGTACCGATTGGGGTATTCATTACAGGAGAAAGAACAGCATTTGGTCTGACTCTTATTACAATTTTCTTATTATTTATAAAAAAAGATTTTAGAAAATTTGCATTTTTAGGAATTTTATCAATCTTGATTGTATTAATTATTTTGAGTTATTTTAATAAATCCCAAAGATATAGAATATTTATTGAACCATTGCACCAAATGTCATTATTGAGTACAGAATTTTTAAATAAATACCTTGATGTAGCAATTGATTATTCTCCTGATACCCTGAAAACATTTAATATTTTTAGTTCTCATCATCACTCTCATTATATAACGGGAATAAATATTTTTAAGGATAACATTTTATTTGGAGTAGGGCCTGATCAATTTAGAAAAAAATGTAATCATAAAAAATATGCTTTTGGAATGGATCCATGTTCTACACATCCTCATAATATTGCTGTACAAATATTATCAGAAACGGGAATCATTGGTTTTTTTTTCTACATGTTTATTTTATTTTTTTTGCTTTACAAAATATTTAAAGCTATGAACCAAGCAAGATATGAAAGTGTGAAAGATTTAGAATATTTTATTTTTGTAACACTGCTAATTAATTTATGGCCGTTATTTCCATCTGGGAATTTATTTAACAATTGGCTATCGTATATTTTATATTTTCCAGTGGGTTTTTATTTATATTTAGCTAATCACAAAAATAACCATGTTTGAAATAATTATACCAATTATTTTTTTGACAAATTTAATTTTTTATTTGAAATTAAATTTTCTAGCTGAAAAAATTAATATTTATGATTTTCCAGACAAAAAAAGAAAAATCCATAAACTAAAAGTCCCAGCTATAGGTGGATTTATTTTTATATTTAATATATTAATTTATTTTCTTTTAGACTCATTATTCTTCGATGAAATTTACAACTTAGATACTGCGTATTTTATAATATTTATAATATTAATTTTTTTATTAGGTGCTTATGACGACAAATATAATTTGAATTATAAGATTAAACTTATTTATTTTGTTATTATTTTAGCATTATATCTTTTATTCGATAACCAGCAAATTGTTCAAACTTTAAGGTTCTCTTCATCTAGTACCAATATTTCTCTAGGAGATTTTTCACTAATATTTACAATACTATCTATCATAATTTTTATGAATGCATTTAATATGTACGATGGAATAAATGGTCAATCAACTCTTTACACTATTACAATTTTTTCATATTTAATTTTTAAAGAAAAATTTGTTATTTTATCTTGTATAATAGTCTTATCTTCAGCTTTTTTTTTATTTAGTAATCTAAAAGAAAAAATATTCTTGGGTGATGGAGGATCATTAAGCTTATCTTTTATTTTTTCTATATTAATAATTAATTATTATAATCAATCACTAGATTTTGCTTGTGAAGAGATATTTATATTAATGATGATGCCTGGAATAGATTTAATTAGGCTTTTTGTTCAACGAATTTATAAGCGAAAAAATCCTTTAAAGGCAGATAATACTCACATGCATCACTTATTAACAAAAAAATTTAATCTTAAAAAAGCAGTTTTTCTAAACTTTTTAATGATGATAATACCAATTATTTTAATGATACTAGGAATTAATCATCTAATAATCATTTTATTATTTACCTCCTTATACTTTTTTGTTCTTTTAGGAGTATATAGATAAATATAATTAAACCCTTAATTATTCTGATTTCTTAAAAAAAATTAACTTGTAAACAAGCATAATTATTTTCCAATAAAAGGGAATATAAATTTCGTTTTTGGTGGTATCTAAACTGAGATAAATATTTTTTGCGACATATTGAGGTTTTGATATTAACAATTTATTAAGTTTTAAATTATGTGTCATTTTAGTTTTTACATATCCAGGCTTTATATCAATAAAGCTAATTTTTTTTTCACTTTTGTTTAATTTTTTTAGAAAATTACTTATGTCTCTCTTTGATCTAGAATATGATTGATTATAATTTGGTTCTCTATCACCAGCTATTGAAGTTAGACATATTATTTTATTTAAATTAACAAATTCTTTTTTTTTTATTAATTTTAAAATAAAATTTTTTGGTCCCAAAAAATTAACAACCGATATTTTTTGATGATTTACTTCTGGTTTCTCGTAATAACCAGAAAAAAAAATAATCATATCTATAGATTTATCAAGATCATTTATATAATTTTCAAATAATATATTTTTCTCTAAGTCAATCTCTAATACTTTATAATTACTTTTTTGATCAAGAGAAAGTTCGGATATGAATTTGGATGAATATTTATTATCTCTTAAAGCTAAATATAAATATAAATTTTTTGAAATAGAAATTTTAATAAATTCTTTTGCTATATCTGAATTTGCACCAATTACTAATATTTTTTTCACTATTTTAAATGTTTTTAGATAAATAATTGAGACCTTTTTCAATACCTTCCTTTAAAGAAATTTTATATTTAAAACCTAATTTTTTTTGTAAATCTGTATTGCCTGCTCTAGCAAATACACCAACTGGTTTAGATACTTTTTTTATTATTTTAAAGTTTGTTCCAATAATTGATTTAGATGAATTTAAAAAATCAATAAAACTTGTATAAATTCCAGTTGATAAATTAATAGCCGAGGCATCATTTACTTTATCCATTGTCTTGATTACGCCATCGACGCAATCATCTATGTGAATAAAGTCTCTCATTTGTTTTCCATTACCCCATACGTTCACTGTCCCCTTTTTTTTGGATAAGAGGATGTTTTTACACAAATTAGGGAAAGGATAATTCATATCTTGATCTTCTCCATATCCTGAAAATGGCCTGTAACATACTGAACGAATTCCATGTTTTTGATAAGCTATATTAGCTAGGTATTCCCCAGTAAGTTTTGACCATCCATAAGTAAAGTCAGGTATACCAAGATTTTTAGTAAAGTTTAGATCTCCCTCTTTCAGCAGTCTATAAAATTTCTTAGATTGTAAATTTAATGGGTAACTAGCACTTGAACTAAAATATACTGTTTTCTTTGGTTTTGCTGCTACGCACCATTCCCAAAATTTACTATCAATATTTAAGTCCTGTGCCACAGCTAAAGGATTATTTTCAATCATTTCTCTTCCACCGACAATTGCAGCTAAATGAAATACATAATCAAATTTTTTTTTTTTATTTTTTTTAAACCATTCACTGCAGTCAATTTTAGAAAATTTAAAATTTTTATAATCACATGGATTAAATAATGGCCAACTTTTTTTGGGGTCTACTGCTCCAGTAAATTTTTGTAAATTATCAATTGCTGTGACTTCAAATTTTTTATCAAGAAAAAACTTACAGAAATGTCTACCCACAAACCCAGCCGCTCCTGTAATTAAAACTTTTTTCATGTACTTAGAATTTTCTGATATATTTTAAAAGCTTCCCATGAATTTTTAGGTAAAAACTTTTTAATATTATTAGGATTTTTTTTCAGCTCAAGTATCAAATTTAAATTATTTTTATATCCTATAAATTCTTTTTGCATATCTTTTGTCAAATTATGCTCATTTCTTTTTTGGTAAACAGAAGGTTTGTTATATAAAACCTTGAAACCTTTTGACTCTACATAGTATGAGGCCCATATATCATCCATCCTACCAATATGTGGGAATAAAAAATAATATTTTAGTACTTTTCTTTTTATAAAGGTGTTTTGTGAATTAAATGGAGAAAACTTATTAGATGTAAATGGAAATTTCGAATTTACGAATTTACATTCAGGCGCATGTTCCATTCTGCATATTGCATCAATATCTGGATCCCCATTCCAAAAATCTGCTTGAATATCAAAATTTGACTTTACGATAATTTTTTTTTTATTTTTATTTTTATTTTTTAACAGTTGTAATGGAAAACCCCTGTGCCATAGATTTTTATGATTTGTTACAGATATTGGATCAAAAACTTTTTCATTAGTAAAATACTTTTTAGTTTTTACTTTTTTTTCAATAATTAAATTTTTATTCCAATTTGGTAAGGGTATATTATCATCATCAATAGTTGCAATTATATCTGCACCTTTTTTATATGCCAGAAGCAGGGCAAAATTTCTTCTTTGTATACAATTCCAACCAATTAAATCAGATAATTTTTTACTTATTTTTTCTTGATCCCTTGGGCTTAAGTATATTCCATTTTTTAATTTGTAATCTTTTGGAGTTTTAAGGTCCCCAGATACTATTAATTTCCAATCCCTTAAATCATCAAACTTTTTAATTGCTTTCGTAGGTGCGTTAATTGTTGTGGAAACTATATATTTTTTCATTATTTTATCTTAATAACTGAATATTTTTTTATTTCATATCCTAAAAAATTTATTCTAGAGGAAAAAATTGAATTTTCATTAAAATAAGTGATACGATAACGGGATGAGTCACTAGTAAGTTTTTTTTCATTTAAAATATTTTTTTTATTATTTAAATGATAAACATGTGGTGTAATCACACCAGGAATAGTATTTTCTACAATTTGATTTATTTTTAAATAATCCATTATTATTTTGGTTGATTTGCCTACAATATAGTAATTTCCTAACAACAAAGAATTTATGATCATATAAATAAATAAGGTTACCAAAATTAATATTTGAGGCTGTTGTTTATTAAAAATAAGTAAATATAAAAACGGAATTGGT
>CACKYN010000004.1 GCA_902604355.1 uncultured Pelagibacteraceae bacterium
TCAAAAAACTTTGTAGGATATTTTTTACATGGGATAAAATTGAAGTCTTATATTTTTGAAAAATATAAATCAAAAAAAAACAAAAAAAAAATTATTGTAAACGTAATTGGAAAACAACTACCAACTAAAGCTGATCAATTAAAATTTAAAGCTATCGAGGAAGGAACCTTTTTCGCAAGGGATTTGGTATCTGAACCAGGCAATGTTTTACATCCTGACGAATATGCCAAAAGATTAATTGCTCTAAAAAAAATTGGGTTAAAAATTGATATATATGATGAAAAAAAATTGAACAAATTAGGTATGCATACTTTGTTAGGTGTTGGTCAAGGAAGTATCAGAGGATCTTATCTAGTGACAATGGAATGGAAAGGGCTAAAAGACAATTCTAAACCTCTAGCTTTCGTAGGTAAAGGTGTTTGTTTTGATACCGGAGGTATATCTCTTAAACCTGCAAAATTTATGGAGGATATGACATACGACATGGCTGGATCAGCTACTGTAGTGGGTTTAATGAAAAGTTTAGCTCTGAGAAAAGCAAAAGTAAATGCAGTAGGAGTAGTTGGTTTAGTCGAAAATATGCCTGGTGGAAATGCTCAAAGGCCTGGCGATATAGTAAAATCTTATAGTGGTAAAACAGTTGAAATTTTAAACACCGATGCAGAAGGTAGATTAGTATTAGCTGATGCTCTTACATATACAGAGGAAAAATATAAACCAAAATTTATTGTTGATTTAGCTACTTTAACTGGCGCTATAATTGTTTCATTGGGATCAGAATATGCTGGCTTATTTTCAAATGATAATAAGTTGTCAAATCAATTAGTTGATGTTGGTGAAAAAACTGAGGAAAAAGTTTGGAGAATGCCTTTAAATAAAAATTACGATAAATTAATTGACTCTAAAAATGCTGATATGCAAAATATAAATTATATTGGTGGAGCTGGTTCAACTACCGCGGCACAATTTTTACAAAGATTTATTCTAAACAAAACACCATGGGCACATTTAGATATAGCTGGAATGGCTTTTTCAAAATATGGTGGAGCTCTAAACTCAGGCGGTGCTACAGGATATGGAGTAAGATTATTGAATAAACTAATAGAGGAATATTATGAGTAATCTAGAGCAAACCTTATCAATTATTAAGCCAGATGCAGTAGAAAGAAACCTGGAGAATGAAATAAAACAGATGTTTAAAAATAATGGTTTTTCTATCTTAAAGGAAAAAAAAATCCAAATTGAAAAAAATGAAGCTGAAAAATTTTACAAAGTTCATGAAACAAAGCCATTTTATAATGATTTATGTACTTACCTTTCATCAGGACCAATCCTTGTTATGGTTCTTGAAAAAGATAACGCGGTCCTTGGAAATAGAGAGCTAATGGGAGCCACAAATCCAAAAGATGCTGACGAGGGCACTATTAGAAAAAAATATGGTATTTCAATAGATAAGAATTCAGTTCACGGTTCTGACAGTGTTGAGAATGCGAAAATTGAAATAGATTTTTTTTTTAAAGATTAAATAATTTTTTTATTGCTTTTGGATACAGCTTGTGCTCTTGAAGTAAAATTTTTTTTGCTAAAGATTTTGGTGTATCAAATTTACCAATTTTAACCTCTTTTTGTAGAATAATTTTACCAGAGTCTAATCGAGAATTCACAAAATGCACAGTACAACCAGAGTATTTTTCATTATTTGATATTGCCCTTTGATGAGTGTTCAAACCTTTATATTTTGGAAGTAGAGAAGGATGAATATTTAATATTTTACCTTTAAAATTTTTTATAAAACTTTTAGATAAAATTTTCATAAAGCCTGCAAGGCAAATTATTCTAATATCTTTATTTTTTAATTCATAAATTATTTTTTTTTCAGCAATAGACTTATTTTTATAATTAATAACTTTATTTGGTATTTTAAAAATTTTTCCAAATTTTAATCCCTTGGCTTTTGCGTTATCTGAAATAATCAATTTTATCGATATAGGAGAATTTTTTTTTTTTGAAAATTGAATTAATGATTTTAGATTACTTCCGGTCCCAGAAATGAATACTGAACACTTTATTTTTTTAGGACCAGTTGATTGAACCATTTAATTTAACCTTATTGATACCCTTTGAAATTTTACCAATTACATAGGGCTTATGGTACCTTGAAAAATATTTTGTAACTTTTTTTAAATTTTTAGGATTTATTATTAAGCAAAATCCAACCCCACAATTAAATGTTTTCAGCATCTCCTTTTCTGATATTCCATTTTTTTTGAGCCATTTAAAAATACTCAAAGTTTTTATATGATTTAAATTAATATCTGCAACCATTTTATCAGGAATAATCCTTTTGATATTATCTGATAAACCTCCACCAGTAATATTTGCACAACCATTAATTAAATTTTTATTAATTAGCTTTAATACTTCATCTACATATATTTTAGTAGGTTTTAAAAGTTCAGATTTTAAAAATTTGTTTTTTTTGATATTAATTTTTCTTTGATTTAAAACATGTCTTACAAGTGAAAAACCATTAGAATGTAATCCGCTAGATGGCACTGCTAAAATAAGATTATTTTTTTTTATTTTTTTTTTAGTTAAAATTTTTTTTTTATCAATCACACCAACTGCAAAACCTGCTATATCAAATTTGCCTTTGTCATATGTACCAGGCATTTCGGCGGTCTCACCACCAACCAATTCGCAACCAGATATTTTACAGCCCTTAAGAATTCCTTTGATTATTGATTTAAGTTTTTTTAAATTAATTTTATTTATTGAGATATAGTCTAAAAACAAAAGTGGTCTGGCACCTTGAACAATTAAATCATTAACACTCATTGCAACTAAATCTATGCCAATAGTATCGTACTTGTTTAGTGTATTTGCTATCTCAATTTTTGTGCCAACACCATCTGTACAAGCTACAATTTGGGGCCGGTTTATTCCTTGAGGAATACTAGTTATAGAGCCAAATCCACCAATATTTGAAAACTTTTTTTTGCCTTTTTTTTTTGATGAAACATTAGAAATGAAATTAACGAAATTATCTGCAGCATTGATATTAACACCACTTTTTTTATAGGTAAATTTTTTTTTATTCATTAAAAAGGTTTATGAAATTTATTTTTCAAAATTTAAAATTAAGAAAGTTATATATTTTTTTTTTATTTCTTGCTGTATTAAATATTTTTTTTTCCACAGGAATTAGTCATGCTAAGACTTTCTTGATAAATGACGTTAGATTATCCACTCCTTTTAAGATTAATTTTAACAAAAACAAAATAATAGACGAAGGATTTTTTAAAGCTTTTAATCAGTTAATGTTGTCTATTGTTCAATCTAAAGATCATAACAAGCTTAAAAAAATACCTTTAAATCAAATTAAAAGTATGATTGAGACATTTGCTATTAAAGAGGAAAAATTTATTAATGAAATTTATTATATAAAACTCAATGTATCTTTTAACAAAAAAATTGTCTTTGATTTATTAGAAAAGAAAAATATTTTTCCATCATTACCAGTTAAAAAAAATATTATTTTTATGCCAATAATTGTTGATCAAAATAAAAATGAAGTAAAAATGTTTTCAGATAATATTATATATAAAATGTGGAATCCTAATATCAAACAACACGATCTTTTAAATTATATTTTACCAGCAGAGGACCTTGAAGATTTAAATTTAATAAAAAAAAATCTTCAAAATTTAGAAAAATTCGAATTCGGTGAAATAGTAAAAAAATATAATATTGAAAATTATATTGTTTCAATCTTTTATATAGATTCTGATCAAATTACACTTCTTAACAAAATTAGTTTTGATAACAAAAAAAAATTAAAAAATACATTAATAAAAAATGTTGATTTTGAAAACAATTCTGAAATTAATCAATTCATAGAAATGTTAAAAATCACTTTTGAAGATTATTGGAAATCTCAAAATGAAATAAATACTTCTGTTAAATTGCCTTTAACGATTTCAGTTGAAAACAGTAACAACATAAAAATTTATCAATTAGAGGAAAAACTTTCTAACATAGACTTAATTTACAATTTTTATATTTATAAATTTGATAACAAAAATAATATTTATAAAATAATTTTTAATGGAACACCTGATAAATTTATAGAAGTGATGAAAAATAATAATTATGAATTTGAAACTACTAATAAAATATGGGTTATGAAATGAAAAATCTAAATCAACAAATTCTTAATTTTGATTACGAACAGAATTTCAAAGATCAAGATTTTTATGTTTCTAAAAGTAATAAATATTCATTTAAACTTTTGAATAGTTGGCCCAAATGGGAAAAAAATTTTGTTAATTTAATTGGTGAAAATTTCTCTGGAAAATCACACTTAATAAATATTTTCCTGAAAAATTTTAAAGGTATTAAAATTTCAGCTAACAAACTTACTAACGATTTTTTAAAGGAAATCAAAATATACGAGAATATTATTATCGAAGATATGTCAGAAAATATTGATGAAAATTTGCTATTTACTCTTATTAACATTATAGAGCAGGATAACAAATATCTTATAGTTAGTTCTACAATACCAATCGTAGATTTTAAATTTAAACTTCATGACTTAAATTCAAGAGCAAAGAATTTTCTTTTATCAGTTATAGAAAAACCTGAAGATGATTTGATGTATGCTTTAATATTAAAAAACTTATCTGATCGTCAGATCTCAATAGATAAAAAATTAATAGATTTTATTATAAAAAGGATAAGTAGATCTTATGGTAAAATATCTGATTTCATATATAAAATCGACGAAATTAGTTTAAAAAGAAAAAAACCAATCGACTTTAAAATTATAAAAGAGGCTTTAGGAGAGTAATTGAATAAGTATAGAACGCATAAATGTAATGAGCTAGGAAAAAATGATGTTGATAAAAATGTCTCTCTTTCTGGATGGATAAATAAAAAAAGAGATCATGGTAATTTACTTTTTATTGATCTACGTGATAATTATGGAATTACACAGTGTATAATCGACAAAGAAAATAAAAATTTTTTAGAATTAGAAAAGACTCCATTAGAGACTGTAATTAAGGTAAATGGTAAGGTTGTAAATCGTTCAGATGAAACAAAAAATAAAGATATTGAGACCGGAGAAATTGAGGTTGTAATATCTGATTATGAAACATTGGGTACTTGTAAAGAATTACCAATGCCCATTTTTAGTGATCAAGAATACTCAGAAGAAATAAGATTAAAATATAGGTTTTTAGATTTAAGAAGAAAAAAAATTCACGAAAATATAATTTTAAGATCAAAAGTTATTTCTTACATTAGAAATGAAATGATAAAATTAGGCTTTTTAGAATTTCAAACTCCAATTTTAACTTCTTCTAGTCCTGAAGGTGCCAGAGATTTTCTTGTACCTAGTCGTTTAAACCCTGGAAAATTTTATGCTTTACCTCAAGCTCCACAACAATTTAAACAATTAATAATGGTAGCAGGTTTTGATAAATATTTTCAAATAGCTCCTTGTTTTAGAGATGAAGATGCTAGAGCCGATAGAAGTCCTGGGGAATTCTATCAACTCGACTTAGAAATGTCTTTCGTTCAGCAAGAAGATGTATTTAATATTGTTGAAAAACTAATGGTTAATACTTTTAAACATTTTTCTAATAAAAAATTAATGTATGATGTTTTTCCAAAAATTTCTTACTCTAAAGCGATGGTTAAGTATGGGACTGATAAACCTGATTTAAGAAACCCTCTTATTATAAATGATATTACCGAAATATTTAGCAGAGATGATGTTTCATTTGATATTTTCAAAAAATTAGTAAGATCTGGATCTAAAGTTAGATCAATTACTACTAAAGATACCAAAGATAGACCTAGAAGTTTTTTTGATAATATTGACAAATGGGCTAAAGACCAAGGTGCTTCTGGATTAGCATACTTTACTTTTGAAAAAGATGATAAAATTTCAGCTAAAGGGCCAGTAGGAAAATTTTTTTCTGAACAGGCACTCTTAGAAATAATGAAAATCACTAAATCTGAGGTGGGAGACAGTATTTTTTTAGCATGTGGAAAGCAAAATGAATTAGAAAAAATAACTGCATTAGCAAGAGACAAAATTGCGAAAGATCTAAATCTAATTGATGAGGATACTTTTGCTTTCTGTTGGATAGTTGACTACCCTATGTTTGAAAAAGATGAATTAACGAATAATATTAAATTTAGTCATAACCCATTTTCAATGCCGCAGGGTGAATTAAAAAACAAAGATTTTGAAAATCCTCTTGATATTCTTGCTTACCAATATGATATAGTTTGTAATGGAATAGAGTTATCTTCTGGTGCTATAAGAAATCATAAACCTGATCTTATGTATAAACTCTTTTCAATTGCAGGATACAACAAAGCAGAGGTAGATGAAAAATTTAGTGGGATGATTAGTGCCTTAAGTTACGGCGCGCCGCCACATGGTGGAATTGCACCTGGAATAGACAGGATTGTAATGCTTTTAGCAAACGAAAAAAATATAAGAGAAGTTACTATGTTTCCAATGAACCAAAATGCTCAAGATTTAATGATGAACGCACCGTCAGATGTTAATCAAGACCAATTGAAAGAATTAAATCTTTCAATAAAAAGTAAAAATTAAAAATTATTTTTTGCCCTTTAGGCTAATTTTAACATCAGAAAGATCTACTAGATTTTTTTTATAATTATTTCTTACAAATCCTTTACTTGTGATATCTTTAACAATTTTAAGGAGTTGATTTTGATCCTCCGAGTTTTGATTATCTTTATCATTTGAGTCGTTTCCACCAATGGAGGGTGTATGAGCGAGATCTTCTCGATTTTGATAAGAAATTGCTAGTTCCCTAAAAATATAATCTAAAATAGATGTAGCACTCAAAATTCTATCATTTCCTAAAACCTTACCTGATGGCTCAAATTTTGTTCCAACAAAAGCACTAATAAACTCATCTAATGGCACCCCATATTGAAGTCCAAGAGAAACTGCGATTGCAAAATTATTCATTAATGCTTTTACTAGCTCACCTTCCTTACTTGTATCTATGAATATTTCTCCAATTTTTCCATCTTCATATTCACCAGTATGTAGATAGACCTTATGATCTCCAATTGTCGCTTTCTGGATATAACCTTTTCTTCGATCAGGCATTCCAAATCTTTTTCCAGCTTTTTCTGAAGCTTTATTAAGGTTTGTTACAACGTTCTCTTTACTTATTGCATTAAGGTTTTCTGAATTATTTATCATTTCAACATTTTTATTATCTACAATTTTATTATTTTTAGGGTCAAGACTTTTAGTTTTTCTATTATCCAATTTGACATCCAAAACCTCGAATTTCCCATCGTCTCTTTTTTCTAAATTTTTTAATTCTGTTTCATTTATATCATCTAAGTAATGATTGACTTTGAATGTACACGTATAATACGTTTCGACTAGATATTTTGCCATTTGACCTCAATTAAAATTAATTTGAAAAATGAATCTTTTAATTTATATACTTATTAAGATTTTAGTCTAATTTAAATTTTACAATTTTTAATTGAAAAATAAAATATAATAATGTTGACACTCTTAAAAAAAATTTTCATTTGGTGGAATCAAGATACATTTGGAACTAGATTAAAAACTATTTTTTTTGGAAAACTCGTTGGAACAGATGAGCTGGGTAACAAGTATTATCAAAATAAAAAAGGGAAGAGGTGGGTTATATATAAAGATACAATTGATGCATCAAAAATTCCAGTTGAGTGGTATTCTTGGATTCATTTTACTCCCAATAAAATAGAGAAAAAACACATACTAGAAAAATATGAATGGCAAAAACCCCATCAATCTAATTTGACAGGTACTGACCAAGCATACTATCCCAACAAAAATAAAGATGCAGTTAAAAAAAAATATAAAAGCTGGAAAGAATAATCTTAAATTAAAATTAATAATTTTTTTTTATTTTTCTTTATTTTCAATTTCATTTTCACAAGGTAATTCGGAAGGTATTTACACAGATATTAAGATTTTAGATAAAATAAGTTCAAAAAATACGCTTTTGAAATTAAAAAATGGAGATTTAGTATCATTTAAAGATTTATCTATTAAAAGTTTAAAATGTAAAAA
Organism: uncultured Pelagibacteraceae bacterium; assembly: GCA_902604355.1. Taxonomy (GTDB): domain Bacteria; phylum Pseudomonadota; class Alphaproteobacteria; order Pelagibacterales; family Pelagibacteraceae; genus Pelagibacter. Next base: position 8,132 of record CACKYN010000004.1, read on the forward strand.
TTCAGAATTTGATGATAACCCTGAAATTACTGCTTATATGCAGGTTATAGATCTTAATAATACAAATAATGATGAAGTTTTCGTTTTTAATGGATGGATGTTTTCTTCAAGCCCATCATTAACTCCTTTTGACCATCCGGTTTATGATATTTGGCTTGTAAGCTGTTATTAAATAATTTTTTCATTATCTATCCATCCTACGTTGAAGTCAGACTCGATAAATTTTTTATGATTTAATAGTTTTTTATGCAATGGAATGGTAGTTGTAATTCCTTCAATCACAAATTCATCTAGAGACCTATTCATTCTTTGAATTGCTTCTAATCTATTTCTACCATGACAAATTAACTTACAAATCATACTATCATAATAGGGTGTTACTTTGTAGCCTTGGTATATAGCCCCATCTACTCTTGTTCTAAAACCAGAAGGTTGATGACACATCCCAATAGTTCCCGGAGAAGGTTGGAAGTTTTTACTAGCGTCCTCTGCATTAATTCTACACTCTATGGCATGACCTCTTGGATTAATGTCACTTTGTTTTAATGCTGTTTCATCTGAGAACGCAATCCAAATTTGTTCTTTGATTATATCAATCCCTGTAACCATCTCTGTTACAGGGTGTTCTACCTGAACTCTAGTATTCATCTCAAGAAAATAGAATTTACCATCTTCATATATAAACTCGACTGTACCAGCACCCATATAGCCAATATTTTTAACCATATTTACTGTTTTTTCGAAAAGATCTTTCCTAATTTCTTTGTTTAGAACTGGACTAGGCGTTTCCTCAATAAGTTTTTGATGTCTTCTTTGAACTGAACAATCCCTTTCATGAAGGTGAACAACTCGATTTTTACCAGCAAGAATTTGTACTTCAATGTGCCTAGGATTTTGAAAAAATTTTTCAATATAAACCTCGTCATTTCCAAAATATTTTTTTGCTTCTGATTTAGCAGTTGAGAATAATGTTTCAAATTCTTCTTCTTTGTATACAATTTTCATACCTTTTCCACCTCCACCACCTGACGCTTTAATTAAAACAGGAAAACCAATTTTTTTACAAAGTTCTTTAGCTTCAGATATATCTTTTACACCACCCTCAGAGCCCTCGATTACCGGTAATCCATTCTCTTTTGCAATTTTTTTTGCTTGAATTTTATCTCCCATCATCGCAATTAATTTGGAAGAAGCTCCAATAAATTTAATTTTATTTTCCTCTAATATTTTTGCAAAATTTGTATTTTCTGAGAGAAAACCATAACCAGGATGAACAGCTTCGGCACCAGTTAGTTCTATAGCTGACATCAATGCAGGGATATTTAGGTAACTGTTTTGTGGTTGATGGGAGCCGATACAAACACTCTCGTCAGCAAGTCTAACATGCATACTGTCTCGATCAACATTAGAGTGAACAGCAACAGTTGATATTCCCCATTCTTTACAGGCTCTAATAATTCTTACCGCAATTTCACCACGGTTAGCAATCAAAATTTTTTTAAACATTATTTATTCTAAAATAATAAGTGTTTGACCAAATTCAACAGGTTGGCCATCATCAACACAAATTTCTTTAACTACCCCATCAGATGAAGAGGGTACATGGTTCATTGTCTTCATTGCTTCAACAATCATTATTGTGTCACCTTTTTTGATTTTTTTACCTACTTCAACAAATTTTTTTGCTCCTGGTTCAGGAGCATGATAAGCAGTTCCAATTATTGGAGATGTAACTTCAATACCATTTTTAATAATTTGATTAATTTCTGAAATATTTTTTTCAGTTATTGAATTATATTTATCAACTATTGGCTGATTAATATTAGATCCCATATTTTTGGAGACCTTAATTTTAGTATCCTTATCAGCAATTTCTATTTCAGTAAGATTGAACTCTTCTAAATATTCGTTTAATTCTTTAATAATTTTTTTATCGATTTTCATTCTCTAAGATCTTTTGTATAGAAATTATGGCTAAAATATAACCTTCGGTACCTAAACCAAAAATGCCGCCAGTTGCAATATCACTTATTAAGGATTTGTGTCTAAACTCCTCTCTTTTATAAATATTAGATATATGCAATTCAATTATTGGTTTTTTAAACAGGCTCAGAGCATCTCTAATCGCGACCGATGTATGTGTAAACCCTGCAGCATTAATTATCATTCCTTTGTATTTTTTTCTTGCTTCTTGAATTATATCTACAATTTCACCTTCTAAATTCGACTGAGTAAAATTTATTTCTAAACCAATTTCTTTTGATTTTTTTAGGCATTTTTCTTTTAGTTCCTTAAAAGAAGTGGATCCATATTGTGATTGTTCTCTTTCACCTAATAGATTAAGATTTGGACCATTAATAATAATTATTTTATCAGACATTCAGCACTTATATACGATGAAAAAAATAAAAATTAAAGTAAATGGTAAATTTAAGACAGTATTGAATAACACTAAGTTGTCTGATCTTCTAAATAATCTTAATATTCCAATAAAAAAAGTGGCAATTGAATTAAATCAAGAAATTATTGATAAAAAGAGGACTAGTAATATAAAATTAAAAAAAGATGATAAAATTGAAATAGTTCATTTTATTGGAGGAGGATAATTTGAAAAAAGATAAGTTAGTAATTGCAAAAAAAAAATTTGACTCAAGATTAATAGTTGGAACTGGAAAATACAAAAATATGTCAGAATGTGCAAAAGCTATAAAACTATCTGGTGCAGAAATTGTGACCGTTGCGGTAAGACGTGTAAATATTTCAAATAAAAAAAAACCACTTTTGATGGACTACATTGATCCAAAAAAAATCACTTACCTCCCAAATACGGCAGGATGTTTTAACTCAACAGATGCTTTAAGAACCTTAAGATTAGCAAGAGAAATAGGAGGATGGAAGTTGGTCAAACTTGAAGTTTTAGGAGATAAAAAAAATTTATTCCCAGATATGATTGAAACTCTAAAAACAACTGAGGTCCTAGCCAAAGAAGGATTTAAGGTTATGGTTTATTGTAATGATGATCCTTTAATGGCAAAACGTCTAGAAAATTCAGGAGCAGATGCGATTATGCCATTAGCAGCTCCGATTGGCTCTGGCTTGGGAATATTAAATAAAATTAATATTCAAATCATTCGTAAGCAGACTAAACTTCCTCTTATTGTTGACGCAGGTTTAGGTCAAGCATCAGATGCAACGATTGCAATGGAACTTGGCTGTGATGGTGTTTTAGTAAATACAGCAATAGCAAAAGCAAAAAAACCATTTGAAATGGCTTTAGCTTTTAAAAATGCAGTTATAGCTGGAAGACAATCTTACAAATCAGGCAGAATAGCTAAGACCATAATGGGAAATCCATCATCTCCAATCGAAGGAATTATTTAGGTTTTTTATAAAATCTTTTTTTTTTGAATGTTTTCTTGTAAGTTTTTTTTACTTTATTTTTGATAACTTTGTCTTCTTTATTTTGTACCTCTAAATTTTTTAGTTTTTCATAATATTCAACTAATTCTATAGTTTTTTTAGATTTATTTTGGACATTAATTATGTACTCAGGAATAATTAGTGAATTATCACTAATTATATCTAGCGTCATTTTATTTTTTTTCTCAAAATAAGTTAAATCCCCAACAAAGTTTTCCTTTAAAAAGTCAGAAATTTTTTTACAAACTTTTAGCTCTACAAATTTTGCTTTATTTAAAACTGCTTTTAATTCAACAATTTTAAGCAATTTCTGCGCAAACGACTCGTCTGTTAAAGTAACTTTCCATTTTATGGCACTTTCTCTTAATCTTTGTCTGGACATCTCTAAAAGACCAAAGTTACTTATCCTACCTATTTGTATTCTAGCTCTATCTGATCTACATTTTTCTTTAATTTTTCTCTCAACCAATTTTCTATTTCCATAACTTAGCATATCAATAAAATCTATTATAATTAAACCAGATAAATCTCTTATTTTAATTTGTCTTGCAATTTCTTCAGCAGCTTCGATGTTTGTGTCTAATGCTGTGCTCTCAACATTTTTACCTTTAATTGAGCTTCCAGAGTTTATATCTATGGATACCAATGCCTCTGTAGGATTAATAACTAAATAACCTCCTGATTTGAGTTTAATTTCAGAGTCAAAAATTTGATTTAGTTTTTGTTCAATATTTTCTTCAATGAACAAAGGTACTTTGCCTCTATATTTTTTTACTTTTTTAACACTAGATGGCATCATTGTTTTCATAAATGACTGTGCTTTTTTATAGCCATCTGTACCTTCTACAATTATATTTTGGGTATTGTCATCAAACATGTCTCTTAAAGTCCTTTTAATAATTTCACTTTCTTGATGAATAAGCGATGGAGCAATTGAATTGATTGCGTTATCTTTAATTTGACTCCAAGTTTTTATAAGACTTGTTAAATCATTATCTATTTCATTTTTAGTTTTATTACTCCCTGCTGTTCTAACTATCAATCCCATCTCTTTAGGAATTTGAATTTCATTTAAAATTGTTCTTATTTTTTTTCTGTCAGCTGGATTAAAAATTTTTCTTGAAATACCCCCACCTTTTGGAGTATTTGGCATTAAAACAATATATTTTCCAGCAATAGAAATGAAAGTACTTAAAGCTGCTCCTTTTTGACCTCTTTCATCTTTAATTACCTGAACAAGAATTACCTGATTTGGTTTTATAACTTCCTGAATTTTATATCTTTTAAACCTGAATTTATTTTCTTTCTTCGTTTCTTTTTCCGTGTCAGTATCATTCTTTTCGTTTTCAATTTCTTTATTTTCTGTATGGTTTTCTATTTCTTTTTCAATAGGATCGTCTATTTCTAATTTTCCTTTAGCAATATTTTCTTCTTCTTTAGCTTCAACTTGTTTTGACAGTTCTTCTCTAGCTTTCTCTTCTTCTTGTTTTATTTTATCTAAATCAGACTTAGGTATTTGATAATAATCTGATTGAATGTCATTAAAAGATAGAAAGCCATGTCTATCTCTTCCAAAGTCAACGAAAGCCGCCTGAAGGGACGGTTCAATTCTGCTTACTTTACCTAAATAAATATTATTTTTTATAAGGTTAGTTTTTACACCCTCGTATTCGTAATCCTCAATATTCTCACCAGTTTTAAGAACAACTCTAGTTTCATTTGGATTCGAAGCATCGATATATAAATTTTTTTCCATAATATTTTAATTGTTGATTTTATTAAATTTTGCATTTTTAAATAAATTTTGTTTAAATCTTGTGCCTTATCTTTAACAAATTCCAAGATATAATGGAATTAAAATGCATAAGTTTTTAAAGAATATTATTCTTATTTCCACATCTCTGCTTCTATTAACTGGTATTTTAATAGTTGGTCTTTTGTGGAGTTATTCAAACAAGATTCCTGATTATAAATTTTTGAAAAATTATAAACCACCTGTTTCAAGTAAGGTTTACTCAGGAGAAGGAGAGCTGGTTGCAGATTTTTCCAAAGAAAAAAGAGTATTTGTGCCTTACAGCTCAATTCCAAAAAATGTTATAAATGCATTCTTATCTGCAGAGGATAAGAATTTTTTTTCACATCCAGGTGTAGATGCCAAAGGAGTGATGAGAGCAGTCATAAATAATATATCTAATATTATTTCATCTAAGCGATTAGAAGGTGCTTCAACAATAACCCAACAAGTCGCTAAAAATTTTTTATTAACAAATGAAGTGAGTATTAATAGGAAAATTAAAGAAGCAATTTTGGCATTTAGGATTGAAAGAGCACTTTCTAAAGAAAGAATATTAGAATTATATTTAAATCAAATATACTTAGGAAGTGGAGCTTATGGAGTAGCGGCTGCTAGTTTAGAATATTTTGATAAGTCAATTAGGGATTTAAACTATTCTGAAGCTGCATTGTTAGCTGCATTACCTAAGGCGCCAAGCAAATACAATCCCTATAGAGACATTGAGCTTGCAAAGTTTAGAAGAAATTTAGTTTTAAAAAATTTATTTGATAATAATTACATAAATTCTGAGTGGTATGAGAAAATAAAAACTCAAGAAATTATATTGAGTAAAAAAAAAAAAATTTATTTAGAAGATGCTCAATATTTTATTGAGGATGTAAGAAAAAATGTAATTGAAAACTTTACTTACGATAAAGTTTACAAACAAGGCTTAAATATAAATACACCTATAAATTTAGAGTTACAAAAAATTGCTACAGACTCCTTAAGAAATGGGCTAATATTGTATGATCAAAGAAAGGGTTGGAGAGGACCGTTAACTAGCAAAATCTATAATAATAACTGGAGTAAAGATTTAGAAAAGTATAATTTAGAAAAATCAATCAAATGGTCATTAGCAATAGTAAAAAATGTAAATAAATTTTCTGCAGAAATTGAGACCAAAGATAAAATTGAAGGTGTTATTGAGTATAAAGATATTTCCTGGACTAAAAAGGAATTTAAAAATCTACTGCAGCCAGGAGATATTATATATGTAAAAAAATTAACTGATAAAAAATTTAGCTTACAACAATTACCTAAAATTAATGGAGGAATTGTTGTTATGGATCCTTACACTGGAAGAATTTTAGCAATTAGTGGTGGATTTAGTTTTAAAAAAAGCGAATTTAATAGAGCGACTCAAGCTAATAGACAACCAGGTTCTGCATTTAAACCATTTATTTATGCGTTAGCATTAGAAAATAATTATACTCCAACTTCGTTAGTATTAGATGCACCTTTAGTTTTAGATCAAGGCGATGATTTAAAAATGTGGAAACCTGAAAATTATGGAAAAAAATTTTATGGTCCATCTACACTTCGAATTGGATTAGAAAAATCTAGAAATTTAATGACTGTAAGAATTGCTCAAAATCTTGGTATAGAAAAAATTGTAAATTTTTCAAAAGATTTAAAAATTTATGAAAATCCAGAGGAATTGATGTCAATATCTTTAGGTTCTGCTGAGACTACACTGCTGAATTTAACATCAGCTTATTCTGCTTTTGTAAATGGTGGAAAACTTGTTGAGCCAATATTGATTGATAGAATTCAAGATAGTGAAGGTAATACTATATATAATAATAAAATGAGACAGTGTATAGATTGTGATCAAATTTCTTACTTGAGTAATGATTATCCCAAAATTAAAAACTACTATAAGCAAATTTTTTCTCCTGCTACTGCATATCAAATGATCTCAATTCTTGAAGGTGTGGTTCAAAGAGGTACAGGGAAAAAACTTAGGGAATTGAACCTAAATATTGCTGGCAAAACTGGGACAACAAACAAAAATACTGATACTTGGTTTATTGGCTTTACCTCAAACTTATTAGTTGGGGTTTATGTGGGTTCAGATAACCCATCACCTCTTGGAAAATATGAAACTGGCTCAAAAACTGCACTACCAATTTTTAAAGATTTTATTAAGCAAGCTGTAAAAAAATCAGATGCTAGACCATTTAAAGCAGCTGAAAACACAATTATGATGGTAGTAGATCCTAAAACAGGTCAAAAAGCAAAATTTTCATCAAAAAATACAATCATAGAGGTTTTTAAAAAAGAAAATGTGGTTAATGGAAAAGTTCTTTACTCAAATACTGATAGATTAGACAGTAATAATATACTAAAGTTTTATTAATGAATGATAATTTTCAAAATTATAAAGAAGAAATAGATAAAATAAATCAAAGAATTAAGGAGTATCTTTGAAAACAATAATATTTATTCAAAACTTCAGTCGCTAAATACAAAAATGCTAGAAGCTAATTTCTGGCAAGATAAAAACAATTCTCAAAAAGTTGTTAAAGAAAAAAAATTTTATGAGGATTTGATAAATTCTTTAAATTCATCTGTTGAAAAATTAAATGATTTTGCAGCTTTAAATCAATTAGCTTTGGATGAAAGTAATTTAGAAGTTCAAGAAGAAATTGTACAAAATATTAAACAACTAAGGTCCGAAATAAAAAAAAGTGAAATTAAATGTTTTTTATCAAATGAAGCTGATCCATTAGATTGCTATATTGAGATTCATGCAGGTGCTGGAGGTACCGAGAGTCAGGATTGGGCCGATATGTTAAGACGAATGTATTTAAAATGGTCTGATAAAAAGAAATTTAAATCTAACTTAATTAGTGAACATAGAGGAGATGAGGCTGGAATTAAGTCAGCAACAATAAAGATAGAAGGCGATTATGTTTTTGGCTGGCTTAAAAAAGAGTCTGGTATTCATCGTTTGGTTAGAATATCTCCATTTGACTCAGGTGCAAGAAGGCATACAAGTTTTGCAAGTATCTGGATATATCCAGTTGTTGACGAAAATATTAATATAGAAATTTCAGAAAAAGATTTAAGAATAGATACCTACCGATCTAGTGGAGCAGGTGGCCAACATGTCAACACCACTGATAGTGCAGTAAGAATTACTCATTTGCCTTCCAAAATTGTTGTTCAGTGTCAAAATGAAAGGTCTCAACATAAAAATAAAGAGACATGTATGAATATGTTGAAAGCCAGATTGTATGATTATGAAATTAAGAAAAGAGAGGAACAAAATCAAAATAACGAAAATTCAAAATCTGAAATTGGTTGGGGTCACCAAATAAGATCTTATGTGTTACAACCTTACAGATTAGTCAAAGATAATCGAACAAATTTTGAGAGCACTAGTCCAGATAAAATTTTAGATGGAGATCTGGATGAATTTTTAGAACAATCACTCTATAAAGTTAAATGAGAAAATTTTTATTAAGGTTTTTTATAGCAATTGTAATTTTAATTTTTTTATCAATAATTTATTTAAGTACAATTGGAGTTGAAACTGAAAGTTTTAATGAACAGATAAAAAATAAAGTTAATGAGAGTAATAAAAATTTACAACTAAATCTAAAAAAAATACAAATTAAATTAGATCCTATCAGATTAAAATTTAATGCTAAAACTGTTGGTGCTACTGTTTATTATTATAATAAACCACTTGAATTAGAATATATAGGAACACAGGTATCTTTCGCGTCAATAATTAAAAATGAATTTGTCTCATCAAATCTTGAAATAGGATCAAAATCATTACCACTTGGTGATTTAATTAAATTTGCTAGGGCAGCTTACACAGGTCCGGAATTATTTATTTTAGAAAAAATTATTAAAAAAGGTCATATAATATTGGATTTAAAAGTTAATTATGACGAAAATGGAAAAATTAAAAATGACTATCAAATAAAAGGTGTAATTAAAGACGGCAAAATTCAATTATTAAATAATTATATTTACGAAAAAATAAATTTTATATTCGAACTGAAGAAAGATGAATTAAAAACCCAAGAAATAAAATTTGTGGCAAATAAAATAAATTTTTTTTCTGACAAGGTTAACGTAAAGCAAAAAGAAGATATTTTTTACATTGATGGAATTATCAAAAATAAAAATGACACTTTATCAAAGAGGTTTTTAAAAATAGCAAAATTAGATTTAAAAAACTTAAATTTTGACAACACAATTTTCAGCTCAACTAATAGTTTTAGTTTTGAGGTAAATAAAAATTTTAAATTAAAAAATATGTTTCTTGAGTCTGATATTGATTTAAATCATCTTAAATATAAAATAGAAAATAACATCTTAGACTATTTCTCAAAATTAAATGAGGAAATTATTTTAAGAAATCATAAATTAAAATTAAAGTATAGTAAAAATTTATTATCAATTACTGGAGAAGGAGAAATAAAATTAGAAAAAAATTTTAATAAAATTAATTATATTTTCAAAAATAATGATCAAAATTTTAATATTCAATCAAATTTAACTTTAGATACTTTCAGTTTAAAAAAACAAGATTTTATTGGTACCTTTTTCCCATCTACTAATGAGAATATTAATTTTAAAAATCAAAAATTAAATATTAAATATGATAACAATATATTGTCTTTAACAGGCAAGGGCAAAATAAAAGTTGATGATCAATTTGAAAATATAAAATATTTAATATCAACAAAAGATAAAAAAATTAATTTCGATCTAGATTTGAATTTAGACAAAACTAATTTTGAGGTAAATTTTTTTAATTATAAAAAAAACAATAAAATAAACACTCAATTAAAAATTGATGGCTATTATGATCAAGATAAAAATCTTTCTTTAAATAATCTGTCTATTTTAGAAGACAAAAATAAAATTGCGGTAAGCAACCTTTTATTAAATAAGAATAATTCAATTATTAATGTTGATTACATAAAATTTGATTATTTAGATAGTGAGAATAAGTTAAACAAATATTCTATAAAAAAAATAAAAAAAAACGATTACGACATTATTGGTTTTAGTTTAAACGCAAATACATTAATTAATAATCTTTTAAAAAGGAATGATAAAAAAAGAAATAATATTTTTCAAAATAATATTTCTTTAAGTGTGAATTTAGATGAAGTTTCTTTAGATGCAATTAATTATATTTCAAATTTAAAAGGAAATTTATTTATTAAAGATAATAGTATTGTAGATGCTAATTTATCTGCATTTTTTGATGATAAAAAAAATATTTCATTTTCAATTAATAGTGATTCGAAAAATAACAAAATAACCACTTTGTACTCCTCAAAAGCAAAACCATTAGTTGAACGATATAAATTTATTAAAGGATTTGATGAAGGATATTTAGATTTCTATTCATCAAAAAAAGATAATATTTCTAAATCTAAACTTAATATTTATGATTTTAAACTTAAAGAATTGTCAGTTTTAACAAAAATCCTTACCCTTGCTTCTCTGCAAGGTATTGCAGATATTTTATCAGGAGAGGGAATTAGATTTGACGAATTAGAGATGAATTTTAAAAATCAGGGAGACCTAATGACAATTGATGAGATTTATGCAATTGGTCCTGCAATTTCAGTATTAATGAGTGGATATGTTGAGAATGATAAACTAATTAGCCTAAAAGGAACACTTGTTCCAGCAACTACTATTAATAAAACAATAAGCTCAATACCAGTTCTAGGGAAAATTTTGGTTGGAGACAAAACTGGAGAAGGAGTTTTCGGAGTTAGTTTTAAGATTAAAGGACCACCAAAAAAGTTAGAAACTACTGTAAATCCAATTAAGACACTAACACCAAGATTTATAACTCGTACTATAGAAAAAATTAAAAAAAATTAATTTAACTCAACTTTAATGTGCCTTTTTTTTCCTATAGATAACTTGAGGTAATTTTCTTTAAATAGATTGTGATCAATAATGAATTTTTCGTCATAAATAGAATTATCATTAATTTTTATTGCATTTCCTTTTATAAGTCTTCTAATCTCACTTTTAGAATTTTCTAATTTAGATAGTAAAATAAGATCTAGAATGTTAATTTTTTTATCAATATTTTTTGATGAAATAGTTACAGAAGGTAAATTTGAACCAAGCGAATTCCCAGAAAATGCTTCTTTAGCAGCCATTTCCGAATTCTTTGCTGCTTTTTCGCCATGAAGTAAAGAGGTAGTTTTATTTGCAAGTAATATTTTTAATTCATTTATATTGTTTTTTTTAAATTTTTCTATCTCACTAATATCAATATCAGTAAACATTTTTAAAAATTTAAACACATCTCTATCATCAATATTTCTCCAAAACTGCCAATAATCATAAGCTGATAAAAATTTTTCATCTAACCAAACAGCACCATTTTCTGTCTTACCCATTTTTGCACCCGAAGCTAAAGTAATTAATGGAGTAGTTAAACCAAAAGTTTGATTATTAGAGTATCTCTTAATAAGTTCAACGCCGTTCACAATATTCCCCCACTGATCAGATCCGCCAATTTGTAATACACAATTTTCTTTTTTATTTAATTCTAAAAAATCATATGCTTGCAAAATCATATAATTAAATTCCATATAACTTAGTGATTGTTCTCTATCCAATCTTAATTTGACACTATCAAATGTTAACATTTTATTGATAGTAAAGTGTTTTCCAATATCTCTTAGGAAAGATATGTAATTCAAATTTTTTAACCAAGTAAAATTATTTACAAATATTGGTTTTATATTAGGATCATCATTATCTAAAAATTTTTTAAGAATATTTTTAATATTTTTAATATTTTTTTCAATTTCCTGCTCGCTTAGAATTTTTCTAGTTTTATCTTTCCCTGATGGGTCACCAATTCTAGTGGTGCCACCACCAAGTAAAACTATAGGACGATGTCCATTTTTTTGAAGTAATCTTAAGCACATTATTTGCAGCAAGCTACCAACATGTAAACTCTCTGCTGTACAGTCAAAACCGATATAAGCTTTAATTTTTTCTTTGTTTAGTATATTTGATAATTCATGCTCACTAGTACATTGATAGAAATATCCACGGTCTTTAAATTCTTTTAAAAATTTATTCATAAGTCTATAGTTACAATATACAATTTTTTAATAAAAAGAATATCAATGAAACGAAAATTATATACATCTATAGGATTAATGAGTGGAACTTCAATGGATGGAGTGGATATATCAATAATACAATCTGATGGGCAATATCAATTTTACAACATTTTAGATGTGTATTTTGAATATGATGTCGAACTAAAAGCAGAATTAATTAGATTAAGAAACTTAGTTTTAGGTGAGAATGATTTATATAAACATTCTAAAGAACTGGGAAATCTAGAGAGAAAAATCACAGTTTTTCACGCAGAAAAAGTAAACCAAATATTAATAAAATATAAGCATGAAATTGATTTAATTGGTTTTCATGGCCAAACAATATTTCACGAGCCACAAAAAAAAATCACAAAACAACTAGGAGACGGAAAGTTGCTATCTCAACTATTAAAAAAAAATGTAGTTTATGACTTTAGAAAAAAAGATATTGAAAATGATGGACAAGGAGCCCCCTTAACACCAATATTTCACTATCTTATATCCAATATTGTGAATGAAAAATTCAAAACAGGATTTCCGATAGGTTTTATAAACATTGGAGGAATAACAAACCTTACTAAGATTATAAGTATTTCTAATAATTTTGAGGATAATATTACCGCTTATGATATTGGGCCTGGAAATTGTTTGATAGATGACTGGGTTAGAAAAAATTCAAATAAAAAATTTGATGAAAATGGAAATATATCGAAAGCTGGAAAAATTGATCAATTAATTACTAACCAAATTATTGATAATTTTAATATAGACTCATACACTAAATCTTTAGATGTTAAAGACTTTGATAACTCTTTTGCTAGAGGTCTTTCATTGGAAAATGGCTGCTCAACAATAACTAACTTTACAGGCTATCTAATAGCAAGAGGAATTGAAAATACAGCTGCTAATAATAAAATTAAATATCTAATTTGTGGTGGAGGGAGAAAAAATAATGCTTTAATAAATAGTATCAAAGACAACTTAAAAAATAAAAATGATTATATTTTAGATAATATAGATAAATATGGTTTTAATGGTGATTATATTGAGTCTCAGGCATTTGGATATTTAGCTATTAGATCTTTTTTAAATTTACCTATTTCATTTCCAGGTACAACTGGATGTAAAGAGCCAACAGTAGGTGGAAAACTAGTAAAATATCTTTAATATAGTGCAGTTTCTTTTTTAATATATTTATCAAGAGTTTTAATTAATACATTATCAGTTTTAGAAAAGAAATGATTAGCATCAGTAATAGTGTTGAATTCAACTTTAATACCTTTTTGTGCGCTCAGTCTTTTATCTAATTCCGAGATATACTCTAATGGAACCAATTCATCTTTTTTGCCATAAACTACCATTCCAGATGTGGGGCATGGAGATAAAAAAGAAAAATCATAAACATTAGGTTGGGGCGAAATAGCTATAAACCTATTTATTTCAGGTCTTCGCATTAATAATTGCATTGCTATAAGTGATCCAAAAGAAAAACCGGATACCCAACATTGTGAATTATCAAAATTTTCTCTCTCTAACCAATCAAGTGCTGCAGCTGCATCTGCTAGTTCTCCTTGACCATTATCAAATTCCCCATCACTTTTTCCAACTCCTCTAAAGTTTACTCTACAAACAGAGAAATCATTATCCATAAATGTATGGAATGTATCAACTACAACCTTGTTATTCATAGTTCCTCCGTATTGTGGATGAGGTTGTAATACTAATGCTACAGGGGATGTATTTTTTTTACTTTTAAAATATTTAGCTTCAAGACGTCCAGCAGGACCTGGAATGAATATTTCTAAAATTTTATTATCCATAAGCGCAATTGATTATTATTCTCAAAAAAAAGTTACGTTTATCACAACTGAGCGACAAAATGTTAGTTTTTTTTTTAAGTCTAAACTTGACCATTTTAGTCAGGTATGTATAAAAAGTCTCCAAATTAAAGGGTAATATGAAATTAACATCTAAAGGTAGATATGCCGTTATGGCATTAGTTGATCTTGCAAGGTTCGATACTATTAATCCAGTATCTTTGAGGGATATTTCATTAAGACAAGGAATTTCCTTAGACTATTTGGAACAAATTTTTTCAAAATTAAAAAAAAATCACATTGTGAAAAGCACTAGAGGTACCCAAGGTGGATATTTTTTATCAAAAAAACCAAACGAAATAAAACTTACTAATATTTTGAATGCAGTTGATGAAAAAGTTAAAACTGTTCAGTGCAAAAAAGACTCAAAAAAAGGATGCAATGGTAAAGCAACTAAATGTATTACACACAATCTTTGGGATGAATTAGAAACTCATATTAATACTTTTTTTGAAAAGAAGAGTTTACAGGATTTGTTAAAAAATAATTCGGAATGGGTTAATTAAGATGGAAAATAGACAAAAGGAAATTGATAAATTAAAAGATTATAAATACGGCTTCTCAACCGATATAGAAAATACAAGAGCACCCAAGGGTTTAAACGAGGATGTAATTAAATTTATATCTAATATTAAAAAAGAACCACAATGGATGCTTGATTTTAGATTAAAAGCTTTTGAAAGATTTAAACAATTAAAAGAGCCTGATTGGCAAAAACCAAAATATCCAAAGATAGATTATCAAGATTTATATTATTATTCTGCACCTAAAAGCATGGATGATAAACCGAAAAGTTTAGATGAATTGGATCCTAAACTTTTAGAAACATATAAAAAACTAGGAATACCTCTTCAAGAACAAGCAAGATTGAACGGTATTGCCGTAGATGCAGTTTTTGATTCAGTTTCTGTTGCAACAACTTTCAGAGAAGAATTAATTAAACAAGGTATTATTTTTTGCCCAATTTCAGAAGCTATTCAAAAACATCCAGACTTAGTTAAAAAATATTTAGGATCAGTAATTCCGTTAACTGATCATTTTTTTGCAACTTTAAATTCAGCAGTTTTTACTGATGGTTCATTTGTATACATCCCAGAAGGAGTTCGATGTCCGATGGAACTTTCTACATATTTTAGAATAAACGCATCTAACACAGGTCAGTTTGAGAGAACTTTAATTATTGCGGATAAAGGAAGTTACGTTAGTTACTTAGAAGGTTGTACAGCTCCTATGAGAGATGAAAATCAATTGCATGCTGCTAATGTTGAATTAGTTGCTCTTGATGATGCAGAAATAAAATATTCAACAGTTCAAAATTGGTATCCAGGTGATAAAGATGGAAAAGGTGGTATTTACAATTTTGTAACTAAAAGAGGTTTATGCAAAGGTAAGAATTCTAAAATATCCTGGACACAAGTTGAAACTGGATCTGCAATTACGTGGAAATATCCTAGTTGCATTTTGAAAGGTGACAATTCTGTTGGAGAATTTTATTCAATTGCCATTACTAATAATTACCAAAAAGCTGACACAGGCACTAAAATGATCCATTTGGGAAAAAATACAAAAAGCAAAATCATATCAAAAGGAATAAGTGCTGGATTTTCTGACATGACTTACAGAGGATTGGTTGATATTTCCTCAAAAGCATCAAATTCAAATAATTATACTCAGTGCGACTCTCTATTAATGGGTAACAAATGTGGTGCTCACACAGTTCCTTACATAAAAAACAAAAATTCAGAGTCAAATATAGCTCATGAAGCAACAACTTCTAAAATAAGTGAGGAACAATTACATTATTGTCAACAAAGAGGATTAAGTGCGGAGGAAGCAGTTGGTTTAATTGTAAATGGATTTTGTAAAGAAGTATTACAACAATTACCAATGGAATTTGCTGTTGAGGCACAAAAGTTAGTAGGGATTAGTTTAGAAGGAAGTGTGGGCTAATGTTAAAAATAAACAAATTAAATGCTAAAATAGATAATAAAGAAATTTTAAAAGGATTTTCAATAAACGTTAATCCTGGAGAAGTTCATGCTATTATGGGACCGAATGGATCAGGTAAAAGTACTTTATCTAATATTTTATCAGGAAAGAAAGGATATGAGGTTTCTGGTGAAGTTCTATTTGAGGACAAAGATCTATTTGAACTTGAAACAGAGGAAAGAGCCCACAAAGGTATTTTTTTAGCATTTCAATATCCATTAGAAATTCCTGGAGTAAACACAAATATATTTTTAAAAACTTCACTAAACGCAGTCAGAAAAGCAAGAGGTGAAAAAGAGCTTGATGCGATAGAATTCCTTAAATTAGTTAGAGAAAAATCTAAAGAACTTAAATTTGATGAGGAAAAGTTAAATAGACAATTAAATGTTGGTTTTTCTGGGGGAGAAAAAAAGAAAAATGAAATTTTACAAATGTCAATGTTATCCCCAAAACTTTCAATTCTTGATGAAACAGACTCAGGGCTAGACATAGATGCTTTAAGAATTGTGGCAGATGGAGTTAATACTTTAAGAAACGAAAAAAACTCATTTTTAATAATTACACATTATCAAAGATTGCTTGATTATATTAAGCCTGACTTTGTCCATGTTTTAATGAATGGAAAGATTGTTAAATCTGGTGGTCCAGATCTGGCTCTAGAATTAGAAAAAAAAGGATATGAAAATTTTAATTAAATGAAAGAACAACTTCAAAAAGATTTTGATAATACTGTTAAAAATTTAAATTTATCTCAAAAAGATATTGAAATAAAAAAATTTTCTTTAGATAATTTTTTAAATAAAGGTTTTCCTAATAGAAAAGAAGAAGATTGGAAATTCTCAGATCTTAATCAGATAATTAAAAAAAATATTGGGGAATTAAGTTTTTATAATGATTATACATATACTAACAAGGTTGATACCTCTGAATTCGTTGATGGATTAGAACATAATAAAATAGTATTTATAAACGGCAGAATTGAAAAAATTGATTTTGATTATGAAAAAAAAGAACAAATAGAAATAATTGATCAGTCAGAAACTATTAATAAATTTGACAACAATAATTCTTTATCTGATTTAAACAATGCACTCACTAATAAATCCTTTAAATTAGTCATTAAAAAGGGCTATCAGCTAGTAAAACCGCTTATTATTTACCATACATCTAATTCCAAAATTTGGTCCAAAAACATTAATTTAAGATTAAATTTTGAATTGGAAGAAGATAGTTCATTAAGATTGATTGACTTATTTAACGATATGTCAGAAAAAAATTTTTTTAATATTTTTTATGACTTTAATTTAAAAGAAAATGCAATTCTAAAAAATTATAAAGTAGATAAACAAGAAAATAAAAACATTAAATATTCTTTTAATAATATAGAACAAAATAAAAATACTATTTCAGAGACGTTTATTTTATCATCAGGATCCAATTTTTTTAAAAGTGAAATAAATTGTAATTTAAAAGGTGAACATTCATCAGCTTTCGTCAATGGAATTTTTTCTCTTGATAATAATAAACATCATGAAATAAGAACAATTGTAAATCATTTGACAGAGAATACTAAGAGTTATCAACTAATTAAAAGTGTTTTAGAAGATAGTTCTAAAGCAGCATATCAAGGAAAAATATTTGTAAATTCTGATGCACAAAAAACAGATGGATACCAGCTTAGTAAAGCAATATTACTAAATAAAGACTCAGAATTTAATGCTAAGCCTGAATTAGAAATTTATGCAGATGATGTAAAATGTTCACATGGTTCAGCCTCAGGAAGTCTTAACGAAGATTCTATATTTTATTTAATGTCTAGAGGGCTGAATTACAATCAAGCAAGGGAACTTTTAATTAATGGTTTTTTACTTGATGTAGTAGAAAAAATTACGGACTCAGAAATCAGAAATCTAATTAAAAATATGATTGGAATAAAAGAATGAAAATAGAAAATATAAAAAAAGAATTTCCAATATTTGACGAAAAAATTCAGAATAATGATCTAGTTTACCTTGATAGTGCAAACTCTTCACAAAAACCTAAAGTTGTTGCAGATAGAATTAATGAATTTTATACTAAACAGTTTTCAAATGTTGGAAGAAGTGTTCACTATCTTGCAGTTGCAGCTACTAATTTGTACGAAAATACAAGATCCTCTGTTCAAAAATATATTAACGCTAAAGATAAAAATGAAATAGTTTTTACAAAAGGTGCAACCGAAGCATTAAATTTAGTTGCAAATATCTTGGGACAAAATTATTTAAAAGAAGGAGATGAAATTTTAATCACTGAACTTGAACACCATTCAAATTATGTTCCATGGCATTTTTTAAGAAAATCAAAAAATATCAAAATTAATTTTGCAGAAATGAATGAAGATGGTGAAGTTACTTTAGAGGAAATTGAAAAAAAAATAACACCTAAAACTAAGGTGATAGCAATTACACATTTATCAAATGTTACAGGTGCAATACTACCTGTTAAAGAAATAACTGATCTAGCGCATTCAAAAGGTATACTTGTTGTGATTGATGGTTGCCAGGGCGCGCCACATCTTAAACTAGATATGCAAGATCTTGATTGTGATTTTTATGCAATATCATGTCACAAAATGTACGGACCAACAGGACTTGGTGTTTTATACGGTAAAAAAAAATGGTTAGAGGAATTACCTCCTTATCAAGGTGGCGGAGGAATGATTAGTGAAGTAAAAAAAGATAGTATTTCTTATGGTGAATTACCAAATAAATATGAAGCAGGAACAATGGCGACTGCTCAAGTCATTGCCTTTTATGAATCAATTAAGTTTATGGAAAACATTGGTATAGAAAATATTATGAAACACGAAGCAGATTTAGTTGAATACGGACAAGAATTATTACAAAAAAATAACTCTGTTAAATTGATTGGTAGCCCTAAAAATAAAGGTGGAGTTTTATCTTTTACTTTAAAAGGAGTTCACCCACACGATATCGCAACTATACTAGATGAAGATGGAGTAGCAATAAGAGCAGGACATCACTGTTGTCAAATTTTACATGACAAATTAAATATACCTGCAAGTGCAAGAGCCTCTGTTGGAATTTATAATACGAAAGACGATCTAGATAAATTAAATGACTCAATTAATAACTGCAAAAAAATATTTAATTTAAAATGAATTTAAAAGAATTATATCAAGAAATTATTTTAGAGCATGGTAAAAATCCTAGAAATCTTGGTAAGACAGATGACTTTAATAAAGATGCAAAAGGTAACAATCCTTTATGTGGAGATAATGTTCACGTTTATTTAAGATTAAATGGTCAAAAAATAGTAGAAGATATTTCATTTGAAGGAAGTGGTTGTGCTATCTCAATGGCTTCAGCTTCAATTATGACAGATTTAATTAAAGGTAAAAATGAAAACGAAGCTAAAGAAATTGTCGAAGATTTTTTAGGAATGATTAAAGAAAATCCAGAATTAAAATCAGAATATTTACAAGATGATGAAAAAACTAAATTAATGTGTTTGTCAGGTGTTAAACAATATCCAATGAGAGTGAAGTGTGCTACACTTTCATGGCATACATTGGTTTCAGCATTTGAGGATAAAAAAGAAGAAGTAAAAACAGAGAATTAATTATGTCTAAGAGAGAATTAATCATAGAGGAAATAAGAAAAATTTATGATCCTGAGCTACCTGTTAATATTTATGAATTAGGTTTAATTTACGATATAAAAGTTGAAAATGAAAAATCTGCCAAAATTAAAATGACTTTGACAACACCAAATTGCCCTGTAGCAGAAAGTTTACCTAAAGAAGTTAAAGAAGGGGCAATGCAAGTAGAGGGGATTGAAGAAGTTGATTTAGAATTAGTATGGGATCCACCATGGACCAAAGACATGATGTCAGAGTCAGCTAAATTGGAATTGAATTTATAATGTCTCAAATAATTAAATTAAGTGATAACGCTGCATCTAGAATTAAAGAGATAATGGCTAATGCAGAAAAAGATTCTCTTGGAGTAAGAGTATCTGTTAAATCTGGTGGTTGTGCAGGGATGTCTTATGTTATGGAATATACAAAAGAACTTAATCCAAATGATGAAATAATTGAAGATAAGGGTGTAAAGGTATTCGTAGACTCTGCTGCTATTATGTATCTTTTAGGAACTGAAATGGATTATAAGAAAGAGGAGTTATCCTCTACTTTTGTTTTTAATAATCCTAATGAAACCGAGCGTTGTGGCTGCGGTGAGTCATTTAAAACATCATAGGTCAACAATCCCATTTTGAGCATATCAGATTTGCATTTTTTGCATATCTAAGATAAGGCTTAGTAATGAATACATTTGAGTTTAAAAATCTTGTTAAAAACTTAAAGAATTCTTTAAAAGAGAAATCATTTTTTAAAGATCTTAGAAAAGAAGTGGATACTGGTGCTAATGGCACACAGAATTACGTTCTAAAAAAAGGTATGAACAAGAATAGTATAGCTACAACAAAACAGTAGTTAAATCTGCTAGCAGCTATAGTACATCTCAAACTCTACTGGATGAGGTGCATGTTCAAACTTGTGTATTTCCTCAAATTTCAACGCAATATAAGCATCAATTTGATCATCAGTAAATACACCACCTTGTGTTAAAAATTCTCTGTCTTTATCTAAATTTTCCATTGCTTCTCTTAATGAACCACAAACTGTAGGAATAGATTTTACCTCTTCTGGTGGTAATTCGTATAAATCTTTATCAAAAGACTCACCTGGATGAATTTTATTTTTAATCCCATCAATTCCGGCCATAAGCATTGCTGCAAATGTTAAATATGGATTACCAGAAGCATCTGGAAAACGAATTTCACATCTTGCACCTTTTTTACTTAAAGTAATTGGTATACGACAAGAAGCTGATCTATTTCTTGCAGAATAAGCAAGAAGAACAGGTGCCTCAAATCCTGGAATTAATCTTTTATAACTGTTTGTAGTTGCATTAGCAAAAGCATTGATTGCTTTTGCATGTTTTAATATACCACCGATATAGTGCAGTGCAGTTTCTGATAATCCAGCGTAACCATCGCCAGAAAATACGGGCGTATCACCTTTCCAAATTGATTGGTGTGTATGCATTCCAGATCCGTTATCTCCAGCAACAGGCTTTGGCATAAAAGTAGCTGTTTTACCAAATGAGTGCGTAACCATTTGTACTACATATTTATATAATTGAACATTATCAGCTTGGTCTACTAAAGTTCCAAAATACATTCCAAGTTCATGTTGGCTAGGTGCCACTTCATGGTGATGTTTTTCAACTTTAATACCCACTTCTTTTAAATTTTTAAGATATTCTCCCCTCATGTCCTGCTCACTATCTACAGGTGGTACAGGAAAGTAACCTCCTTTGATACCTGGTCTATGACCCATGTTTCCATTTTCATATTCTTTACCTGAATTATACGGTCCTTCCTTACTATCGATCACAAAGCCACAATCATTCATATCATTTTTAATTTTAACATCATCAAAAACAAAAAATTCGGGTTCTGGTCCAAAAAAAGCCTTATCTCCAATGCCAGACTCTTTCAAATAAGCCTCAGCTTTTTTTGCTACACCGCGTGGATCTCTTTCATAAGGAGTTTTTTTAACAGCATCTAAAATATCACAAAATATCACAACAGTATTATGCGATGTGAAAGGATCCATAAACATTCTTGATGTATCTGGTTTTAAAATCATGTCAGACTCGTTGATTGCTTTCCAACCAGCGATAGATGATCCATCAAAAAAAACACCTTCATTTAACATACCTTCATCCACAACTGTTACATCCATAGTTAAATGTTGAAGCTTTCCTCTAGGATCTGTAAATCTTAAATCTACAAATTCTGCCTCTTTTTCCTTGATAAATTTTAATACATTTGCTGCACTCATTATGTCTCCTATATAAATTTTAGAGCATTAATTAGCAAATAAACTAATCTAAATATTGCTCATTTAATAAATAACACTTATGCAATTTTCACATAAGTAGTGTATTTAATCAATATTATTAATCATTAATTTATATAAGTGAACTTCATATTAAATAAAGAACCAGTTAAAAGAGCAGAAAAAATTCTTAAAGAATTTGACCCAAATTTAAAAGTTATAATTTTAGAGGATACAGCAAGAACAGCAAATGATGCGGCTACAGCTTTAGGTTGCAATGTAGGAGCAATTGTTAAAAGCCTGCTTTTCAAAACTGGCGAAACATTTTGTCTTTGTTTGGTATCTGGAGATAAAAGATGTTCTCTAAATAAATTAAAAAAAAAATTGAGTGAAAAAGACGTATCAATGGCAAAACCAGATGAGGTCAAACTTATTACTGGTTATACAATTGGAGGAGTGTCTCCCATCGGTCATTTATTTAAAATTAAAATGTTTATAGATGAAAACTTAGGAAGATTTTCTAAAGTTTTTGCTGCTGCAGGCCATCCTAATGCAGTTTTTGGAATTAGCTATGTGGAATTAAAAAGATTAACTGGTGCAGAAATAGATGATCTAACTGAATGAGACAACCAAAAATAATTGATTATGCTTTATTAACCATATTATCTTTAATATGGGCATCCGCATTTTTTAATATAAAAATAGCAACTTATTCATTTGGTCCAGTTACAATTGCTTTCCTAAGAGTATTTTTTGGAGCAATTCCAGTTATACTTCTTTGCTACTATAAAAAAATAAAAATTGAGGCTTTTTCTAAAGATTGGCATTGGTTTGCTATGATTGGTTTTATAAATTTGGTTGCACCATTCTTTCTAATTGCCTATGGAGTAAAATCTGTTCAAAGTAATCTTGCTGCAATCTTGATGTCAACAACACCACTGAGTTCTACCATACTAGGTCATTTTTATACAAAAAATGAAAAATTTAACTTAATTAAAACTTTTGGAATTTTAATCGGTTTTTCTGGAATAATTTTTTTATTTTCAGACAATCTTTTAATTGATCAAAATAATTTTACTTCAGCTTTGTTAATTTTGTTAGGATCAACATGCTATGTTATTGGTGGTGTATTAACTTTAAAAATTAGTAAGAAAAAAAATGAAAATGTGACAGGTTCGATATTAATCTGGGCAACAATTATTTTAATACCATTGGTATCATTTATTGAACAACCGTGGCAGGTAGTGCCAAGAACAGACTCATTAATATCTGTAATTTATCTAGGCATTGTTCCAACAGGAATTGCATGGCTATTAAGGTTTAAAATACTAAAAGATAATGGTTTGATTTTTCAATCCCAGGTATCTTATTTAATACCAATTTTTGGAACAATTCTAGGATATATATTCTTAAAAGAATTAATAACAATTAAAGTCTTAATTTCTTTGACTGCAGTTTGTATAGGTATTTATTTTGTTCGAAGAGCTGATAGAAAAAAATTATCTTAGTTTAGCAATTTCTCTAATATCCTCTGGTGTTGTTTCGCAACATCCACCTAAAATTGTTGCTCCTTGTTCAACAAGTTTTTTCGAAAAATCATAGAATTTTTTAGCTGAATTGTTGTCTCTTTTCCCAAGGGTAACATTCGGATTAGTACCTATTTCATCAGGTTTAGCCTTATTAAAAGTTTGAACTGGAGTTGGTTCTTCTACTTTCCAAAGGTTGGCTTTAAACCCAAATGGGATATCTAACTTTTTAATTTCAGAGGTGCAATCCTCAGCAATTTTTGGAGAAACGCATGCTGTAATTACTCCTAGCCAATTATTACTTCTATATTTATTCAAGACTTCAGTGATAGTTTCATTTGAGGGGAGTAAATTATTTTTTTTAACATGGATACCTAAAAGAACAGGTTTATTTAATTTGACTGCAACGTTTGATGCTATGTCTATTTCTCTTCCACTTGAAACAACATCTAAATAAAAAAAATCTACATATGGAGCAATAACCTCAGCTTGTTCATAAAAACCTTTTTCTAATTCTTTGCTATCTCTTTGATCTTCAACATACGTATCATTTTGACATGGCAAGCTACCAGCAATTAAAATATCTTTTCCAGATTTTTCCTTTGCTTTAATTGATAATAAACAAGCTTGTTCGTTTATATACACAAAATCTTTATCAACTTTATTTTGCATTAATCTAATTCTTCTTGCAGAAAAGGTATTGGTAAGTATCACCTCAGATCCAGCATTTATAAACGATAAGTGTACTTCAACAACCAGATCATGAAATTTTTTATCTAAATTAGCACTGGCAGACCACAATGTGCCTTTCGAAATTAATCCTTTGGCCAATAGTTGTTGCCCCATACCACCATCCAAAATTCTAATATTTTTAAAAAAATTAGTATCCATCTATTTTTTAAAAATAATTTTTACATTAAAAGAAAATGATCGTCTTTCTCCATTTATGTTAAATGGATATGCGGTATGCATCAGATAGTTTGGAAATATTATTAGGTCTCCGATTTTTGGAATTAGATTATAAATACTATTACTAAGAAATGCTTTTTGTCCATTTATAAAGTCAATTGTTCCATTGGTTTTAAGTTTTTTATTTTTAACTAAATTGTTTTTTGTCATATTTTTTGGCAAAGTTAAATATCCAACTCCAGACAAATCGCCATTATGATAATGGATAGGGTTATACTCACCCCTAAACTGTCGAACAACCCAAAGATTAAGTATTTTTACTTCTTTTATATTTTTAATTTGTTCATTTGCTAAAAATTTTTTGATATTTATTGTTATCTCTTTAAATAAATATTTTTTAATAAAATTATTTGAAATCTTTACTTCATTTTTTATTTGACTAGCTAATTTTGAACTATAATCAATTTTTCTATAATTTGATTTTTTATCAAATTCTTCATTTAGTTTAGTTATAAACCTTTTAGATATTTTTGTTTTTCCAATTGATGGACCAAATGGTTTAATATTTTTCATTGTTAAGTTAAATATATTATAAATCTATAAAATCAATGTGGTGGTTTAAAATTTAATCAGCTCAAATTTTTTTGTTTTTAAAGATTTATTTGCTGTTTCAGCCAATATCACTGACATTCTTCCATCTTCAAAATCTGCCCGTGGTTTAATATTTTTTTTACAAAATCTTGCTAGGTCATTTAACTGGTTTTTAAATGCCTCTGAATATCTCTCTATAAAAAAATTTTTAAAAGATCGTTTACTACCTGTTGAATTTTTAAAATAGGATGTTGTTTCTAAATCTCTTTGATTTTCAGAAATTACCATCCCTTTACTACCAAATAACTCAACTCTTTGATCATAACCAAAACTACAATGTCTTGAATTTGTTATTACACACTGGACACCTTTCCCAGTTTTCATTACCACTGTAGCTAATTCAAAATCTTTTACTTTTTTAAATTTTTTATCTTTAAAGTATTCACCTGTTGCAAATAAATGCTTAAAATCATCTGAACCCACATAATATCTTGCTAAATCAAAGTCATGGATCATCATGTCTTTAAAAATACCACCAGAATTTTTCAAGTAATCAGCTGAAGGAGGTGCAGGGTCCCGACTTGTAATTATTATTTTTTCTAATTTACCAATTTTTCCATTAACAAGATTTTTTTTTAAAGAATTGTGTCCTGCATCATATCTTCTATTAAAACCAATTTGAATCTTTGGATGGAACTTAGAAAGTTTTTTTTTATATTCATCAATTTTTTTTAAACTTAAATCTAAGGGTTTTTCACAGAATACAACTTTTTTATTTCTAACTGCTTTATCAATATAGTTTAAATGTGTCTTAGTACTTGTGGCTATAAAAATACATTTAATGCTCTTATCATTGAATGCAAAATTCGGATTATTAATAGGAATTGAATTATATTTTTTTCCTAATTTCTTATTTAAATTTTTATCAATATCAAATGTATATTTTAAATTAAATTCTGAATGATTAGTTAAATTTAAAGCATGCATTTGGCCTATTCTTCCAAGACCAAGTAATGCAATATTTATTTGATTTTGACCCATCTTTTATTTTTTGATGAAACTTTACAAGCATTTATAAATTTCGCTGTTTCTAATCCCTCATCCTCATTTGGATAAAAATATCTTTTTTTTGATTTATTTTTTAAGGAGTCAGCAAATTCTCTATAAATATTTGCAAATGCATCTAAATATCCTTCTGGGTGTCCGAATTTTATTCTAGAGAATTTTTTTGAAAGCTCAGCATTGTGAAAACCTCTTTCAAGATATCTTACTGCGCCCTTGTCTGGATTTAATTTTAGATAATTTGGGTCATTTTGAACCCACTCCAAGCTTCCTTTAGAACCAAATACTCTAATTCTAAGACCATAAACTCCACCTTTAGCCATGACGTTTGTCCAAAACATACCTTTTGCACCGTTTGTAAAATTAATCATTACTTGTGCGTTATCATCCATTTTTATTTTTTTTGAAATTTGTTTAATATCAGCAAAAATTTTTTCTCCCTTTAGTCCTGAAATATATGTAGCTAAATGGTAAGCATGAGTTCCAATTTCATTAAGAACAGCAGATGCACCAACTATTTTATTATCTATTTTCCATTTTAGTTTTTTTTTGGCATTTCTTACATTTATTTTTGTTCCACCAGACCAATCTTGGATATATTCAACATTCACATATTCAATTTTTCCAATTTTACCTTTTTCTATTAAAACTTTGGCTTCTCTAACCATTGGGTAAGCCGAGTAGTTATGAGTTAGAGCATATTTAATTTTTTTATTTGATTTTATTTTTTTATAAAGTTTTTTGGCTTGATCTAGATTACCAGCAAATGGTTTATCCGAGATAATGTTTATATTTTTTTCAATAAATTTTTCAGCAATAATTTGATGACTTGATGGGGGCGTCATTATCGAGACTACTTGAATACCGTCATTTCTTTTTGACTCTTTCAAAGCCATCTCTTTAAAAGTTGAATAGCATCTATCTTTAGAAATACCTAAAGTTTTTCCAAAGTTAATTGATAATTTTGCATTTCTTGAAAATACACCAGCTACTATTTCGTACTTGTCATCAAATCTTGCAGAAATTCGATGGACATGACCTATCCAAGATTTTGGACCTCCACCAACAATACCTAAGGATAATTTATTTGTATTCATTAGATTATGATTTTATATATCATAACAAATATAAGTATTATGTCAGTAAAATTAGGAATAGCACCAATAGCATGGAGCAATGACGACATGCCTGAACTTGGTGGTGAAACACCTTTGGAACAGTGTTTATCAGAAGCAAGCGAAGCAGGTTTTTCTGGAATAGAGTCTGGAGGAAAATTTCCAAAAAAATCAGAGGAACTCATTCCATTGTTACAAAAATATAAACTAAAGTTATGTTCAGGCTGGTACAGTGCAAATTTGAGAAAAAATTCTGTAAAGGATGAAATTATATTAATTCAAGAGCAACTAAAACTTTTTCAAGATTGTAAAGCACCATGTATTATATTTGCTGAAGTATCAGACTCTATTGCTGGCGACCCAAATAGACCTTTATCTAGTAGACCACAAATGAATAAAGATGAATGGAACGAATATTGTAAAAAAATTTCTGAGATGGGAAAATATTTAGAAGACCAAGATATGCCTTTAGCTTATCATCATCACATGGGTACAGTGATCGAAACGGAAGACGATACAAAAAGACTGTTAGATAACACAAGTGATCAAGTCAAATTAATACTAGATACTGGTCACATGCTATTTGCAAAAGGTAATTCTGTAAAAATAACAGAAGATTATAAAGACAGAATAATTCATATTCACTGTAAGGACATGAGAGAAGATATTTTAAATAAATCCCTTGAAAAAGATTGGAGTTTTAGAAAAGCATTTTTAGAGGGAGCTTTCACTGTACCAGGAGACGGATGTATTGATTATAAACCTTTATTAAAATATTTAAAAAATATTGATTATAAAGGCTGGTTAGTTGTAGAGGCAGAACAAGATCCGGCTAAAGCAAATCCTTTAGAATATGCAAAAAAAGGTTTCAAATATTTATCTGAGGTATGCGCAGATATTGATCTAAAAATAGCTTTATAGTTTGACTTT
Source organism: uncultured Pelagibacteraceae bacterium (assembly GCA_902604355.1). Lineage (GTDB taxonomy): Bacteria > Pseudomonadota > Alphaproteobacteria > Pelagibacterales > Pelagibacteraceae > Pelagibacter. The sequence continues at coordinate 36,410 of CACKYN010000004.1, forward strand.
TTTTGAATCTTCCAAACTACCATCAAAGAAATCAAATATATTTTGAATAGTTTCTTTACCCATTCTTATCATACATTCCTCTGTGAAAGCTGCTGTATGTGGACTTAAAAAAACTTTCTTATTCTTCAAAAGAGGATTGTTTTCAGTAGGAGGTTCAGTTTCAAATACATCCAAACCGGCACCGAAGACTAAATTTTCGTTTAAAGCTCTATCTAAATCAACTTCATTTACAATACCTCCTCTGGCGGCATTGATTATAATGCAATTTTTTTTCATATATTTAAGTAATTCATAGTTAATTATATTTTTTGTTTTATCATTCAAGGGTATGTGAAGTGATATTGCATCCATATCTTTTGAGGTTTCGCTTAAATTATCCACTTTTGTGCCACCACGTTTTTCTATAAATTCTTTAGAAACAAAAGGATCAAAAACAAAAACGTTCATTTCAAAACCAAGGCACCTTTTAATTAAGGCTTGTCCTATTCTACCAAATCCTGCAATTAAAATATTTTTATTCCAAAGCTCTAATGTTTTAGGTAACTTGTTTCTTTCGTTAAATTTTCCACTTTTTACAGTATCATCATACATACTACCTCTTTTGGCAATATTTAAAATCATGAACATTACATGTTCAGCAACCGCGACAGCATTTGCAGTTGATGTAATTGCCAAAGTAATATTTTTTTTTTTTGAGACCTTTAAATCAATATTATCATATCCAACACCATGTCTTGAGATTATTCTAAGATTATTAGCAGCTTCAATTAATTCCCCATTTAGTTTAGCAGTTCTAATTGAAACACCGTCACAGTCTTTAATTTTATTTTTTAAAAAGTTTATTTCAATATTTTCTACGACTTCAAATTCGTATTCAGAATTACTTTGTAATAACTTTATACCTTCCTGATGTATAGGCTGAATGATAAGAATTTTTTTCATTTAGTTTATTGATTTTTGTAAAGTTTATTTATCAGTAAGTACTCGACTCTTCTTTTTTTAAAGAACCTTTCATTTTATCTACTATTGCTTTCGCACCTGAGCTCATAGCTCTTTGATCAGCACCGATAGTCACAAAATTAAATCCTTTATCAATCATTTTAAGAGCATACTCTGGGCTACCGTTGTGAATACCAGAAAAAATATTATTTTTTTTTGCATGCTCAAGTATTCTTAAAATTTCAGAATATGCCTTTGACTCGGTTGGCCTGTCAAAACCTGGTGCTTCACCGATCGCAAGACTTAAATCAGCAGGACCAATATAAATTCCATCTAAACCTGGAGTAGACATTATTTCGTCTAGTTTTTCCAAAGACTCTTTTGTTTCAATCATTGCAAACTTAAGCATTTCGTCATTTGCATGATCTGCATAATCTCCACCGCCATAAATTAGACCTCTAACTGGACCAAAACTTCTATATCCTTTAGGAGGATACATGCATGCTTTAACAAACTTTTCTGCTTCATTTTGATTGCTTACCATTGGACAAATTATGCCGTAACAACCTGCGTCTAGAATTTTCATTATTTGACCAGGTTCATTCCAATTTACACGTGCGAGAGGAGTAACATCGGTTGTGGATATAGTTTGAAGCATTGGAAGTGCGTTAGTGTAATCAACTAATCCATGCTGCATATCAATTGTAAGAGAGTCCCATCCCTGATGTGCCATAACCTCTGCAGAAACTGTACTTGGAATTTGTAGCCATCCATTAATGACTGATTTTCCCTCCTTCATCATTTGTTTAATTTTATTTTTTCTCATTTTAAGCCTTCAAGGCCATATGAGTGTATTTAACATTTAAATAATCTTTTATTGCCATTGATCCACCCTCACGTCCGTATCCAGTTTGTTTTATTCCACCAAATGGTGCTTCAGCAATTGCTACAGCACCCGTATTTACAGCAACACATCCTGTTTCTAAAAGTTCAGATCCTCTATTAGCCTTATCCATTGAGTTAGTATAAAGATAACTGCAAAGACCCAGATCATTATCGTTTGCTCTTTCAATGACTTCGTCAAAAGTTTTAAATTCTAACATAGGAACCAACGGACCAAATGGTTCTTCTTTCATAATCGTGAAGTTATCTTCAACCTTATCAAAAACTGTTGGTTCATAATAAAAACCTTTGTTAAAACCTGATGGTCTTTTTCCACCCATTAAAACTTCTGCTCCCTCTTTTTTTGTTGTATCAACCAATTTTTCGATTTCTTCTAATCTTTTCGCAGTTGTCAATGGACCAAGGTTTACTCCTTCATCCATACCATTACCAATTTTTAATTTTTTTGCTCTATTTATAAAAGCGTTGATAAATTCATCTTTAACATTTTCTTGAATATAAAATCTATTAGGCGATATACAAACCTGCCCATTATTTCTAAATTTAGCTGCTATAGCAATATCAGCTACATTATCAATATTTACATCATCACAAACTATAAATGGAGAGTGACCACTGAGTTCCATTGTAACTCTTTGTACTTTGTCTGCAGCTTTTTTAAGTATTAATTTTCCTACTCTAGTTGAACCTGTGATAGAAACCTTTTTAATAATATCAGACTCTAACAGCTCGTTTGAAATTTCAGCTGGATCACCAGATAAAAGATTTACAACACCATCAGGAACTCCAGCTTGTTTACAGATATCAACTAATTCCATCACAGCGCCAGGGGTAATAACATCAGGCTTACAGATAACAGAGCAACCTGCGGCTAACGCTGTCGAAATTTTTCTTGCTGCTAAAACAATTGGAAAATTCCACGGTATCAACGCAGCTACTACTCCTACTGGTTGATAATAAACATGAACTCTAGTTTCTGGAAATCTGCTTTGAACTGTTTGGCCATAAATTCTTTTTGTCTCCTCTGCATTCCACTCAAAAATATCAGCTGCTCCTCCTACTTCGCCAACACCCTCTGTAAAAGGTTTTCCAACTTCAAGTGTTAACCATTTTGCGAGAACATCTTTTTTTTCTCTCATTAAATCTGCAATTTTTCTAAGAACATATGATCTTTGCCATGGAGCTGTATTGCTCCAAACTTTTAGTCCTTTTTCAGCAGACTTAAGTGCCTTTTGAACTTCAATAGAAGATGCTTTTGATGCGCTACCAATTACCTCTTCTGTTGCGGGATTAATAACGTCATATGTTTCTTTTTTCTCTGACTGTTGCCACTTTCCATCGATGAATTGTCCAAACTTGTTATACATATTTTTTTGGTTTACTTAGTTAGGTTTTTTAATTTATAAATATACTCAAATATAAACACCATACGAAAAAAAAATATACAAATTTTATGAAAAAAGTAACCCTCACCTGTGCTCATGCAATAGTAAAATATTTAATTGCACAAAAAATATTAATTGATGGCAAAAAGGAGCCATTATTTCCAGGAGTATTTGGGATATTTGGACATGGAAATGTTGCATGTTTAGGACAAGCTTTAGAAGAAAATCAAAAAGACTTACCAACATACAGAGGGCATCACGAACAAAATATGGCTCTAACAGGAATAGGCTATGCTAGAGGCAAAAGAAGACAACAAATTTTTATAGCTACTTCATCTGTTGGACCAGGTGCAACCAATATGGTTACAGCTGCAGCAGTTGCAATGAGCAATAGATTACCAATTTTATTTTTACCTGGAGATACTTATGCAAATAGGATGCCAGATCCAGTTTTACAACAAGTAGAGCATTTTAATAATCCTGGAATAACAGCAAACGATGCTTTTAAACCTGTTACAAGATTTTTTGATAGAATAACAAGACCAGAGCAAATTATTCAATCTTTTCCGAATGCAGTTCAAACCATGTTGGATCCAGCTGATTGTGGACCAGCTTGTATATCTTTGTGTCAAGATATTCAAGGAGAGATATTTGATTATCCTGAAGAATTTTTTAAAGAGAGAATTCATTCAATAAGAAGACCAAGACCAGATGATTTTCAAATAATGGAGGCTGCTGAAAAAATAAAAAAATCAAAAAATCCAATTATTATATCTGGCGGTGGAGTTTTTTATTCTAATGCAATGGAGGAATTAAGTAACTTTGCAACTAAACACAATATACCAGTTACTCAAACTGTAATGGGTTACTCAACAATGAAAAGAGACCATTCTCACTATGCAGGACAAATAGGAGGCTTAGGCGGAAAAAATACAAATGACCTTGCTAAAGAAACTGATCTTGCAATTGCCGTAGGAACAAAACTTGCAGATTTCACCACTGGATCTTGGGCAAATTTTGAAAATGAAAAATTCAAACTTGTTTCTATAAATGTTTCAAGATTTGATGCCAATAAACATTTAGCCCAAGCTGTGGTAGGGGACGCTAAAGTTTCATTAATTGAACTTTCTAAAGCATTAGGAGATTGGAAAGTAGGTGATAAATGGAATGAAAAATCACAAAGAAAATTAAAGAATTGGAACGATCACATAGATAAAGAAAGTGCACCAACAAACCAGAAAGTACCAAGCTATGTTCAAGTAATAGGTGCAATTTATAGAAATTCAGATCCAACCGATATAGCTGTAACCGCTGCAGGAGGTCTTGTTGGTGAAGTTGTTCAGGTTTGGCGGCCTAAAGAATTAAATACGCATGAGAGTGAATGGGGATTTAGCTGCATGAGTTATGAGATTTCTGGGGCCTTAGGAATTAAGATGGCTAACCCTGATAAAGAAGTAATTTCTTTCGTAGGTGATGGCTCTTATTTATTAAATAATACTGATATATACTCATCAGTAATTACAAAAAATAAATTGATTATAATTGTTTGCGATAACGGAGGTTTCGCAGTTATTAATAGATTGCAGTTGTTTAAAGGTGGAAAAGAATACAATAACTTACTAGCGAGCTCAAAAACTCCTGGTTTAGTTGATGTAGATTTTGCAAAACATGCTGAAAGTATGGGAGCTAAATCTGAACACGTAACATCTATTTCTGATCTTGAAGAAGCATTTAAGAGAGCCAAAAAGTCAGATGTAACTTATGTTATTTCAATAAAAACTCATGCTTACAAGTGGGTAGAGGGTTCAGCTTTTTGGGACAGCCCAACTTTAGAAATTCCTTCATCAGATGCAAATAAAGAGGCTTTAAAGCTTCACAAAGACGGCAAGTCTAAACAAAGACAAGGCATCTAGTTTTTTTAATGAATAAAGTATTTAAGGTTGGTTTAATAGGGTGTGGACATATTGCAGAAACATACTTTAGAGGGCATCAGTATTTTAACAATTTCAAAATTGTTGCTTGTGCAGATATCAATCAAAAAGCCGCAGATAAATGTGCAAAACTATATAATATTAAATCTAAAACAGTTAGTGATCTTCTTAAAGACAATGAGATTGAGGTCATTCTAAATCTAACAATCCCTCAAGCTCATTACACCGTATCTAAAAAAGTTTTAAGTGCAGGTAAACACGTCTACTCAGAAAAACCATTAGCCACATATTTTGAAAAAGGAAAAGAACTCATAGCTTTAGCAAAACAAAAGAAACTTTATATAGGTAATGCTCCTGATACTTTTTTAGGTGGAGGAATTCAAAAAGCAAGAGAGTTGATAGATTCTGATTTAATTGGAGAAATAAAACTTGGTAATGCAATTTTTGCTTTTCCAGGTGTAGAATCTTTTCATCCAAAACCCGAGTCTTGGTATAAAAAAGAGGGTGGACCTGTAATTGATATGGGACCTTACTTTTTTACAACACTAGTAAATTTGCTCGGACCTGCAAAACAAGTTCAGGGAAGAACATTGACAGCTTTCAAGAAAAGAATTTATGGGGCTGGACCAAAAAAAAATAAATCTTTTAAAGTTGAAACACCTACAACTTATTTAGCAACTATTCAGTTTCATACTGGAGCAATTATCCAGGTCACACTTTCATTCGATGTCGTAAATCACCAGAGAAACCATATGGAGCTTTATGGAACTAAAGGCTCAATCATTGTACCTGATCCAAATATGTTTGGTGGGTCTGTTTACATATCAGTTACTGAGGGAGGTAGATGGGGAGAACACAAAACTGATAAAATGCATTTAGGAAAAATAAATATTACATCGTCAAGTGGGAGATCTAACGAGTCTCCTACGAACGCTAATTATAGGAGCGTTGGTTTGTCTGAAATGCTGTATTCAATTCAGCAAAAAAAGAAACATAGATGCTCAGGAGAATTATCACTTCATGTTCTTGATATAATTCAAACAACAATGAAAGCTGCTTCGACTGGTATACCTCAAAAAATTCTGACTAAGTGTGAAAAACCGAAAAAATTTAGTGAGGAAGAAGTAAAACGTCTACTTATTTAAATGAGAAAACATATTGCTATCGTTGATCCATTCCCACGAACTCTAGAATTAATTTTTTCTAAAGATAAGTTTAAAATTCTTAAATCAAAGTATGCGTTACTTTATGCGCCAAAAAATAAAAAAAAAATTTTTTATGAGAAAAATATCCACAAAGCTTCATTTATTATAGGACAACCTGATTTACCAAAAAATATTTTGGTAAAAGCAAAAAAATTGAAAGCAATTATCAATGTTGAGAGTAATTTTATTAATAATATGGATTATCAGTACTGTTTTAAGAAGGGAATTCATGTTATCGCAACCTCTCCAGTATTTTCAAAACCAGTTGCTGAAATTGCCCTTGGAATGACCTTATCTTTATTAAGAAATATTCATACCGCTCATATAGATTTTATTAAAGGTAATGAAAAATACGGATTAGAGAGTAACTTGCAAGCTTCTTTATTGTCAGAAAAGAAAATAGGTTTATTAGGCTTTGGAGATCTCGCTAAATCTTTGTATCCATTATTATTGCCATTTACTAAAGATATAAATGTTTATGATCCATGGATCCAAAAATTAAAAATTAAAAAGCTAGGTTTCAAAAGTATTAGTTTAAACAAGATGTTTGAAAATTGTGAGATTATTTATGTACTAGCGACAGTGACTACAAAAAACAAAAACTTCATAGATAAAAAACTTTTAAGGAAGATGAAACCTAATTCTTGTTTTGTATTGATGAGTCGTGCTGCAGTTGTAAATTTTCAGGATTTGATAAATATAGTAAAAAAAAGAAACATATTTGTTGCAACAGACGTTTTTCCTGAAGAACCAGTGCCAAAAAAAAGTTCGTTAAGGAAAGTAAAGAATATTTTGTTTTCTGCTCACAGAGCTGGGGCATTAAAGTCTGCTTTTTTTAATATGGGGGACATAGTTTTAAAAGATATGAGCCGCATTAGAAAAAATTTAAAACCTAAATTCTGTAAATTAGCAAATAAGAAGACAGTCAATCTAATTGTCTCAAAACCTGTTGCAATTAACTGATTTTTTTATAATTTTGTTATTTATGTCAACTTTCAATAATCCACTATTAGAAGCAAAAGGAATAACAAAATATTTTGGTACGATTACTGCTTTGGAAAATGTTGATTTAAAAGTACATGCAGGAGAATGTTTAGGTGTAGTTGGGGATAACGGAGCCGGAAAATCAACTCTAATGAAAGTCTTATCAGGTTTATACAAACCCAGTTCAGGTTCATTATATTTTCAAGGAAAAGAGGAAATTTTAGAAAGTCCAAAAGACTCACAAAACTTAGGATTAGAAATGGTTTATCAAGATCTTGCTCTGGCTGGAAATTTACCTATTGGAGAAAACATTTTTTTAGGAAGAGAACCAACTAAAAATGTGGGTTTCTTGAAATTTTTAGATTTTAACAAAATAAAAGAATTAACTAATGCTCATTTAGGAAAGCTTAAGATAAATGTTAAGAGTGCAGATCAAAAAGTAGAAGAACTATCTGGAGGTCAAAGACAAGCTGTAGCAATTGCGAGATCAACAGCATTTAATGCAAAAGTTGTTATTATGGATGAGCCTACAGCAGCCCTTGCAATTAAAGAAGTTGGAAAAGTATTAGATCTTATTAATAGTCTAAAAAAAACTGGTGTTGGCGTGATAGTTATAAGTCATAGAATGGATGATATTTTTTCAGTTTGTGATCGAGTTATGGCTCTATTTCAGGGTACAAATTTTGCAGAGTCTGAACTTTCAAATACTTCAAGGGACGAAGTAATTGGATGGATTATGGGTAAAAAATAAAATGGAAGAAAAAGATAATAAGAAAGAAAGTCTATATCTAAAGTTAATGCCCTACATTGAAAAGTATGGCATTCTTTTATTGCTCGTACTTATGATATTGGTAATGCACATTTTGCAACCAGATGTGTTTTTGTCATGGAGAAATGTAACCAACGTTTTCAAACAAATCTCTTGGCAGTCAATGTTAGCCTTAGGGGTCTTTATGGTGATAGTAACTGCTGGAATAGATCTATCTGTTGGTTCAATAATGATGTTGTCACTGATGGTTTTAGCAATTGTAGCTAAAGCAGGAGCGCCCTGGTTTATAGTTGTCATAACTCCTTTAATAGCAGGTTTTTTATGTGGTTTGTTTAATGGAGCAGGTATTACCTTATTAAGGATGCCCCATCCATTTATAATGACCTTGGGCACACTTTATATATTTAGAGGAACAGGGAATTTAATATCAGGTGGAACTCCAATTAGTGGTTTTACGGACGAAGTTAGATACCTGGGTCATGGTAGAATTGATCTTACTTGGTTAGGATTAGAAAAGTCACAGTATCTGCCAGTTAGTTTAGTTTTAATCGCAGTCGTATATATTATTTTTTGGTTCTTTCTTAATCATAGTAGAACAGGAAAGTGGATTTACGCCATAGGTGGAAATCCAAGTGCTGCTAGAGCATCAGGCATAAATGTAAATAAAATTTTAATTATAGTATATTCTCTTTGTGGTTTCTTGTCTGGCATTGGTGCATTAATTTTAGCTGGAAGGACAGACTCTGGTTATCCGAATGCAGGTTTACAATCTGAATTAGATGCTATTGCAGCATGCATTATTGGAGGAGCAAGTTTTTTTGGTGGAAGAGGAACAGTGTTAGGAGTTTTTGCTGGCGTAATGATCATGGGTATTTTAAGAAATGGACTAAATTTAATGGATGTAAGTTCATTTTGGCAGCAGGTTTTAATTGGCTCTATTATTGTAATAGCTGTTTATATAGATGTTCTAAGAAGAGACTTAGGAACTAGAAAATAATTGTAATCAGTCTTTACACGTAAAAGTTGTTTTGACTTTTTAAACAGTTGAATTTTTTCTCAAATTTTTATTTAATTTAGATTATTCAAATAAAAATAGGGGAATAAATAAATGAAAAACTTAACAAAAAAAATTGTTGTCCTTTTTACAGCAATATTTTTATCAATTAGTTTAGGTTCAGTTTCTTTTGCTGATGGACATGGTAAAAAAATCTTATTTAGCATCAAAGGTCCTGGATCTGGAAATCCATTTTGGGCATCTGTAACAAAAGGTGCTGAGGAAGAAGCTAAGAAATTAGGAGTAAAATTAATTTTAATTGCACCTCCTCAAGAAGGTGATGTTCAAGCACAAATAAATCAAGTTGAGGACCAACTAGCAAAAGGTGTTGATGCTTTAGCGCTAGCACCAGGGGATCCAAATGCATTTGCACCAATTGTTGATGACGCTATTAAAAGTGGAGTTCCAGTTGTATTTGTTGATACTAAAGGAATAAATGAGGGTGTAACATTTATTGGAACTAACAATATGAATGGTGCGGAGTTAGCTGCAAAATTTATATGTGATAAAACTCCAAAAGGTTCTGATGTTGCGATCTTAACTGGTATTGAGTCTCAGTCTACTGCTTTACTTAGAAGAGATGGTGCAATTAAAGGATTTAAAAATTGTGGTTTAAACATTGTTGCAACACAAACTGCAGAATGGGATACAGCAAAAGGTAGATCAGTAACAGAGTCTATAATTTTGAAAAATCCTAACATCAAAGCAATATTTGCTTCTAACGACAATATGGGATTAGGCGCTATGCAAGCTCTAAAAGATGCTGATATGAATGATGTGGTAGTTGTTGGATTTGATGCTACACCAGATGCAGCTACAAGTATTCTAAAAGGTGAAATGACAGCAACAATTGCTCAGTTCTCTTATAACATGGGTGCTTATGGAGTTAAATATGCTCTTGAGTTAGCTAATGGTGGAAGTATTGATCCAAACATTGATACTGGTACACAATTAGTAACAAAAGCAAACGCTAACGATTTTAAATAATCTTTAGAATAAAGTAAAAGTTAAAGGGTGGAATTTTATTCCACCCTTTTTTTTTATGTAATATAATAATTTAATGTTAATTAATATTGATCCAGTCTTAAGTCCTGAATTACTATTCCATTTAAGATCAATGGGACATGGAGAAATATTAATTTTAGCTGATGCAAATTTTCCAGCAAACACATCTAATGATAAAGTAATAAGATTGGATGGAGTTGGTATTAAAGAAGCAGCTTCAGCAATTCTTTCAGTTTTCCCACTAGATAGCTTTGTTGTTTCACAAGGTGGATCTCCGGCCTTAAGAATGGAAGTAGATGATAAACCAGATGAATTAACAGAAACTCATAAAGAATTTATTGAAGTAGTTAAAAAAGTTTCAGGTGAAAATTGGAATGTTGGTTCTATTTCTAGACAAGATTTTTATAAAGAAGCCAAAAAAGCTTACTGTATAGTTACAACTACTGATGCAAGACCTTATGGATGTTTTATATTAACTAAAGGGGTAATTTTACCAAACGGTAAGGTTTGGTCATAAAAAATTAAATAATGCAGTCTATTTGTATATTTGGAGTTTTTGTAGCAGACCTTTGTTTTTATTCAGAAAAGATACCAATTAAAGGAGAGACAGTTCTAGGAAAAGATCATTTAGTTGGCCCAGGCGGCAAAGGTTCAAATCAAGCAATTGCTGCAGCAAGACTTAACGGAAAAGTAAATTTTATAACTAAAATGGGCGAAGATAGCCACGCAGATATGGCTTTTAAAATGTATAAAGATGCAGGTGTAATTACTACCGCCATAACAAAAGATAAAAAACTATCTACTGGTGTTGCTGGTATAATGATTGATAATGATGGCAGTAATGCAATTAATATTGTTCCAGGTGCAGCTGCTCAGTTAAATAGCAAAGATATTGATGATAATTTAGAAATTCTTAAAAAATCTAAAATTTTCCTTACTCAAATGGAAACTCCAGATGAAGTTACAATTTATTCTTTAAAAAAAGCTAAGGAAAATAATTGTTTAACTATTTTAAATCCTGCACCAGCAAGAAAAATCAATGAGGAAAATTTCACCCTGTTAGATTTTTTTACACCAAATGAAACTGAGGCTGAATTTTATTTAAAAAATAAAATTACTACTGAGGAAGATATTAAGATTGCAGGGAGAGAATTTTTAAAAAAAGGGGTAAAAAATATTATTATTACTTTGGGAGAAAGAGGTGTCTATTTTGCTAATGAAAATGAGGAATATTTTATTGATGCTTTAAAATTAAAAGATCAGGTTGTAGATACTACCGGTGCTGGTGATGCATTTAATGGAGCTTTTGCAGTAGGCTTAGCAGATGATTTAAAATTTAAAGATGCATTGATTTTTGCAAATAAAGTTGCAGGTATATCTACAACTAGAGCAGGGGCAGCGAGTTCAATGCCAACATTTAAAGAAGTAAATAACTATTAATTATTCTATAATTTTAAAGTCAGATTTATATTTGTCAGTTATTGTCAGACCTAGTCCTGGTTTATTATCATCTAAATCTATAAAACCATCCTTAGGAGCTGGATCTCCTTCAAAGATATAGTAAAAAAGTTCATTTCCAATCTCAACGTCATGAACAGGAAAAAATTCTGATATTGGACAATTAAAATTTGACATTGTTAAGTGGTAGTTATGCATTTGTCCTGCATGAGGAATAACTGGAACTTGATGAGCTTCTGCAATAGCATTAATTTTCTGAGCCGCAGTAAAACCTCCCACTCTATTGTTATCATATTGAATATAACTCACGGCTTTGAGGTCAAGTAATTGTTTGAAACCAAATATATTGAACTCATGTTCACCTCCTGAAATTGGTATCATATTCATTTTATTTAATTCTTCATAACCATGAATATCATCTGCAATCACTGGTTCTTCAAGCCATCTTGGATTAAATTTTATTAATTTAGGTATCATTCTTTTCGCATAATCTAAGTTCCAACCCATATAGCATTCCATCATCAAATCTGTATCTTCACCAATTACTTCTCTGACGGCTTCAGCAAGCGCAATATTTTTTTTCATACCATCAGGACCATCTTTTGGACCCCAACCAAATCTCATTTTAAACATTTTAAAACCCTGCTTTACGTAACTCTCAGCCTCTTTTTGAAGAGCTTTAATGGGTTGGCTATAAAGCTTTGATGCATAGACAGGGATTTTTTCTTTTGTTCTACCTCCAAGAAGTTTAAATACAGGTTTTTTAGTTACCTTCCCCATTATATCCCAGATCGCTATATCAATTGCTGAAATTGCGACCATACCAATTCCCCTTCGGCCCCAAGCATGTGTTCTTCTATACATTTTTTCCCAGATGTAAGCATAATCAAAAGGGTCTTCACCAATTACTAATGGTTTTAAATAAGTATCAATAGTTTTTTTTGCAATTTGTGGAGCTAGGGCTGCATTTCCAATTCCAATAACACCATCATCAGTTTCTATCTCACATATCAGCCATTCATGAAATCTAAATGATCCCATTGCATCTGATTTTTCAAATAGAAGATCTGAAGCATTCGTACAAAAATTATTTTGAGGTGGAACAGTTTTACCATTCCATTGATATACTTTTGTTCTAATTTCTTTTATTTTAGACATTATTTATTTTTATTTTCAGCCATTGTTAAAGCTAATTTAAAAGAATTTAATGTTGGCTCTAAATTTGCTTTATTCTCTCCAGCTATATCAAAAGCAGTCCCATGGGCAGGTGTAGTAACAGGAACACTTAATCCACCAGAAACTGTAACCCCTCTGTCAAATCCAAAAGCTTTTAAACCGCACTGTAACGCATCATGATACATGCCAACTATGCAATCATGATTTTTATTTTTGAATGCTGTGATAAATGAAGTATCACATGGCAGTGGTCCATCAGCATCAATTCCAAGTTTTTTTGCTTCTTCTATAGCAGGTATTATTTCATCTTTTTCTTCATTTCCAAATTCTGCATGAGGATTAAGTGCCTGTACGGCTACTCTTGGTTTTTCAATACCACTCATTTTTAAAGTTTTATCTAAAAGTTTAATCGGTTTTAATATATTTTCTCTTGTAATATTTTTAGCTACATCCTTTAGTGGGATGTGTGAAGTAACTCTAGCTGTCCAAAAATTATCAACAACATTAAATTCACAACAAAATTCTTTCATCTCAAGTTTTGCTTGCATAAAATCATGTTCGTCATTGTATTCACATCCTCCCATTATCAAACTAGTTTTATTCATAGGACCAAAATTGATAGCATCAATTTTCTTTTCTTTTGCAAGATCTAAAGCTAATTCCAAAGCATCTAATACTGTTCTTCCAGACTCAGCAGACACTTCACTTAATTTATAATCTCTATTTGCACCTTTTGAAATATCAAGAAAAAATTTGTTTTCACCATTAAAATTTATGTCTTTAAAATTTTCAACAAACTTTAAGTTTGTTTTTTTTCCAACAATCTTCTCACCATCCTCTAAAATTTTTTTTTCTCCAATAACAACTAAATTAGCTTTATTACAAATTTTGTTGTCAAGTAATTTTACAATTAACTCAGGACCTATTCCGGACGGGTCACCTAATAAAACAGCTATATTGTTTTTATTTTCAGACATTTTTTTCTTTACCTCTTATGTTGGAGTATGGTTATATATTTAAATATAAATTAACTAAAGAGGGAAATAATGAAAAAAAGCTTTAAGTTGTTTTTGGCTGCTGCGTTTTTAGTGACCGAATTCTTCGTTGTAGCACTTCCGTTGATGATTACATCTGCAAAAGCAGATGGTCACCCAATTCAAGCAGTTACACATGCTGGTTTTGGTGGTGGTACAGACGTAACTACTAGAATGATGTTATTAAGAACTAGAAGATATTTAAAACAAGATATGCAATTAGTTAACAAAAAAGGTGGTGGTGGAGCTGCATCTATGGATTATATGATGACTTTACCAGCAGATGGAAATCATACTTTAACTTGGACTACTGGACATGCTGTATCTATGGCTTTGGGAAAAACCAAAGTTAAATTAAGTGATATGCAACCGTTAGCGAGAGGAACTGATGATCCTCAATTATTTGTTGTTAATTGTAAAAATGACATCAAAGATGCAAAAAAGTTTATTAGTGCTCAAAAATCAAAATCGTTAAAATATGGAACAACACATGTAGGTGGTATTGATGATGTAAGTGCTATTGCTTTTACTAAAAAAGGAAAATTAACAGACCCAACTATCGTAGCTTATAAAGGTGTAGGACCTATTAAAACTAACCTTATCAAAGGAGATATTGATGTAGGTGTTTTAAATTTAGGTGAAGCTGTTACTGAAATAGAGGATGGTACTTTATGTGTATCAGTTGTCTTAGCAAGTAATAGAATGGAAAAATTAAGTAATGTTCCTACGGCTACTGAATTAGGAATTCCAGTTGTTTTATCTACAGTAAGAGGCTTTGTTACAAAAAAAGGTGTTCCTGCTGACAGAAAAAAACAATTAGAGGATGCAATGATAAAAGCTATGGAGCATAAATATTTCCAAAGTTTTTTAACTGACATTGGTCTCGATTCAACTAGTGTAGTTGGAGCTGATGAGTGGGGTAAGCAAATGGAAACTATGCTTGCAGAAATGACTGCTCAACTTAAAGCTTTAGGTTACATTAAGTAATTTTAACTAAGTACATTTCTCAATATGAATAATGTACGTGATAAAAAAAGGGCAAACAAAAGTTTGCCCTTTTTTTTTAGGACAGAATTTAAAGTTTTTTTTGCAATTATTTTAGTTTCAACAATTTTACTAATATCAACTTTTTCATTTGATACTGTTCCACCAATTTTAAACAGGGGTATTCAACCAGCAACATTCCCGAAGGGATTACTAGTCTTAATTATAGGGTTAACTTCAATTATTTATTATTTGTCTTTTAAAAAACCTTGGAAAAAAGAAAAAAGTTTACCAAAGCCTTTTTTTCTTACAATTTTAAGTTTCATTATTTTTATAATTATCTCAAAAACTTTAGATTTTTTTCTAGCAATCTCAGTATTGTCAATTTTTGTTTCTTATTATTGGGGTGAAAGAAGAATTTTTTATTTATTACTAGTAAGTATAATTTTTCCTTTAGTTGTCTTTATCTTTTTTGAAATGATTTTAGGACTAAGATTTCCTCCTGGAATAATCACTAATCTTTACTATTATTAATATGGATAATTTAATTTTAATGGTGGCTCCTTTGTTTAGTTCAAAGCTATTATTAGTTTTGTTATTTGGAACTTTATTTGGATTAGTTTTAGGAGTTCTGCCTGGTTTAGGACCTACGACAGGTGGTGCATTAATATTACCTTTTACAATGACTTTAGATCCATTATCTGCAATTATTTTGTTAACATCTATATATTGCGCAGGAACATATGGAGGAGCAATCACTGCTGTACTTATAAATACACCCGGCACTCCAGCTGCGGCAGCAACATGTTTGGATGGATATCCTTTGGCTCAAAAAGGTGAGGCAGGTAGAGCTTTAGGTATGGCAACAGTTTCAAGTACAGTTGGTGGGATATTTAGTGTCATAGTTTTGGTTTTTTTCGCACCAATATTGGCAAATCTTGCGTATGAATTTGGTCAACCTGAATATTTTGCATTAGCAATTTTCGGTTTAACTATGTTGGCTTCAATCGGGGATGGCAGTCCAATAAAAAATTTAATAGCAGGAGCTTTTGGAATTTTAATTTCAACAGTTGGAAAAGATTTTATGACATCAATAGATAGATTTACTTATGGTATAAATGAACTTTCAGTAGGTATAGGATTTATTCCAGTTGTTGTCGGTTTGTTTGCTATAAGCGAAATGTTAACCCAATCTACATTACTTGATCAAGTATTTAAGAGAGTAGCCCTAAAAGCTGTGAAACTTCCAACTAAAGATGACTATAAAAAAACTTGGAAAACAATTCTTAGATCAAGTGGAATAGGATCATTTATAGGAGTATTACCAGCAGAGGGAGGAACTGTTGCTTCTTTAATTGGTTATTCAGAAGCAAAAAGATTTTCAAAAAATCCTGAAGAATTTGGAAAAGGATCTGTAGAAGGAATTGCAGGAGCAGAGGCAGCAAATAATGCTGCTACTGGGGGTGCCATGGTTCCTACATTAGCACTTGGTATCCCTGGAAGTGCAACCACAGCAGTCATATTAACAGGATTAATTATCCATGGAGTAAGACCAGGACCAGATTTATTTAAGGAACAACCTGAATTTCTTTATGGAATTTTTGGTGCAATGTTAGTAGCTAATGTTTTATTTTTTATTTTTGGTTTCTTTGGTGCAAAAATTTTTGCAAGAATTACTCTTGTACCTAATAAAATTTTATGGCCAATGATATTTGCAGTATCAGTTTGTGGAACTTACTCACTAAGCCAATCAATAATTGATGTATGGATAATGTTATTTTTTGGTGTGCTAGGTTTTTTTATGAGACGGTACGGTTTTTCAGTTGTTCCAGTTATTATTGGATTAATTTTAGGAGAACTCGTTGAAGGAACTTTGAGACAATCAATTGTAATATTTGATGGTAATTGGCTTATGTTTTTAACTAGACCCATTGCGTTAACATTCTTTATTTTATCTTTAATTGCACTTGCTTTTCCTTTAATAAGATCCAAAAAAAATAAAAAAATTATATGATACAATTTGATCTAAAAGGCAGAGTTGCTGTTGTTACAGGAGGAGCTCAAGGATTTGGTTTAGCAATTACAGAAAGATTTATACAGTCAGGAGCAAAAGTTGTTATTTGGGATATTGACGAAAGTGAAGCTAAAAAAGCTCTGGAAAAAATAAACTCTAAAAACTTATCTTATCAAATAGTAGATGTCAGTGATTTCAAAAAGATTAATACAAGATTAACCGAAACTGAGAGCACACACGGAAAAATAGATATTTTTGTAAATAACGCTGGTGTGGCAGGTATGAATACTACAGTTGCAGAATATCCAATAGAAGAGTGGAATAAAGTAATTAATTTAAATCTCAATGCAGTTTTTTATTGTTGTAAAGCAGTAGTTCCTTTTATGGAAAAAAATAATTATGGAAGAATAGTAAACATAGCGTCCATAGCTGGAAAAGAAGGTAATCCAAATGCTAGCGCATACAGTACATCAAAAGCTGGGGTAATTGGTCTAACCAAATCACTTGGAAAAGAACTTGCTCAAAAAAATATAGCAGTAAACTGTGTTACTCCTGCTGCTGCAAAAACAAGGATTTTTGATCAAATGACTGAAGAACATATCAATTATATGCTTTCAAAAATTCCAAGAAATAAGTTTGCAAAAGTTGAGGAATTAGCATCTTTAGTTACTTGGTTATCTAGTGAAGAAAATTCATTTTCAACAGCTGCTGTTTTTGATTTAAGTGGTGGCAGAGCTACATATTAGTTATGCAAATAGGTATAGATGTTGGTGCTACAAAAATAGAAACTGTGGTCTTGGAACAAAATGGTCAAGAGAAACACAGATCCAGGACTGCATGTCCTAAAGATTATTTATCAATAATTAAAGCTATTAAAGATATTAATCAAAAATTAGAAAAAGAATTTAAAATGGAATTACCTATAGGTGTATGTCACCCAGGAATTCATTCACCTCAAACAGGTTTAGTAAAAAATGCACCAAATTGTTACTGGCTTGAAAAAAAACCTTTTCAAAATGATTTACGTAAAGCACTTAGTAAAGAGGTTTTTTGTGAAAATGATGCAAATTGTTTTGCATTATCTGAAGCAATTGATGGATCGGGAAAAAATTACAAAATAGTATATGGTATTATTTTAGGTTCAGGAGCAGGAGGTGGACTTGTAATTGACAAACAAATCATCAGTGGTCCAAATGGAGTAGCAGGTGAGTGGGGGCATAACCAAATTCCATATTTTGCAGCAAAAAAAGAAAATTTTGACTCAAATAATGCTAGAGAGGCTGAGATTGAAAGTTTTATCTCTGGTTTGGGATTAGCTAAAAGATTTAATAAACTTTATGGAAAAAATTTAAAAACAAATGAGATTTTTGAATTAAATCGAAAACATGATTTAGACGCAGAAAGATTTATAGATGATTTTAAAGTAAATTTAGCTATGTCTCTTTCAAGTATTATAAATATTTTAGATCCTGATGCTTTTATATTTGGTGGTGGAGTTTCAAATGAAATTGATTTTTTGAGTGAAGTAGAGTCTATGGTTAAGAAATTTGTTATAGGAAAAGAATACCAAGGTGTTTTTTTAAAACCGAAATTTGGTGATGCAAGCGGTGTTAGAGGTGCAGCTCGTCTTGGTAGAATCCTTAAAAATTGAACTTTCAACCCCAAATTGAATTATAAAACAAGCATTACATTTTTTTATTTAAAGAACTTTTAAAAAATTGAAAATAAAAATATCAACTTTTGATTGTAAAATATTTTTAATTTACTTTATGCCCAAAATCTACCTATAGTCTCATTTTAAATAAAAACAATAAATAACAATAAAGGGAAGATAAGATATGAGAAAATTATTAATCGCTTTAATTGCATTTGCATTCACATCTACTTCATCTTATGCAGGACCAAAAATTGAGGTTTTGCACTGGTGGACATCAGGTGGTGAGGCAGCTGCTTTAAAAGTTTTAAAAGACGATTTTGCTGCTAATGGTGGTGAGTGGCTAGACATGCCTGTAACAGGTGGTGGTGGAGACGCTGCTAATGTAGCGTTAAAAGCAAGAATTGTTGCTGGTGATCCTCCATCTGCATCTCAAATAAAAGGTCCTACAATTCAAGAGTATGACCAAGAGGGTGTAGTAGCACCATATAACATTGATCCAATTGCTCAATCAGAAGGTTGGGATAAGTTATTGGATCCAATGATTGCTGCAGTACATAAATGTAAAAATAACAGCGGACCATATTGCGCGGCTCCTGTAAATATCCACAGAATTGACTGGATGTGGGCAAATAAAGCTGTTTTTGATGCTAATGGTATTTCAGTTCCAACAACTTGGGATGAAGTTAATGCTGCTGCTGAAAAACTTAAAGCTGCGGGAATAATTCCATTTGCGCATGGTGGTCAAGCTTGGCAAGATGCTACAGTATTTGAAGCCGTTGCTATGGGTATTGGTGGAAATAACTACTATAAGAACTGCTATGTAGATCTGAAAGAAAGTTGTTTGAGAAGTGAGACTACAGTAAAAGTTTTTGACCAAATGAGAAAACTTCAAAGTTATACTGATGAAGGTAGTCCAGGAAGAGACTGGAACGTTGCTACTGGAATGGTAATTGAAGGAAAAGCAGGTTTTCAAATTATGGGTGACTGGGCTAAGGGAGAGTTTACTGCTGCTGGTAAAACACCCGGAGTAGATTACTATTGTTCTCCAACTCCTTCTAATAATGGTTACTTATACAATGTAGATAGCTTTATATTCTATAAAACAAGTGATCCAGATAAACAAGAAGGTCAAAAATTGTTAGCAAAACTAATGATGGGTAA
This sequence comes from uncultured Pelagibacteraceae bacterium, assembly GCA_902604355.1. Taxonomy (GTDB): domain Bacteria; phylum Pseudomonadota; class Alphaproteobacteria; order Pelagibacterales; family Pelagibacteraceae; genus Pelagibacter. The sequence goes on from CACKYN010000004.1 coordinate 56,069, forward strand.
AAACTTCCAAAAAGTATTTAACCTATACAAAGGTTCTATTCCAGCTAGATTAGATGTTTCAATGGATGAGTTTGACAAATGTGCAAAAACTTCAAACGCGGATATTAAAACTGCAGGTGCTAGTGGTGGACTAGTTCCAAGTTTTGCTCATGGTATGGCACAAGGAAATACTATGAAAGCTGCTCTACAAGATATTATTACAGAACACTTTAATTCTAATATGTCTTCAGTAGATGCTGCAAACGCATTAGCTGACTCAGTTCTAGCTAATATGTAATACATAAAAAATCTAAAGGCCACTTTTAACTAAGTGGCCTTTTTTTTAATCAAAAAAATATTTACAATGTTCAAGTGGTTAGAAAAAAATTTACCTAAAATCGTAATGGCTCCAGCAGTTGGGCTAATTGGTTGGTTTGTTTACGGTTTTGTGCTTTGGACTTTATATATATCTTTTACAAATTCAAAAATTTTACCAAAATATGAGTTGTGGGGTTTTGGACAATATGAAAAGTTATGGGCTTCTAGAAAATGGCTAATATCGGTAGATAACCTATTAGTTTTCACAGCTTTATTTTTAATTTTTTGCATTGTTATAGGAATAATTTTAGCAATTTTTTTAGATCAAAAAATTAGAGCTGAGGGTGTCTTAAGAACAATTTATTTATATCCAATGGCACTGTCATTTATTGTTACTGGAACTGCATGGAAATGGATTTTAAATCCAACTCTTGGAATACAGAAAATGTTTATTGATTGGGGATTTGAAAATTTCACTTTTGATTGGTTGGTCAATAGGGAAATGGCTATATACACAATTGTTATAGCAGGTGTATGGCAATCTGCTGGTTTTGTAATGGCTTTATTTTTAGCTGGATTAAGATCAGTCGAGGATGAGATTGTAAAAGCTGCAAAAATAGACGGCGCTGGTTTATTTACTGTTTATTGGAAAATATTACTGCCTATGATGAGACCTGTATTCTTTACAAGTTTTGTAATTTTAGTTCATATATCTATTAAAAGTTATGATCTTATAGTTGCCTTAACACAAGGTGGACCAGGTATTTCAACCACAATGCCAGCTTTATTTATGACGCAAGCAGCATTTCATAAAAGTCAAGTAGGATTATCTGCAGCAAGTGCGATGATGATGTTTATGGCTGTAGCCGCTGTAATAATTCCTTATTTATATTCAGAACTGAGGAGAGAAAATGCAAGATAACTATCAATCATCTTCTTATAAAGAACTAGAACAAAAATCTAAATATACAAATATTTTTTTAAGGTGGTTTTTGTATTTTATTTTAATTCTTTTTGCCTCCTATTTTATTTTCCCTCTTTATGTAATGGTTGTTACTTCTCTTAAAACAATGGAAGAAATTCGACAAGGAACACTTTTAACTTGGCCTAGCTCATTAAATTTTGACTCATGGTTAGTTGCTTGGGGTGGAAGAGGTTACGGAGCAGGAGATACTTTTTTAAGACCCTATTTTTGGAATTCAATTAAGATGGTAGTGCCAGCAGTATTTTTTTCAACATTCATAGGAGCAATGACGGGTTATGTTTTAACTAAATGGAGATTTAAAGGAGATCAGTGGGTTTTTCTATTTTTATTATTTGGATGTTTTATTCCTTTCCAAGCAATATTACTTCCTATGGCTAGAACTCTGGGAACTTTAGGAATATCAAATTCAGTTGTAGGGCTTGTATTAGTTCATACAGTTTACGGAATTCCATTTACTACCTTATTTTTTAGAAATTATTATATTTCAGTACCTACTGAATTAGTGAAAGCTGCAAGAATAGACGGGGCAGGTTTTTTTAAAATATTTTTTAAAATTTTACTTCCTATTTCAGCACCAATAATAGTTGTAACTGTTATTTGGCAATTTACCCAAATCTGGAATGACTTTTTGTTTGGATCAACTTTTTCATTTGGAGAGGCAGCACCAATTCAGGTTGCTTTAAATAATATGGTTTTATCAAGCACAAGTGTTAAAGAGTATAACGTCGATATGGCCTCAGCAATTATCGCTGGAATACCAACACTTATTGTATACGTTTTAGCAGGAAAATATTTTATTAGAGGATTAACTTCAGGAGCCGTGAAAGGATAAGCATGAAAACTTTAAAAATTGAGGAACTATCAAAAAACTTTGGAACGACTGAGGTATTGAGAAAAATTAATTTAGAAATTGATGAGGGAAATTTTTTAGTTCTATTGGGACCCTCTGGATGTGGAAAGTCAACTTTATTAAATATTATTGCGGGACTTGAAACAATTAATGAGGGAAATGTTTTTATAGATGATTATAATGTTAGTAAAGTAGAGCCAAAAGATAGAAATATTGCAATGGTATTTCAATCTTATGCACTCTATCCATCCATGAATGTAAAAGAAAATATGGTTTTTGGTCTTAAGCAAGCCAAAACATCAAAAGAAAAAATTGAAGAACAATTGGAAAAAGTTTCAACATTTTTACAGGTAGATAAATTATTAGAAAGAAAACCATCTCAGTTATCTGGAGGTCAAAGGCAGAGAGTTGCTATTGGTAGAGCTTTAGTAAGAGAGCCAAGAATTTTTTTATTTGATGAACCATTATCAAATTTAGATGCAAAATTAAGAGTAGAAATGAGAAGAGAAATAAAAAAACTTCACCAACAATTAAAAACTACTGTAGTCTATGTAACTCACGACCAGACAGAGGCAATGAGTTTAGGAACAAAAATTGCCATAATGAATCACGGAGTAATTCAACAAAATGATACTCCAGAAAATATATATAATAAACCTAGTAATACTTTTGTAGCAGATTTTATTGGATCACCATCGATGAATTTAATCAAAGGCAAATTAATTGAAAATTCAAATAATATTTCATTTATTGCTGATGGATCAACTTTAGAAGTTCCAATTAATAATTATGACTTTATAGAAAAGTCAGATTTAAATAACAAAGAAATATATTTTGGAATTAGACCAGAGCATATTTATTTTAAAAAATTAAATGAGGAAGACTTTGATATTAATTTACGAGCTGATTTAAGTGAGTATATTGGTCATGAACAAATAGTCACATTAGACTATTCAAATCAAGAAATTCTAGCAAAATTCCCATCTACAATTAAGATTGAACTTGAAAAAGAAATGAAATTATATTTTGATTTAAAACATACATCTTTATTTGATTTTAAGACAAAGGAAAGACTTTAATTATGAAGGTAACATACTCAGATTTAAAAAATAAAAGAGTATTTATTTCTGGAGGTGGTTCTGGAATTGGAGCTACTATTGTTGAATATTTTTGTGAACAAAAAAGTGAAGTTTACTTCATAGACATTGATATTAAATCATCTAATAAATTAATTAAAAAGATAAAAAAAAAGGGTTTCAGAGTTCCTAAATTCATTGAATGTAATATTTTGGATGTTAAAAAATTACAAAATATTATTAAAGATATCATTTCCAAAAAAGGTGCAATTCATTGTTTAATTAATAGTGCTGCAAATGATGATAGGCACACTACAGAACAAGTTGATGAGAAGTATTGGGAAAATAGAATGGGGATTAATTTAAAACATTATTTTTTTGCTGCACAAGCAGTTGTAAAAGGTATGAAAAAAATCAAATCAGGATCTATTGTTAATCTGAGTTCAGTATCATGGGTATTAGGAGAAGGGGATAAAGTTGTTTATGAAACGGCAAAATCAGCTGTGGTCGGTTTAACTAGATCTTTCGCTCAAGAATTTGGAAAATACAATATTAGAACTAATTCTGTCATACCAGGCTCAATTGCCACAGAGAGACAGATAAAGCACTGGCTTACACCTAAATACAAAAAACTTATATTAGATAGTCAGGCAATTAAAAGACAACTTAAACCAGATGATGTAGCTAGCTTGGTATTATTTTTATCATCAGATCAGTCTTCAGGGTGCACAAAGCAAAGTTTTGTTGTTGATGGTGGAATAACTTAATTCTAAGTAAAAAATAATTTTTATTAATTTATAAGAAATAAAACTTAAAGATTTGATAAAATAGATTTAGAACATTCAATAGTATTGCTTTCACCACCCAAATCTTTAGTTCTATTTTTTTCATTTTTTAAGGATTTTTCAATGGCTGTTACAATTGAATTCGCAGCTTCTTTTTCCCCCAAATAATCTAACATCATTGCACCAGACCAAATCTGTCCAACCGGATTAGCAACTCCTTTTCCAGCTATATCAGGTGCAGAACCATGTACTGGCTCAAACAATGACGGGTATTTATTTTCTGGATTAATATTACCTGATGGAGCAATTCCAATAGTTCCAGTGCAAGCTGGTCCCAGATCAGATAAAATATCTCCAAATAAGTTTGATGCCACAACTACATCAAACCATTCAGGGTTTAAAACAAATCTTGCTACCAAAATATCAATGTGAAATTGATCAGTGTTAATTTCAGGATAATTTTTTTTCATTTTTTCAAAACGTTCATCCCAGAATGGCATGGTGATCGAAATACCATTTGACTTCGTTGCATTTGTTAATTTTTTTCTTTTTCTTATTTTTGCTAATTCAAAAGCAAATTTTTGAACTCTATCAATTCCATGAGCTGACATAATTGTTTCTTGAATGGCTATTTCACGATCTGTATTTTTGTACATTCTTCCACCAACAGATGAATATTCTCCTTCAGTGTTTTCCCTAACAATCATCATGTCAATATCTCCAGGTTTTTTATTAGCTAATGGTGAATTTACACCTGGGAAAAGCTTAACTGGTCTAAGATTTATATATTGATCAAACTCTCTTCTGAACTGGAGGAGAGATCCCCATAAAGAAATATGATCAGGCAACTGATCTGGCATTCCCACTGCACCGAAAAATATTGCATCATGTTTAATCAGAGTATCTTTCCAATCATCAGGAAGCATTTTTCCGTGCTTTTCATAATAATCACACGATGCAAAATCGTATTCTGTAAAGTTTATTTTAAATTGGTGTTTTAAGGCTACATCTTTAAGTACTTTAATTCCTTCTGGCACCACTTCTTTTCCAATCCCGTCTCCAGGAATAGCTGCAATATTATATTCTTTCATAAATGATAGATATACTTCAAAAACTCACAAATGCCATTGTTAAATAATCTTTAAACTTTTAAACATTCATTGTTTTGCCAAATTTTATTTGTTAATTTTACTTATGAAAAAGTTAGTTCTTACAATTTTACTAAGCATTTTTTTTTCTGTTAACTCAAATGCCGCATGCGATGATCCATTAACTGAAGGTGTAGATTATTCTAATTGTAGATTTTCTGATGCACAAGATTTACAAGGAAGTTATTTCCCAAATTCTAATTTGTCTTTTGCAAGTTTTATTCAGGTAAATTTAGACAAAAGCATAATGATGAACTCCAATTTATCATTTGGAACATTTCCCGAGTCTACATTTGTAAGAGCTAATCTGTATGAAACAGTTTCTATAGGTGCCAATTTTGAAAAAACAAATTTCACTGGTGCCAATCTAACAAGAGTGGATTTTATGGGGGCAACTTTAATTGAAGCTAATTTTCAGAACTCAAATTTAATGGAGTCAAACTTTACCTCTTCAAATATAACTAATGCTAATTTTGATGGTGCTAATTTAATTGGTGCAACTTGGACTAATGGACAAACATGTGGTCCAGAGTCAATTGGAACCTGCAATCAATAGTCAATGAGCAGCTCTGTTAAGACTGATGATGTAATATTCAATTTTTTTAAGCAAATTTGTGACGAAAAAGACGATCAAAAATGTGTTGAGCTTGGAAAAAGCTGGATAAATGCAATGGAAACTAATTTATCTAATATGGAGGCAAATTTAAACGGTGCCGATAAATTAAAGCACAAAGATGACATTCAAAGTAATAGAGATCATTTGAATAGTTTAAAAAATAAAACCTCCTCTGAGTGGAGAGATTATGCAACTCAATGTATGGTTGAAATTCTAAGTCAAAAATAAAATTAAAAAAATTTTTAAGCTTTTCTTTACAACGTATATGTAATAGAAAATTTAAAAGGGGTGTCTTTATAGACTGAGATTATACCCTAAGAACCTGTCCGGTAATTCAGAAAGGGATAAAATGGATAAAACATACTTTATAAGTCAATCATCATCATTAACGTTAGTAATAATTATAAGTTTAATATTTGTAATCTTTGGAATTTATCATTCAAAAAAATTCCAAGGAATAAATAATTATTTAACCGCGAACAGAAATATTGGTTTGTTTTCACTTACAACAAGTTTGGTTGCATCAGCTTTAGGTGCTTGGATTTTATTTGGACCAGCTTCAGCCTCAACATGGGGTGGTATAGGAGCAGTAATTGGTTATGCATTAGGAACTGGTTTTCCGATGATATTTTTGATTTATTTAGGAAAAAAAATTAGATCAGACTTTCCTAAAGGCTCTTCACTTATTGAATATATGAGACAAAAATTTGGTAAAAGTTTATTTAAATTAATTTTACTAATGACAATTTTTTATATGTTTATTTTTTTATGCGCAGAAGTCACAGCTGTAGCTGTTCTAATTAATTATATTTCTGGAACAGAATTATGGATTACTGCATTGATAGTTATTATTTCTACTTTAACTTATACTTTGTATGGAGGTTTGAGAGCTTCAATCTTTACAGATAATATTCAGATGTTTGTCATAGCGGTTTTGTTATTGATATCAATTTCACATATTACATTATTTAATGGAGACAATTTTTCTTTTGAGTTTATTGAGAGTAAAAATCCTCAGCTCTTAAGCTCTTCTTATGTACCAAGCTATACTGCAGGTCTAACTTTTTTTATCGCAGTAGCTGCAACAAATCTATTTCACCAAGGTAATTGGCAAAGAGTTTATGCTGCTAAAAATTATGAAACACTTAAAAAAGGATTAATTATTTCCTTTTTAATTATTGTTCCAATAGTATTCCTAATGGGTTTTATTGGCATGGTATCTTTTTCAGTTGATCCAACCAATAGACCAGATCTTGGATTTTTTACATTACTGTTAAAGGAACAAACTGAATTATTGTCATTATTAATTATCGTACTTGGTCTGGCTTTGACTATTTCAACGGTAGATACTCTAATTAATGCAATATCAAGTCTGCTTGTAGTTGATGGCAAAGCAACATTTAATTTTAACAATAAAACTGATTATTATAAACTTTCTAAATATTTCATTATCGGACTGTCAATTATTGTATTTATTGTTGCTTCTAAAGGATTTGATATATTATATTTATTTTTGCTAGCAGATTTATTTTGTTGTGCTTTTGTTTTAACTGTTTTCTATAGTTTTTATAATAAAAAGATTAATGAAAGAACTGCATATATTTCAATAATAGTTGGATTAATTGCAGGATTTTTAATGTTTCCTTTTCCAGATTTTTCAAAAAGTTTATTGGTGGGATTGTTGGTACCAACAGAAGCATTTAGCCCTTTTGTTGCTCAATCTTTATTATTTTTATCATTTTTAATTGCAACTTTTTTGCCAGCTGTGATTTTAAAAATAAAAAAATAATGATTACTAAATTGAGGATTTTATAGCCTCATAAATTAAGTCTTTGGTAGTTTCACCAAGACTTCTATACACTTCTTCTTTATTTTTGAAAATTATAAGAGTTGTTTGATATTGAACATTGAATAAATCAGCTATGTTTCTGTTTGTTACATCAAAGGAAAAATATTCAATGTTATTAAACTCTATATCATTTAATTTACCATCATTTTTTGCTTTATTTAAAATTTTCATTTGTCCTGCACAAGACGAACAGTATTTAATCCAGGAACTAATTATAATAACTTTTCCTTCAGATTGAGCCTTATTAAACAGTTTTTGGTCAAAAGTTGTTTCCTTCGCCATAGCATTGGCATTCAATGTAATTAGAAACAAAAAAGAAATAAAAATATTTTTCATCTGTAAAAATTACAACAAATTAAAATTTATTGTAATCCCACAAATTGTCTCTATATAACTTGTTAAAATGTCAGCAAATCAAATCACAATAAAAGATTTATCAAAGGTTTATGACAATGGATTTGAAGCCTTAAAAAAAATTAATTTAGATATTAAAAAAGGTGAAATTATCGCTTTGCTAGGACCAAACGGTGCTGGTAAGACAACTTTAATTAGTATTATCTGTGGTATCGTAACACCTTCATCAGGAAAAGTAACTGTCGAAAATTTTGATATTATTGAAGATTATCGTGAGACACGTTCAAGAATTGGATTAGTTCCTCAAGAACTGACATTAGAATTATTTGAAACGGTTTTTGATAATGTTTCATATTCAAGAGGGTTGAATGGAAAAAAACCTAGCCCAAAGCATATAGAAAAAATTTTAAAAGATTTAAGTATATGGGATAAAAAAGATTCAAGACTTAGACAGCTATCTGGTGGTATGAAGCGAAGAGTTTTAATTGCAAAGGCATTATCTCATGAACCTTCAATATTATTTTTGGATGAGCCAACAGCAGGGGTAGATGTTGAGCTCAGAAGAGATATGTGGAAAGTGGTTGAGGATTTGAGAAAGACTGGAGTAACGATAATTCTAACCACTCATTATATTGAAGAAGCAGAAGCAATCGCAGATAGAGTAGCTGTAATTAATCAAGGAGAGATTATTGTTATCGATAAGACAGATGAATTGTTAAAAAAAATGGGTCATAAAAAATTAACTATAAATCTTCAAAATGAGTTAAATAAAGTGCCTGGCAGTTTAGAACCATATAACTTAGAAATAGGAAGTGATAATAAATCAGTTAATTATACTTATAATGTTAACGCAGAAAGTACTGGTATAACTAATTTACTAAAAGATTTAAAAGATGCAGGTTTGAAACTTCAGGATCTTAAAACAGAGCAAACTACATTAGAGAAAATATTTGTTAGTTTAGTGAAGGAGAATAATGAAATTTAATTATTATGCATTTAGAGCAATGTATCTTCATGAGATGGATCGTTTCAAAAGAACATTAATGCAATCTTTGTTCTCACCAGTTCTCTCAACCTCATTATATTTTATTGTTTTTGGTTCAGTAATAGGTGGTTATGTTGAGAAAATTGATGGTATAAGTTATGGGTCCTTTATTGTGCCAGGACTATTAATGCTCACATTGTTAACTCAATCAATTAGTAATACTTCGTTTGGTATATTCTTTCCAAAATTTAACGGTACAATGTATGAAATTCTAGCAGCTCCAATTTCTACATTTGAAATTGTATTAGCATTTGTTGGTGCTGGAGCAACCAAAACATTATTAGTTGGAGTAGTAATTTTTATTACTGCTACTTTTTTTGTGGAAGTTCAAGTGATGTACCCATTGCTAATGATTTTTTTACTAGTTCTTGTTGCTTTTACATTTGCTTTGTTTGGTTTTTTAATTGGCCTGATGAGCTCTAACTTTGAGCAAATGTCAATTGTTCCAACACTTGTGATAACACCAATGGTTTTTTTAGGAGGGAGTTTATACTCTTTAGATATGCTGCCAGAATTTTGGCAGACAGTTACTTATTTTAATCCAGTGGTATATTTAATTAACGGTTTACGTTTTGCGTTTTATGGAGTTTCTGATTTTAATATATGGATAAGTGTAAGCTTAATGGTTTTATTCTTAGTTATATGTGTAACTGTTGTATCTGTACTACTAAAAAAAGGTTACAAAATTAAGACTTAACAACTAGCTATTTTCTTTTTTGGATCGTAAAAAGGTTTCTCAACTACAATAGCTTCAAATTTATTCTCATTTATTTCAACGTATAACTTAGTTCCAATTTCTGAGTTTTTTATACTTACCATTGCAAGGGCAATATTCTTTTTTAATCTTGGTGAATATACAGCAGAGGTTACTTTACCAATTTTATTATCATCTTTTTCAATAGACCAGAAAGTTGTATTTGGACCAGTTAGCGGTTCACAATTAATCTCTAAGCCAACTTGTTTTCTTTTTATTCCTTCAGCTTTGATTTTTTTTAAAGCAGCCTTTCCTATAAACTCAATATGGTTATCTAAAGACACTAAACGGTCAAACCCTAATTCAAATGGGTTTGTATTGATATCAGCATCAGCGTGATAAGATAGCATTCCACCTTCAATTCTCCTTATAGAAGATGTATGACCTGGCTGAAGACCATATTCTTTTCCAGCATTCATTATTTTTTCATATAAGTCATTTCCTTTAGAACCATCTCTTAAAAATAATTCATAACCAAACTCACTCGACCAGCCTGTTCGAGAAACAATTAAAGGTATGCCATCTAAATCATATTCTTTAAACCAATAATATTTTAAATTTTTAATACTCTCACCGAACAGTTTAACCATGACATCTTTCGAAGTAGGACCTTGTAACTGTAACGGTGAAACATCAGGTTCAGATATATTAACATTCAAACCTGAATTAACTGCAACACCTTGAGCCCATAACAATACATCACTGTCCGCAAGTGAAAGCCAAAAATGATTTTCAGCTAATCTCAATAATACTGGGTCATTTAATATTCCACCCTGATTGTTCGTAATTAAAACATATTTACATTGTCCAATTGCAACATCTGAAAGATCTCTGGGAGTAAGTAGTTGAGTAAATTTGAAAGCATCAGGTCCTGTAATTTCGACCTGTCTTTCAACTGCAACATCACAAAGTATTGATTTTTCAATCAAGTTCCAAAAGTTTTGCTCAGGGCTACCAAAATCTCTTGGAATATACATGTGATTATAGACAGAAAAACCAGTGGCACCCCATTTAACTGTAGAGTCAAAGTATGGAGATTTTCTGATCTGCGTACCAAAGCCAAAGTTTTTATTATTCATTTTCAAAAATCCTTAACAGATAGGGTAAATTTTGCAAAGAAATTCAAAAGGTTTATAGTAATTCTAAATAATGATAAAATTTATAATTCCTGCTGTTGTAGTTTTTTTGATCGTTTTGTTTTGGGAAAAAATTACTGCCATTGTTGAAAAAAAATTAAATATTAAACTTAATTATATTGTTGTTAGTTCCGTAATAGTAATTACAGCAATCATTCTCTTACTCTTAAATTACTAGAGATAATGCCAAAAATTGATCTTTCAAAATATAAAATTGATGAATCTGATGGTGTATTTACATTCAAAAATGACAATACAACATTAGGCTTTGTAAGATTTAATAGCATTGGAGAAGTAGAATATATTTTTGTAAATCCATTGTTTAGAAAGCAAGGTTTAGCTACAAAATTATTAAAACTAGTAAAAAACAAAACAAAAAGAGAAATTATATTTCAAGAACCTATAAGCCCTCTAGGATCAAAATTAATGAATTCTTTAAAGCGTTGGAAATAAAATCTCTTAGTTTTTTTGACTTACGTAATCTTAAAAAATTATTGATTTCTTATAAGCGGATAGATTTTGGGATTTAAATATTTTAAATTGGTAATTAAAATTAATATTAAAGTAACAAGCCCAATAGAAAGACCTAAATTAAATAAAACCTTAAAATCAAACTGCCAAACTAATTCAAATATATTTTCCATTATAAATTTAGAACCTATTACAGCAAAAAATGTTGCAATCAAAATCACAGACATAAAAATAATTATAAATTCAATTAAGGATGAGAAAATAATTTGTTTTTTTGAAAAACCTAAGATTTTAAAAACTAGATTTTGATATTCTTTAATTTTTCCCTGAACCATAATTGCACTTGATATTACAATTAAACCAATAATAATCGTTACAGCAGAAATTAAAGTAACAGCAATGAATACTTTATTTAAAACTGCAGTTACTTTTAAGAGATAATCTGCAATTTTAATCATTGATAAACTTGGCATTATCTCCAACATTTCTGTTTCATCAAATTTATCAGAATTAAATTTTGCTGTTGCTAAGTATTCATGTGGAATTTGCTTCGCAAATTGCGGGTTAAAGAGCATTGCAAAATTAATACTTAGATCACGGTAATCTACTTCTCTAAAATTAATTACTTCTCCATCAATTTCTCTACCATATACGTTTAAAGTAAAAATGTCTCCTAATTGAATATTAAAATCTTTTGCAACTTTAGCATCAAGTGATATTTGTAACTGATTTGGTTTAGATAAATCCCACCATTCTCCCTCTAAGATTGGATTGTCTTTTGGAATATCCTCTACCCATGATGATCTCCGTTCACTTCCAATTACCCAATAACTATCATTATCAGGTTTGATGTATGTATTAGGATCAACCCCATTAATTTTTGCAATACCAGATGAAACCATTGGAACTATTTCAATGTTTGCATCTTTATCCATATCTAAAATACCCTGCACAAATTTTTCACGTTCTCCTTTTTGAATACCAACAAAAAAATAATCAGGTGCAATATCAGGTATTGATTTAGCTATTTCTCTTTGAAAGTTAGTACCCACTAAAGCCAGAGTTAACAATAATGTAACGCCTAAACCTAGAGACATTACAGTAATAGGAGTAATACTTTTTGTTTGAGTAATATTTTTAATTGATACTTTTAGTGAAACAATTGAACTTGATTTAAATTTTTTTAGAAAAAAAATAATTAATTTTGAAAGTAAGAAAAAAACTATTAAACACACAAAAAAAGCTACAAAATATCCCAAACTATATGTCGGCTGTTCAGTGCCAATTGTAAATAATAAAATTAATGTAGATAACAAAATAAAACTTACAGCGACTGATTTTTTTGAATAATAAAATTGTAAATTTTGAAATACATTCCTAAACAAGTTAGAAGCTTTTATTTGATCAATAGAACTTATTGTTGGTATAGAAAAAATTATAAGGACTAGCAATCCAACTAAAAATATTTTAAAAAAATTCAAAAAAGAAAAAACTGGATAAACGTTTAATCCCAAACCATCAGACAAGTATTTATCTGCTATTGGAACAATTAAGAAACTAGACCCATAAGAAATTACAGTAATAACAAAAAGTAAAATAAATAATTGTAGATAATAAAGCGTTTTGATATTTCCAGAATAAAATCCTACTGCTTTTCTAACAGCAATTGACATATTGTTTTGATTGATGAAAGACAACAAGGTATTTGCAATTCCAATTCCTGCGATCAACATTGCACTTATAGATACAAGAGATAAAAATTGAGAAAAATTATTAATAATTCTTTTAATACCGCTTGCTGAATTTTCAGGGTATCTAAGTTTTACTTTTTGATCGTTTTTGAAAATATTTTCAATTTTTCTTTCAATTTGTGTTGGATCATCATCATTATTAAATTTTACTTTATATTCATAATTTAAAAAACTTCCTATTCCATTTAGTTTTAATATTTCTAAAGTTTGTTTGCCAGCTAGGGCCCAATCACCAAATGCAACAAATCCACTTACATCTGGTACTGACTTAATAATTCCAATGACAGTAAAGTTTTGGTCTTGAACTTTAACCTGCTCGTTAATCTTTATATTAAGTGTCTTTGATAAACTTTCATTAATTAAAATTGTATTTGGTTCTCTTTGCATTCTCTCATAAGCGTCGATCGGCTCATAATCAACTTCACCATAAAGTGGATATTTTTCATCCACAGTTTTAATTCTTGTAAATAAAGATTTATTTCTCTCTCTTCCAGTTGTTGAAAGCATTGTACTAAATTCAATCATTTGAGATACTGTTGCAAACTCTTTGACTTGATTTACCAAATCCAAGTTTCCTTGATTACGATTGTAATCAATCTCTAAATCTCCACCTAATAATGCTTTGGCATTATCATTTAGCTCTTTTTTCAAACTATCTTCGATTGTGAAAATAGCACTTAAAATAAAAAGGCTAATAAACAGAGTTATAACGATGCTTGAGATTTTGTGATAGTTTCTACTTAAATCTTTTAGAGCATATTTAAGTATTAGATTAAATTCTGATGAGTTATTTGATTTTTCCATCTTTAATTTTAATTTTTCTTTTCGCTTTATCAGCAAGTTTAGGATCATGAGTTACCATAATTAAAGAAGAACCTTCTTCTTTCACATATTTAAATAATATATTTGAAATCAATGTAGAGTTTTCTGTATCTAAATTACCAGTTGGTTCATCAGCTAAAATCAATTCAGGTTTCATAGCAATCGCTCTTGCTATAGCTACTCTTTGCTGCTCTCCACCAGATAATTGACTAGGAAGATTGTTAAAACGATGTTTTAAACCAAAACGATCTAAAAAAAGCTTTGCTTCTTTTTCAGGATTTTTAAAATTATTTAGTTCAAGTGTTAAAGCAACATTTTCAACTGCAGTATAATTTGGGATTAAATAAAAAGATTGAAATACAATTCCAATATTTTTCTTTCTAATTTCTGAAACTTCATCCTCATTAAGGCTTGTAATTTCTTGATTTTGAAAAATAATCTTACCAGAAGTTGGCTTTTCTAATCCACCAACAAGCATTATTAAACTGGTTTTTCCTGAACCACTTTCACCTACTACTGAAACAGTTTCTTTTTTCTTAATATTTAAATCTATATTATTTAAAACTCTGATATTATCTTTACCAGTTTGGTATTTGAGATTTATTTTTTTTAATTTAAGAAGTGAAGACATGAGTAAAAGTTTATTTACAAAAATTCTGATAATCTTTCTAGTGCACATAAATGCAAGTGCAATAGAAAAGGTAATATTATTTGGAGACAGTCTGATGGCTGGTTATGGTTTACCTAAAGAACATCATTTATCCATAGTTTTAGAGAATAATTTAAAAAAAGATGGATTTAATATTCAAGTTATAAATGGAAGTGTTTCAGGCAGTACTTCTTCAGGTGGATTAAATAGGGCAGAGTGGAGTTTATCAGATCCAGGGATAGATCTTATTATTTTAGGAATGGGTGCAAATGATATGCTTAGAGGAATTCAACCAGATGAAACAAAAAAAAATTTAGAACAAATAATAGAAATTGCAAAAAATAAAGAAATAGAAATAATTTTAGCTGGAATGATCGCCCCTTCAACACATGGCATAAAATATAAGAAAGACTTTGATGCTATTTATCCAAAATTATCTAAGAAGCATAATTTATTATTAATACCTTTTCTTTTAGAGGGTGTGGCACTTAACCCAAGTTTAAATCTACAAGACGGGATACACCCTAACCAACAAGGAACAATAAAAATAAGTGAAAATATTAAAAAAAGTATTATTGCTATTTTAGATAAAAAAAAAAATTAAATTTATAATTTTATAAATTTATCATTTATTATTAATTTTGTATTTATATATGGACAAAATACCTTATCATCACTTGCCAGACGGCACCTTTAGAAACCCTCTAGGTTCCCCTAAAGTAGATCGGAATTTTAAATGGTCTTTTAAAGTATTTAATAAAGAAAAAAAGAAACTCAACATGACTGTTCCAAAGGATCATGTTTTAGATAAGGAACAAGTATTAGCTGATATCAAAAAATATAAAGATGGGGATTATATTGGATGGATAGGGCACGCAACTTTTTTGATAAAATTAGGGAATACAACAATTATAACTGACCCTGTTTTTTCTAAAAATGCAGGTCCGTTAATATTTGGACCAAAAAGATTTACTGAACCAGCTTTAAATTTAAAAGAAATACCTCCTGTAGATATTTTTTTACTAACCCACAATCATTACGATCATCAAGACATGATGACAATCAGAAGATTCCCTTTCAAAAATACCAAAGTAATGGCTCCTTTAAAGCTAGGTAAGTATTTTGAAAGAAATGGATACAGCGATGTTAATGAAATGGATTGGTATGAAGAAATCATCATCAATGAAAAAATGAAAATAACATTTCTACCAGCGGTTCATTGGTCTAAACGCAGTTTAACAGATACCAATAAAACTTTATGGGGAAATTTTTTAATTGAATATGATGGAAAAAAAATTTTATTTGCCTGTGATACCGGAGTTGGAAATATTTATAAAGAGATTGGTGAAAAATATGGTCCAATAGATATTAATATTATAAATATTGGAGCGTATAATTTTTATCCATTAACCCCATATAAAGATAAATCATCTTATCACACTAGCCCTGAAGAGGCGCTTGAGATTTCCAGAGATTTAAAAAGTAAAAAAGTAATTGGTATGCATTGGGGTACTTTTGTATTATCGTTAGAGCCAATTATGGAACCAAGAGATCGATTTAGAGATAATGCGGAAAAATATGGTTTCAAAAAAGAGGATGCGCTTATTTTTAAAATTGGCCAAATAACCCCTTTAAATGAAATTTTAAAATAATATTTTATGAAATATTTTATTTTGATAATTACCCTTTTTTTTACTAGCAATGTTTATGCAAAAAATATTAATATTTCTTTTAAAACGGATTTAGATCTTAATTGTAAGTTTGAAAAAGTTATTGTTAAAAACGCAGAACATAACTTTGTTTCTTTTACAAATGATCAAATTAAAAGAGAAAATATCGAAAGTTTGAAAATAACAGCAAAAAATCCAGATATATTAGTTATAAAAAATTTATCAAAATTTATTAATAAGATTAATTTGGAAGTAAAAATATCTAATAAAGATATAATTTTGATACAAGCTTTTGATCAAGAACGAAATTATTCTGAGTCTGCAGTCTACACTAGAAGTACCGGAGAATTGATCCATGAAATTACCAGCAAAATAAACTCTGATGAAAAAGAGAAAGATATTTCATTTTATAGTTGTAAAAAAAACAACCAAGACACTTAAGACCAAAGACTCTAAATCCTTTTTTTGATAATATTAAACTATGAAAAGGTTTTTTTTAATATTCTTATTTTATTTATTTTCTCAGACGAGCTCCTTTTCAAATGAAAGAGATGTTAGACTTAACCAATTATTCAATGAGTTAAAGGCTAACAAGTCAAAAGTATCATCTGTTGTTGAACAGGAAATATGGAAAATTTGGAGTACTCATCCAACTGATGTAAAACTTACTGCAAGGTTAGAGCAAGGTTCTCAGTTTGTAAGAGACCAACAATTTGTGAAAGCTATAGAAATTTTTACAGAGATTATAAATTTTGATCAAAATTGGGCTGAGGCATGGAATAAAAGAGCAACAGTTTTTTATCTGATAGGAGAATTCAAAAAATCCCAAGATGATATTGATAAGGTTCTAGCAATAGAAGCAAGACATTTTGGTGCTTTGGCAGGACAAGGTTTAGTAAATATACAATTAAAAAATTATGAAAAAGCAATTCTTAGTTATGAACAAGCAAAAAAGATACACCCTTCAATGCAATCTCCAGATATAATGATAAGACAAATAGAAGAATTAATTAAACAACAATCAATATAATGTGTGGAAGGTATGTTGTTAAAAATCCAGTTACTAAAACTTCTTCTTTAGTAAAATCTGCTATTCAAGTTGAGGATACAGAAAATTATAACGCTCATCCTTATCAAAAACTTCCAGTTATAAAAAAATATAAAAATGGTAACACTTTAGAGGCTTTAAAGTGGGGATTAATCCCTGGTTGGGCTAAAGACAAAGAATTTAAAGCATTGATTAATGCAAGATTAGAAACAATTGATGAAAAGGTTTCTTTTAAAAAACTGATTAAAAATCACCGATGTGTTGCTGTTGCAGATGGTTTTTATGAATGGAAGAGGGAAGAGAATGAAAAAACTCCTAATTATTTTGTTAGAAAAGATAGTAATGTAATTTATTTTGCTGGTATTTTTGAGGAGGACCAATTTTGTTTAATTACAGAAGAAGCAAAAGAAAATATTAAAGAAATTCATCACCGTCAGCCAGTAATTCTTAATCAAGCAGATGTTAATCGTTATTTAAATTTAGAGTTACAGGGCTCAGCATTTTTGAATGAACGCAAAGTTCCTGATCTTGTTTTTCATGAGGTTTCAAAGGATGTTAATAAACCAACAAACAATACAGCATCATTGATACAAAAAATTTCTAATTAAATCTTACTTCTTTTTATGTTTTTTAAATGAAAATTTTTTAGGTCTTTGTCTTCTTTTAAATTTTTTTCTTCCTTTAAAAGATGATCTTTTATCGTCTTTTTCAACTACTTCATCAGATTTTTTACCAAAATATTTGGGATTATTGGTAAATCCAAATGATTTTTTCTTATCAATAAATTTAGATTTTTTATTTTTATTTTTTTTAAAAAATTTCTTTTTGCCTTTAAAATTAGATTTTTTATCATCTTCTCTTTTAAAGAACTTCTTTTTATCTCTTAAGTTACCTTTTTTGTTATCATTAAATTTTCTTCTTTTGTTAAATGGAGCCTTACCTTTTTTACCGCCTCTAAAACTTTTCTTTTGACCTCTATCTCTTTGAGGTGGTTTGTAATTTGGATCTATTAATTTACTTATAGAATTCCACATGGATTGATCACTTGGAGTTAAAAAGGTCAAAGCAGAACCTTCTTTACCAGCTCTACCGGTTCGTCCTATTCGATGAACATAATCCTCTGGAACTTGTGGTAGATCGTAATTAATAACATGTTTGATCACTGGGATATCTAATCCCCGTGCTGCAACATCCGTTGCAATTAGGATACGACTGTGTCCATTTCTAAATCCATTGATAACCCTGTCTCGTTTACTTTGTCTTAAGTTTCCATGAATAGCATCAGCTCTATGACCATCATATTTAAGTCTTTTAACTATTTTATCAGCACCATGTTTAGTTTTAACAAATACTAAAATGGATCCGCTTCTCTCTACAAGTTGATTTATTAATTCATGATATTTTTTATCCTGTGAGACTTCAAATGTTTCTTGCTTAATTTTATCAATTGGTGCTGATAAAGATCCAACAGATATTCTTTCTGGATTATTTAGATACCTTTGAGATATTTTTAATATATCATTTGGTAGGGTTGCAGAAAATAATAATGTCTGATGTTCTTTTGGTACAAAATTTAAAATCTGTTCTATTTGAGGAGCAAAACCCATATCAAGCATACGGTCAGTCTCATCTAAGACTAAATAATTAACTTTTGATAAATCTAAACTTTTTCTCTTTAGGTGATCATTAATTCGTCCAGGAGTACCAACTATTATTCTTGCACGTTTGCCTAACTTTCTAAGTTGTTTTTGCATACTCTCACCACCAATTAAAAGAGCATTACCAATTCCTATTTCTCTAACATTTAATTTTAAAATAGTTGCCATTACCTGTGTTGCAAGTTCTCTTGTAGGACAAACAATTAAAGCCATTGCCTTTTTATTTTTAATTAATTTATTAATCATTGGGACTGTGAAGGCTAAAGTTTTACCGGTTCCAGTTTGAGCGGT